>NZ_JAGRRB010000015.1:0-215 GCF_018223925.1 Klebsiella sp. 10
GTGGGGGGAATAGTTGGGGAGTGGATATTGGGGATGGGTGGGTTGAGTGATTCGGGTGAGAATGGTGTGAGAAAAAATAGAGATGACTTTGAGTGAAGTTTGGGGGGCAAGGGGAAAGGGGAGTGGCTGGCAGGTGGTGCTGGGGTTGTGGGGGTTGTGAGAGGAGGGTTGCTGATGGCAGTCGCGCCCCGGAACGGCGGTAAAAACTGAAGCCG
>NZ_JAGRRB010000015.1:376-36209 GCF_018223925.1 Klebsiella sp. 10
ACCATCGGAACATCAATAGACGTCAATGGACGTCTTTTTTTGTGCCTGAAATCCAGTATCCGCAAGGCTTTCCTCGCTTTTTCACTCAACCTAAGTCAACCTGATTCAATCTACATCAACTTACTGATGCGGGTACAACTGCGGGTATATCCCGGTTCGATAATGTTTGTACCCACACAGGCCCCTTGAAAGGATACTCATCATGGCTCTGAGTGATGTGAAAGTTCGTTCGGCTAAGCCTGAAGCAAAAGCCTATAAACTTACTGACGGTGAAGGCATGGTGTTGCTTGTTCACCCTAACGGTTCTAAATACTGGCGACTTCGTTATCGCTTTGGTGGTAAAGAAAAAATGCTGGCGCTGGGGAAATATCCTGAAGTGTCGCTGTCGGATGCCCGGACACGCAGGGATGAAGCCCGTAAGCTAATAGCTAATGGCATCGATCCCAGTGAGAACAAGAAAGCCGGTAAGGTAGAGAAGGAGCAAGAGGCGATAACGTTTGAAGTGGTAGCCAGAGAGTGGCACGCCAGCAATCAGAAGTGGTCTGCATCGCATAGTGCTCGTGTATTGAAAAGCCTTGAAGATAATCTCTTTGCTGCCATTGGTAAGCGGAACATTGCAGAACTGAAAACGCGAGACCTACTTGTACCCATCAAAGCAGTCGAGTCATCCGGACGCCTTGAAGTCGCCGCCCGTTTACAGCAGCGAACTACCGCGATTATGCGCTTTGCCGTTCAGAGCGGCTTAATCGACTACAATCCTGCGCAAGAGATTGCCGGTGCGGTTGCTACGGCGAAAAGACAGCATCGTGCGGCTTTGGAGCTTAATCGTATTCCTGAATTACTTCATCGCATTGATCACTATTCCGGAAGACCATTAACCCGACTTGCTGTTGAACTTACCTTGTTAGTCTTTATCCGCTCAAGCGAGCTGCGCTTTGCCCGCTGGTCAGAAGTGGATTTTGAAACGGCCATGTGGACGATTCCGGGAGAGCGTGAGCCGCTGGAAGGTATTAAACATTCTCAGCGAGGTTCGAAGATGCGGACACCTCACCTTGTTCCTTTGTCGCGGCAGGCGTTAGCCATTTTGGAAAAGATCAAAAGTATGAGTGGAAACCGTGAGCTGATCTTCATTGGTGATCACGATCCGCGTAAACCCATGAGTGAGAACACGGTGAACAAGGCTCTAAGAGTGATGGGCTATGACACAAAAACGGAAGTCTGTGGGCATGGTTTCAGGACCATGGCTTGTAGTTCACTGATAGAATCGGGGTTGTGGTCGAGGGATGCAGTAGAGCGGCAGATGAGCCATCAGGAGCGTAACTCTGTGCGTGCGGCTTACATCCATAAGGCGGAACATCTTGGGGAGCGTAGGTTGATGTTACAGTGGTGGGCGGATTATCTGGATAGAAATCGTGAAAGTAGGGTTAGCCCATTCGACTTTGGTAACCATTTATTCAGTTAAATCAAGATAGTTGCAGATAATGGCTTTACATGTTTACGAACAATATACTTGAGTGCTAAAGCAAAACGAAAGCAGTTTTTTTATCAAAAATGGCTTTTAGTACTCGGATTTGAGGAGGTATCCTGATGAACCATGAGCAGTTAGTTCAGTATGGATTCAAGTTTGGAAAAAATGGACCTCATGCAGCGCGTTGCATGATGATCGAAGAATTGAAGATATTGCTCCAGGCACGGCCTGAGAACACCTTACAAGAAGAATATAGGGTAAGCATTGTGGATGACAATATTCTTCATAAACCCAGTTCTAGTGCCAGGAAACTAACTTATCGGCACATGGTTGGTCTTTATGGGATGTCTCCGCACATACCTTTGTTCAAATTTTTTCGTCAACTTTGGGAGCTATCTGAAGAAGCTCAGCCTCTACTCGCACTGCAATTGGCTATTGCAAGAGATCCACTACTTCGAGAATCTGTTGGGGTCATTACGGCACTTAAGCCTGGGCAAATCTTACCCAGAAGCGTTATGGAAGAACACCTAGCAAAAGACGATCCAGATCGATTTAGTCAGGCATCACTTCAGTCATTTGCGCGAAACATTAGTGGCACCTGGACTCAATCAGGTTATCTTTCAGGTAAGGTTAAAAAACAACGTACTGACCCAAAAGTAACGTATGTGAACGTGGTTTTTGCTCTACTTCTTGGGCACTTTCAGGGGCTTTCAGGTAAACGTTTGTTTGATAGCTTTTGGATGAAACTATTACCAGTTGATGAAACAACTTTGTACGAGCTTGCATATAGAGCAACTTTGCGAGGCCTGATTAATTTCAAACAAGCCAGTGAGGTCGTTGAAGTGTCTTTTGCACCTCTGAATCTCCTAGTTAAGGAATAACGTGATGTCTGACAGATTGTCAAAATTACTGAAAAGTTTTTCCAGTCACATCAGTGTGCCATGGGGTAACAATATCTCAGCTGAAGAGAAGGCTATCTTTGTCGTATATGACAAAGAAGATGAGCTTAAGCTTCGTGCTCGTATGACTGAATTTGAGCATGCATGCATCGAAAGCGAGCATCCATGGCTGTTGTTGGACTTGACCAATGAGTTCCCCTACTGGATGGCCAGACAGGACTACAAAGAGGCTTATTTTGAAGATCCAGAGTATCTGGAAGGAAGCTATGACTATTTTGCTGAAGAGCTTGTGTCGAAACTCCATGAGCAGATTAGTGCGCACCAAACACCTGAATCTGTAGTGGCTCTTATGGGATGTGGGACCATGTTCGGCTTTGTATCAGTTTCCGCTTTAGTTAAATCTTTAACGACTCAAGTACAGGGACGCTTGGTGGTATTTTTCCCCGGAGAATATCATGAGAATAACTACAAACTGCTCGATGCCAAAGATGGCTGGGGATATCAAGCCACTGCGATCACCATAGCTTAACTAGGTAAAGAAAAATGCTAAACCGCGAAATTTATAAACTTGACCCTCTGGAAAGCAAATTGGCCAACAACGGTGTGGCTGAGGTAAAAGATGATCTCTCCAAAGGGGCTCTTGAAACATTAGATTATGAGCTGCGGACGTTTGTCTGTAGCGGAGCTTATGCCAAAGGCATGGCTGATATTCTTAGCAACTACTTACGAAACGTTAAAAGTTCTGGTGAACAACCTGCAGTTTGGATTTCAGGCTTTTTCGGTTCTGGGAAATCGCATCTAGCTAAAATGCTCAGAACCCTTTGGGTGAATCAGAAAATGGAGAGCGGAGCAGAAGCTCGCTCATTGGTTGAGTTACCCGATGATGTACGACAATATTTTGACGAACTTTCAACATTGGGAAGTCGACTGGGAGGACTTCATGCCGCGTCAGGAACTTTGGGGGCGGGAGCAGAAGACAAAGTTCGATTAGCCTTGTTGGCGATCATTTTCAAATCAGCTGGGTTGTCTGAGCAATATCATCTTGCCCAATTTGAACTTTGGTTAAGATCTGAAGGGGTACTTGAGCAAGTAAAAGCTTACATCCAACAGCATGCCAAAGGTAAAGAAGGCGAAGACCTTTGGAAGAAAGAACTGCGCAATCTCCATGTTTCACCAGTCATGGCGAATGCGCTGTTACATGCTTTACCATCTCTTGGAAGTGATGCTAAAGAAGTACGAGATATGCTGCGTGCGCAATATAAAATTGTTGATGATGTATCAAATACGGAAATGGTTCAGTCGATTGTTGATGCATTGTCAAATGAAGGCGAAATGCCCTTAACTTTGGTTGTTCTTGACGAGGTTCAGCAGTATATCGCTGATGATCCCGATCGTGCTCATCTTGTGCAAGAGACCGTTGAAACATGCTGTAAAGCTGGCGCACTTAAGTCGAAATTACTTTTCGTCGCCACAGGGCAAAGTGCCTTATCCGGGTTGCAAAACCTGCAACGCCTTATGGGGCGTTTCCAGATTTCTGTTCAGCTTGAGGATACTGATGTCGATGCGGTAAT
The DNA here is from genome assembly GCF_018223925.1 of Klebsiella sp. 10. NCBI lineage: Bacteria > Pseudomonadati > Pseudomonadota > Gammaproteobacteria > Enterobacterales > Enterobacteriaceae > Klebsiella > Klebsiella sp. 10. Next base: position 4,315 of record NZ_JAGRRB010000015.1, read on the forward strand.
CCGGAAAGTTATTCTCCAGAAGAAAGAAACTGCCAGAGCAGGGATCGAATCCGTGGTACATCATAACCTCGGTGAGATTAATCGTCATATGAGTGGTTCTATTATTGAAGCTCATAAAGACGATGAAAAATGGATGGTTGCAGACTATCCGTTACTGCCAGTGCGTCGTCGTTTCTGGGAGCGAGTCCTACCTGCGCTGGATAAAACCGGAACCGGATCTCAACTACGAAATCAGTTACGTGTAGTGCATGAGGCTACAAAATCTACGGCACTTAAACCGTTGGGTTCTGTTGTCCCTGCCGATTTTATCTATGAACAAATTGCAATCAACTTGCTACAAACGGGTGTTATTGGCAAAGAGATCTACGAAAAGATAGCTCGCTTCAAGGCTGGGGACGAAGATGAAGTCCTCCAGGGTAGAGTACTTTCGTTGATACTGCTCATTAGTAAACTACCAACAGATATTAATCACGGTATTGCCTCAACGGAAGCTTTCCTCGCTGATTTACTCTTGGAACATTTAAGTGATGGTAAGCATGAACTGAGAGCAAAACTGCCACATTTAATTCAACAACTGGTTGATGACGGCGACTTACTGCCAATGAATACTAGTGCAGGTGTTGAATACAGGTTGCAAACGCTTGAAAGCCAGCAGTGGCATGATACTTTCAAACAACAACAAAATGATCTACGCGGTAACCCACAGCGTTTAGAAACGTTCCGCAGCCTCGAAATAAAAAACCGTGTTAACACTGCTCTAGGGTTTAGTAGCGTTAATCAAGGGGTCAGTAACGAACCCCGTAAGATCACCGTGTGTTTCGATCAGGATCTTCCTGCCGATGCTAAAAAAAATCTCTATGCTCATGTACTTGAATGTAAAGAAAAAGCTTTCGAGGATGCAGTGCGTAGTGCGAACCCTGATGACGCTACTATTTTCATTCATGTTCCGTCCATTCGCCGTAATGAGTTACTGAGCGCGATTGTCGATTTTAAAGCGGCGGAAACAACTCTGGAAGTGAGTGGGATACCCTCTACGGATGCGGGTAAAGACGCTCGCGCTGCAATGGAGCACCGGAAGTATGAAGCTGAGCGCACCAAGAAACTGATCCTTAAAGAAATTATTGATGGTATCCAGGTACAAATGGCTGGTGGGAGCGAAGTACTTGGCGACACATTAGTTGAGCAGTTCCAGAATGCAGGTAAGAAAGCATCTGAACGGCTCTACACAGAGTTTAAGCAAGCAGATCAAAAAGGATGGGATAAGGTATTTGAGCGCGCAAGTAAATTCGCTGATGCAAATGCTCTGGAAGCTGTAGGTCATAATGATGAAGTGGAAAAGCATCCTGTCTGTGTTGCCATTAAACGATTTATAGGTGTTGCAAAAACTGGGGGAGAGATACGAGATAACTTTATGTCTGCTCCATTCGGCTGGCCGAAAGATACCGTTGACGGCGCACTTTTTACCATGTTGGCTGCTGGTGTATTGAAAGCAAGCGATTCTCAGGAAAAATCAGTCGATGCGAAAAGTTTGGAGCGTAGCAAAGTCTCTCAAACAAACTTCCGTCCTGAAACCGTAAGTTTGACGCCGCGGCAGTTGGCAGGCATTCGAAGTTTGATCCATGCGATTGGTTTGAACTGCACCAATGGTGAAGAGCAATCCAAATTAAGAGATGCGATAGAAACCGCCAAGCAATTGGCTCGTAAAGCGGGAGGCGACGCCCCATTACCATTACCACCAAAAGCAGAATTACTTGTTGAAGTTGAAAGGCTTTCTGGTAATGAACAGCTAATGGCTGCCTTCGAACGACATCGCGATATTATCGATGAAGTGGAGAGTTGGAAAGGGCTTGCTGAAAAAGTGTTCGTCAGACAAGCTCGCTGGGGCGAACTAAAATCGGCGCTTAAGTATTGCCAAAATTTAGTTGGTTTTGACGTGCTCATGAACGAGGTGCATGCAATTGAGCAAAACCGAAGTCTGTTAGCCGATCCTGATCCAGTACAGCCGTTGCTGAAGCAGGTAATTGAAAAAATTCGCGTTGCGATTTTGAAAAAGTACGAAGATTTTCAAACTGAATATAACGAGTGTCTAAAGGAATTGCATGAAGATCCAATCTGGAGCCAGCTTTCTACAGAGCAGCAGGAGCGATTGCTGACAAAGCATCATCTGGATAACCTGGAAATGTCACCATTATCTGATAACGACAGAGTACTCGATTGTATTGAAAATACCTCGTTAGAACGGTGGAGTGATAAAACCTCTGCTTTGGCAGGCCGTTTTAGCCGTATGCGGCAGGATGCGGTTGATATGTTGGTGCCTAAAGCAAAAATCGTACTTTTACCAAAATCAGTCATTGAAACAGAGGCTGAGCTCGATTCTTGGTTGGCAAAAGTTAGACAAGAAGTTATGTCCGCTTTAGCTGAAAATCGTCCTGCATCGTTGAAATAACCTCTCATCACTCCTGAAGTTCAGACAACCTTGTCTGGGCTTTAGGTGCGAGTCTATATGCAAAATTAGAAGTAACCTCAATTTAAGAGTACTACATGCGACAGTCACTGGATAAAACGCTTAGAAATCAGCTGGAAAAAGTTGTTGTCAGGGCCCGAGAACTGATAGAAAAAGCTGCATCAGAAGCATTAATACGTTTAGGAGTGGAGACGGCGGAAGCCCCTGGATACCTGAACGATAATGAGCGTAAGCTGCGTAATCGCCTGCGTGCCCATGCCCGCCAGTTGGGGGACAAGCTGCAGGCCAATGGTGTGCAAGGAACTGAACGCCTGCAGGCGGAGGTCAGCTATGAGCACTGGCATCGTATGTTATTTGCCCGCTTTTTGGAGCAAAACAATCTGCTAATGCTGGATAAATATCTTGCTGTCACGCTGACCGACTGTCAGGAATATGCTGAAGAAGAAGGCTGTAAAGATGGCTGGGAACTGGCCGGCAAGCTGGCGCAGAGAATGCTGCCTCAGGTATTTCGGGTCGATTCCCCCGTATTTGAGCTGCAAATTCCCGTCGATCGCATTCGTGAATTAGAGGATTTGATTCTGACACTTCCTGGTGCGGTTTTTCAGGCCCAGGACAGCTTGGGATGGTGTTACCAGTTCTGGCAAAGCAAACGAAAAAAGGAAGTAAATGCGGCGGGTATTCCGATTGGTGCGGATGAGTTAAGCCCGGTCACCCAGTTATTCACTGAGCCTTATATGGTGAGCTTCCTGCTGGATAACAGCTTGGGTGCCTGGTGGGCGAAAAAACAGCTGACGGATGCGGATTTACGCTCGGCCAGTGATGAGAAAACTTTACGTCAGGCTGCTGCCATTGATGGTGTACCGCTGGAATATCTGCGTTTTGTTAAAACCAGCGATGAGCAGGGTGAGTTGTGGCAAGCCGCCGGCGGCTGGTTTGATGGCTGGCCACAGGAAGTTCGTGCACTGAAAACGCTGGATCCGTGCTGTGGTTCAGGGCATTTTCTGGTTGCATTATTCCTGATGCTGGTACCAATGCGTATGCAGCTTGAAGGACTTGATGCCAGAAGCGCTGTAGATAAGGTGCTTGCTGATAACCTTCATGGCCTTGAACTTGACAGTCGCTGTGTGGAGATTGCTGCTTTTGCTCTGGCGCTGGAGGCCTGGCGATATCCCAATGCCGGTGGTTACCGTACCCTCCCTGCACTAAATATTGCCTGCTCAGGGCTGGATGTCAGCGCAGCTGCCCAGGAATGGCTGGCGCTTGCTAAACACAATCCGGATATCAGCGAGGCACTTAATTGGTTTACCCGAACCTTCAAAGATGCCCCGGTGCTGGGCAGCCTGATTGACGTCAATACGGCTTATTACGAAGGAAAAACTGAAGGCAAAGATTCCCCCTGGCAGGTTCTCCTGGATGCGAAAGCTGCAACCGACGATGAAGCAAAAACAGCCGAGGTAACTGCTCAGGGTCTGGCAGTAGCAGCTAAATTGTTGTCTGAAAGTTATCATCTGGTAGCAACCAATGTGCCTTATCTGGCCCGTGGCAAGCAGTGCGACACCTTACAAAATTTTTGTGAGAACTACTTTCCGGAAGCAAAGGCCGACCTGGCGACAGTGTTCTTGGAACGGTGTATAAATTTCAGTCCAACCGGTGGAACATCGACCATCGTATTACCCCAGAACTGGCTTTTTCTGGCCAGCTATAAGAAGCTTCGTGAAAAACTGCTGACAGAATATAGCTGGGATCTGGTGGCGCGTCTGGGACCAAGAGCATTTGAAACTATTTCAGGCGAGGTGGTTCAGGCGATTTTGATCACTCTTACCAAAGGTATTGCGACTCAAGGATCATTACTGCATGGAGTCGATGTATCTGCAGCTAAAACCACAGCAGAGAAAGCAGGTCAACTATTTGTTGAGGATGTAAAAGGTGTTGAGCAGTTGAAGCAACTGGAGAATCCGGATGCGAGAGTTTCCTTTGGGCAAGAGAATAAACTTTCTTTACTGGATGAATATGCTGATGGGTTGGTAGGACTGCAAAGCAGTGATGACCCTATGTATATAGTAGGGTTTTGGGAGGTTGCAAGAAAAAACAAGAAAATATGGGAGTTCTTACAAGCTACACCAGATAATTATTCACAATTCGATGGGCAATCTTGGCTTGTTCGATGGGAGCAAGGTAAAGGGTTCTTACATGCTTCACCTACGGCTTATCCATCAAAAGGGTTAAAAGCTGTTGGTAGTAATGGGATTGCAGTCCATCGAATGGGGAAATTGTTTTCTTATATATATAGCAAAGAACGTTTCCACCAGAACGTGGCCACAATTATTCCGAAAAAAAAGGATGCTTTAAAAGCTATCTGGGCTTACTGTGAATCAGATACTTTTGGAGAAGAAGTTCGTAAAGTCGATCAATCAATTAAAGTCACTAATGCCACTCTTGTTAAAATTCCATTTGACCTTGAATACTGGTCTGAAGTAGCAGAAGAAAAGTATCCCAACGGCCTCCCAAAACCATACACCAATGATCCAACACAATGGATCTTCCATGGCCATCCCTGTGGCTCTGTTATCTGGGATGAAGAAAAAAAATGGACTGCTATCGCTGATAAGCGAACCGACGAGACAGTACTACAAGTTGCGGTTGCTCGCCTTTTGGGTTACCGGTGGCCAGCAGAGCTGGATGACAAAATGGAGCTGGCTGATGAGATGCTTCACTGGCTTGGTAAATCTGATGAACTGCTTAAACTCGTGGATGATGATGGCATAGTCTGCCTGCCAGCACTTCGCGGGGAAAAAGCCGCTGCTTCTCGCCTGGAAGCCATGCTGCAGGCTGCCTACGAAGAGGACTGGTCATCCAGTGTTCTCAGTGATCTGCTTGCCAGCGTTAGTAGTAAGAGCCTGGAAAACTGGCTGCGGGATAAATTCTTTGAACAACATTGCAAACTTTTCCAGCACCGCCCGTTTATCTGGCAAATCTGGGATGGTCTTAAAGATGGATTCTCAGTACTGGTCAACTACCATAAGCTCAATTATCAGGGTTTAGAGCGCCTGATTTATACCTATCTTGGGGACTGGATCCGTACTCAGGAGCATGGTTTCAAAGAAGGCATTGATGGTGCAGAAAGTCGTTTGATGGCGGCTAAAAACCTCAAAGACTCGCTGGAAGCCATCCTTAAAGGAGATGCCATCACCGGCAAGAGTGGTCTCGACATTTTTGTGCGCTGGAAACCGTTACACGAACAGCCTATGGGCTGGAACCCGGACTTAAATGATGGTGTGCGCCTTAATATTCGTCCGTTTATGCAGGCACCAGATGTGGATAAGAAGGGGGCCGGTGTTTTACGCACTAAGCCCAATATTAAGTGGGGTAAAGACCGCGGCAACGACGTTGAATCGGCCCCCTGGTATTATCTGGGACTGCAGTATGGTGAAAAAGAGGGGGCGCGTATCAATGACCACCATATCAGTCTTGCTGATAAACAAGCTGCCAGAGACGAATATGAAAATAAGGAAAATCACGGATGATTAAATCAGTATTCAACTATCCGGTGTCAACCTTGTTGGATATTGAAGCCGGGGTGGTGTATGCCATCCCACGCTACCAACGGGAGTATACCTGGGGTAAATGGCAATGGGATGCTTTGTTTGAAGATTTGTTAGAAAACGACCTTAATTACTACTTGGGGTCGATTATCTGTATCAACCAAAGTACAGATACGCTGGCTCTGCAGCTGTTAGAGTTAGTGGATGGCCAACAGCGAATGACCACATTGTCATTATTGTTAGCTGCCATTTATGCAAGCTACAACCAGTTGGGCATTAAACTTGAGATGGAGCAGCAGATAGAGCTGTATAACCTGAAGCATAAATTGGTGCTAAAAAAGAATGCGGACCAGCCCCGGTTAGTACCTCAGGTGCAAAATGCCAACCAGCAGGATTACCTGGCGGTGTTGAAAGAGGCAGGTATTCTTAAAGAGGCTGAGTGGGTTTCCAATGCAGGTAATCGTCGGGTATTTCGTGCCTATCGACATTTTTTAATGCGCATTGAACAGTATGTTAGTGAGAGCGAAACCCCATTGCAGGCACTGAATGTGCTACTTGATAAAGTTAATGCATCTACTCTGGTAAAAATAGAGGTGGCAAGTCATTCAGATGCTTATACCCTGTTTGAGTCACTTAACAATCGCGGTGTGCCTCTTACCGCGATTGATTTAATGAAAAACAAGCTACTGGCGAAGATCGAACAGATTGAGCCGGGCAGTATTGATAAGTCTTTTATCAGCTGGACCAAAGTGATGGAAGCCCTGGGGGATGATTATGGGGTGCAAGAGCGTTTTTTCCGTCAGTACTACAATGCGTTCAAGCCTGAGTTAAAAGATATCGTCAATGTACCAGTAGCGACGAAATCTAATCTTATTCAAATTTACGAAAAATTGATTACTCATGATCCGCATCAATTCCTACAAACTATGCGCAGTCATTCTGACTGGTATGCGCAGATTGTAGGGAACTGCGAAGTTCCGGATGAACCGAAACTAACAAAACTGCTTAAAAGTCTGGATAGAATTCAAGGCGCTCCTTCTTATCTCTTATTGCTAATGTTGTTTGCCAGACGACAGAACTTAGCATTGAGCATTGAGCATATTGAAAAAGTGGTCACTTTGCTGACCAGCTTCTTTGTCCGTAGGAACACTACTGATGTGCCTGCTACTCGGGATTTAAATCGCATATTTATGGAGTTAACTGAAATTCTGCAAAGCTGCCACGGTGAGCAGGTTGTGAGTGCTATTGCTAATAACCTAGGGTCTGTCAGTACCTCTGATGAGCATTTCCGCCAAGCGCTTAGTGGCGGTCTATACGAAGAAAATAGCTGGGTCTGCCGCTTTATCCTGTGTGCTCTTGAAGAAAGCATGATGACCAAGGAGAACCAAGTAGACCTATGGGCAGTGGAAGGCAAGCAATATGTGTGGACCATTGAGCATGTTTTCCCACAAGGATTAAACATCCCTAATTCTTGGGTAGCTATGATAGCGGATGGCGATAAAATGTTGGCGGAGCAATATCGTCAAAGCCATGTGCATAAACTTGGTAACTTGACTATTTCGGGATACAACAGTTCTTTAGGGAATAAGAGTTTTTTGGAAAAACGCGATCGTACGACCCGGGATAAATGTCCTGTAGGCTACAACAATGGTTTGTATCTTAATCAGGAACTGGTTGTTGCTGATAATTGGTCAATAGCGCAAATTGAACAAAGAACAGCCGCGATGGTAGATAAGGCTATTACTCTCTTTAGTTTACCGGGTGTCGTCGGGAGATAACGAATGCAAGTAATTGATAAATTGATAGAGCAGCTACGAGGTAGTGCAAATTTTAATCCTGCGGTGCAAGAGGCCCCAGCAGCGGTTCTATGGACAGATGAAACTTGCCAATGGCAAAGTGCTATGCCTTTGATTAAACAATTCATTCCCGAGCTGCTCGAGCTTGGTGAATATCAACCAGAGCAGCGGATTGGTCCGGCTATTTGGTTAAAGTGTGCCATTGCTGGGGTGTTGGAAGAGGTTATGTTACCTGAAGATCGAACACCAATTATCTATCTTCCCAAAATTGGGCGAAAAGCGTTACGCGCTATCGAAGATTGTCCAGACTATTTACGACCTTTAGCTGAATTGCAATATCGCGGATGTTGGTGGGCCTATAATACAGCAGGTCGTGACTGGAGTATAAGTTCTTTTCTGACAAATCCACGTGTTGGGCTTGAATTAGATGTAGCAAAAGATAAAAACACATTAGAAATTATCCCACAAATCTTGAAGGATCTTTTAGAATCCCGTATTGAAGACCTACAAGGAAAGCGGTTAGAGGCTAAAGATTTTCAATCATTAGTATTTAATGATCCTATTAAAGATCTACTTGGGTGGCTGAATAATCCCGAAGATAAGCGTAAGCAGTGGGACGACAATAAATGGTCGCTTTTCAGTAATACTTGCTCAACTCAGTTTGGTTATGAACCAACAGATGCTAATTATTCTCAAATGCTCGCATCCCTTTTATCTGCCCAGGGGGCGTGGCAAGAAGTGTGGCAGCGCTTTGAAGATACCGCACATAACCTATCAGGATTAATCCTTGTCCTTCGTGATGTAACCCCTGATTTAGCTGCTGATTTAAGTCATTATCCTATTGAAAATACTCGCAATGAAAAAAGCCTTGCCGATGCGCTTGCTGGCCTTCCTCAACTTGATGTAAACAAAGTTAGAGGAACTATCTGTTCACTATATCAACAGAATAAAGAGCGCGAAAGCTGGCTTTGGTATCGATTAGGAGAATCTAAATACCTCGAGATTTTGGCCCATCTGGCAAAAGTCGCTGAATTGACCCAGCAAGTGTTCAATCATCAGTCACCGGAAGAGATGGCAGAGCTATATCAGGAGTGCTTCTGGCAAGTCGATGCTGCAGCGTTGCAGGCCATGGCATTGGCAAAAGAACCGGGTCAACAGGAATTAGTCGCAAATGTATTAAAAATAATATATTCCCCTTGGTTGAACGAGGTATCGCTCAACTTCCAACAGTTGGTTAAAAGAAAAGGATATCCCGGGAATACTGAAATTAAGGAAGCGACAGCTACTTACCAGGTTAAAGGGATGGTAGTGTTTTTTGTAGATGGTTTGCGTTTTGATTGCGCTAAAGTATTAGAGCGTAAGCTTACTGCGCGTCATTTGATTGTCGATACCAAAACACAATGGAGTGCTCTGCCATCTTTAACTGATACAGCGAAAGCTGCGGTTACTCCTGTTGCTGCACTTTTGAACGGTGCTTATGACACTCAGGATTTTAAGCCTTCAGTAGTGGCAACGGGTAGTGAGTTTAATAGCTATCAATTAAAAAAAGCATTGGCACAACAGGGGTGGCAATACCTGGAAGGATTGGATACTGGTGAGCCTAATGGCTTAGCGTGGCTACAAACAGGTGACCTGGATAACCTGGGACATCAGCAGCAAAGAAAATTACCTCTTGGTATTGATGATGTTCTTGAAGAAATAGCTGATAGGGTAAGCTATTTGTTTGAAGCAGGATGGAAGCAAATCCGTATTGTCACGGATCATGGTTGGTTATGGCTTCCAGATCAATTACCTAAAGCATATCTTGAAAAACCCTTGGTTCGTAAGTACTTATCAAGATGTGCTATTCTCAAGGATAATGCCAGTACGAATTTGCCTCAGGTAGAGTGGTATTGGAATTCCTCAGTGTCACTTGCCATGGCTCCTGGCATCAGTGCATTTACTGCGGGAGATTACTACAATCATGGTGGCCTAAGTTTGCAAGAATGCCTGACACCTGTAATTAAAGTTACTAAGGACTAGAATTTTATTACTTAAAATAAGTTTCATCGAATATTTTCTAAAAGCCGCTTATAACAGCGGCTTTTAGCTATTTGAACACGCTGGAATTGCGGATGCGAGATAGCTGTTTTGTGGTTACTTTTTTTGTTCTGTCACTCCACTAGAGTATTTTCCGCGCTGATAGAGCACTATAATCGTATCGTCATACAGCGCCAGTTGCGTAGCCGTAGGATCAGGGGCCTGGCTTACGTGGACGCCCCGACGCTGAGCGTGGAGGAACGTCATTACAGCCGTATGCACACAAACCGTCCTTTTGTTCTTCCTTAGCCAGATAGCTCAGGACACGGCGAATATTCAAAATGCTGGCTGGATCGTTATACCGAACAGGAACGTCTATATTTCCCGGATATTGCGGCTGGTATTGACATCGATATGCCCATCCTTCCCAAAGAGTTATTTCATTCCACAGCTTGCTCGCTTTAATGGCAAAAGGATAAGGTCTCTGTGTTTTTTGTCGGTCCAGCCAGAATACGACATGCGCATGGTATCTATGTAGTTCAGTCCATTCGACAACCCAGAAATAGCCCACCACACCTTTCTCTTTTGCCATTTTCTCCATTAATTCACGCAAGTCATGTTCAAGTGTTTGATGATTTAAGTGTGAATGCCTGGCACTTTCCTTTTTGTAGAAAAAATCCATACGTAATGCCAAAAGGCATGAGTATCTGTTTATCATTTCATCGATGTGTGCATTGAGAACTGAGGCTAGGAACCAGTCTTCATTAAAATTTCTATCTGAATTTTTGAGCATAATTATTCCACAGCTGATGATGAGAGAGGCCAGTGCAAGCACTAAGATAGTGATGTTTCATGCAAGACTTTTCTTTAAGGCAATGCTGAGCTGATACTTAAATTAATTATTGCTTTAAAGACGAGGCTGGTTGTTCCAATAGTATTTGCGAGGGTGTTTAAAAGAGACATTGACAGTAAGCGGTGAATATAAGAACAAATGAGAGTGAGTATAATTATATAAAAAAACCTATATTAAATTACGTAACCGTCCTGTGTAAAACACCAACACTAAAGGTACTAACCTCGAGATGCTTGTATTCTTTCCAGCATCCATTTTTCCACTTCGCTTTTTAGCCAGCGTGAGCTACGCCCCAGTTTAATTGGTGCAGGGAACGCATTTTCTGAAATTAATCGGTAGAACCATTTATCGGTCATGTTTGTATAGCCAGTGATGAATGTCATATCAACGAGCTGATCATTCAGTAAAGATGTGGTTGTTTGGGTACTGGATGATATCGGATGAGTTTTGTTTGTCATGGTAATGCTCCCGCGATTTAGTGTGAGTTCGGGAGAGGGCCAGTTGCCATCGATAGAGTAACGGGCATCCTTCTCATACCATCAGCTGATAAGTAGAAAATTACATCAGCTAGTTCTCACCAGCTAGTAGTGCTGTCAGGACACAACGTGTCCAGCCCTGTACCCTGATAATAAGAACAGAACTGACGTGAGCTACATTCGCGGTGCGCGTGACAATGTAAAACATAGTGAATGCCTGCCACAAATTTATGTATGCTGTACAAGTTTATGAATGTTCATTTTTACCTGGTAAATCGCCGGAACCCCCTTTATTTTAGAGGTTGGCGTCGATTTTACTCTTACAAAAAACTTACAATTTTCGAGCTATTTTCATTCAAAATAAAAACTTGTTTACTTCATAATCGATTCATTATACATACTGTTTATGGTGGATTTTACTACAGGAGGTAACGGTGAGTGATAGCGATAATGAGAATTATTATCCGAAAGGGATTGGTAAACTGGGCGCTGAAGAATTAGCAAGGCCAGAAGAACCTCTCCATGAGGGAGGGAGCCGCTTTACCAGTCCTGAGAGCGAATTTAGTATCGACTCTTGGCCAGAAGACGAGTCTGCGCAGGCGGCCGAGGATTCTGATATTGAAGTCAGGACAGGAGAACCGATCTCAAGCCCCCCGGTATCTGAAAGCAGTAATAACGCTACCAGGGGTGATGAAGCTTTTAAGCGTTTAATGCAAAATATGCAGGCCGGGGAAAAACGCAATGTTAAAACTAAAAGTCTTCATGTTGAAGATTCTTCATGTCTACAAGACGTCGATTTAAAGTGGTTGAAGGGGGAGGTTAATTCACGTGCTATTTTTTGGTTCTGGGCGTATATACGAAAAGCCTCTGCCCGGGAGCTTTATTTACCTGAAGATACGGCTGTGTTAATTCCGGAATGGGATCAAAGAGAGGAAAACTTATACTCTTTTTTCAGACTATCTGGTAATCCAACGAGTTCAGCTGAAAGAAGCCGGGTAATTATTACCTTCATGAATAAACTGTCTTGTTCCCTCAGTCCATATCAAAGTAAGAAAACATTCGATTATATTCGTAGTATCTGGCTTGTTTTTAATAGTCAGGTTCAAAGCCCCAGATGGTTAAAGAAAAATGATAATGAAGGCATTGAGTGGGCATGGTCGTATTTATCAAAGAAAAAGGATATAAAAAGAAATGTTCTGTCCTGGTTTAAACCCGCAGACCTTAATGAGCGATACATTGGTGTAATGGGCGCGATTGATTGCTGGGCCATCCCGAGTAAACTGGATGTGGAAAATTACAGAAAATTTCTGGATGATAAAAGCGCACTTCTGAAAAAAATGAGTGATTCTTTTAAGCAACGAAAAAGAAGGTCTGGAAAACATGATTTGACAATCTCTGCCAAAGCCAGCAAGGAATTATCTGAGTTAGCAGTGGTACTTAATAAAAAAGAGATTAAAGTTATTGAAAAACTTATTCATGATGAGTATCTAAGATATAAAAGCAAGCTTTTTGATTACAAAAATCCATCCTAGACAGGCAACGATAACTCCAAAAAATATAACGCCTACATTACTCATGTGAGTCGCCGGGAGAAAAATTTCCCGGCATAGTTTTTTCACAGGAGTAAATCATGCCTCAATTCCCCGATCCGCAGGATAACAGTGATGTGGTGCGTACCTGCCTCAATCTCTTACCCCGGCAGGCTACTGAACGTATTCTGTCCCGCCTCCAGGAGGCGATTAACTATGAACCCGTGATAGGTATCATGGGCAAAAGTGGTGCGGGCAAGAGTTCATTATGCAACGCGCTTTTTCAGCAAACCGTCTGTCTGACCAGTGATTTGCTGGGCTGCACCCGGGAACCCCAGCGTCTGTTACTCACCGTTGGTGAGCGCAGCATGACACTGGTGGATTTACCTGGGGTGGGCGAGACACCGGAATATGACGAGGAATATCTGGCGCTCTATAAGGCGTTGCTGGTAGAGCTGGATTTGATTATCTGGGTACTGCGTGCCGATGACCGTGCCCGGGCAACGGATATCACGGCATACAGGGCACTGATGGAAGCCGGTGCCGACCCTTCACGTTTCCTGTTTGTACTGACTCAGGCCGACCGTATTCCACCCCTCAGGGATGGTGAGCCCTGGCATGCATCACCTTCTTCTGAACAATGCCTTTCACTGGCTTCAGTCAGTGCGCAGGTTGCCGGTCAGTTGCCGTCCTCTTTCCCGGTCATGGCTGTCTCAGCACATACCGGCTATAACCTGCCCGCCCTGGTGGAGTTGATTGTGCATGCCTTGCCCGTACAGGCCAGCAGTGCCGTGTATTGCCAGCTGAAACCAGAGCATCAGACCCCGGACACTGACGCCGCTGTACGGCAGCAGTTTGGTGAGGCTGCGGGTAAGGCTTTTGACACGGTGATTAATCCTGACCACCTGCCTTCTGTCTGGACTGCTCTGTTAAGGAGTATCCGACAAAAGTTAGTGCAACTTGCCACGGCATTATGGGACCGAATATTTGGCTGAAATCCGTCGCTTTACCCCTCAATTACCACATTCAAAAAACAGTATATTGATCTGTAAAAACGATCGATAATAGAATATCGATCGTTTTTATCTATTAAAATATCGATGTATAAACCCCCTATTGATCGCTTTTACCTATCAAAGCAAAGGGATATTTCTTTCTCAAAAGTGTTCATGAGCACGACGAACAGGGACGTTGACGTGATGGTCCGGATACAAAGATGCATCAGGTTCTGTGTACCGCGTCCCCCGTTGCCGCTTCTGATTCATTAATAAGGTGACATATGAAAATTCAGACCGTGATTGCACTTGTTTTGTCAGCCATTTCGGTTTCTGCTCAGGCGGGTAACTGGGCTGTGAAAAACGGCTGGTGCCAGACGCTGACCGATAATGGTCAGGCACTGGTGATGCTGAAAAACAACACCATTGGCATATTTGGTCAGTTGCAGGGCTGCCCCAATGGCCCGCAGGAGCTGATGGGGAGTCGCATCAGTGTAAACGGCAATCTGGTACCCACGTCTCAGTTGTGCAACCAGCAAACAGGATTTAAGGCTGTTGAGGTTGAAGGCGGGCAGGCACCTGCAGCCGCCAGAAAGGCAATTGCTTCGATTGCAGGTCAGGAAACATCGACCCTTCAGGTCTTTGGTGCGCAACTGACATTCACCCGTGGGGACATGATGACGGTCTGCCCGAAATACGTATCTGCCCTTGCTGCCAGTGCCGGGAGTCGAGCGCCGGAGATTAACAAAGGCTCGGTCATGAAAGCGGCCAAAGAAGCGTACACGAAAGAGTATGACCGTGACACGGCTGAGGCCGCTGATTTTGGCAGCTACAAAGTGGAGGGAAATACTGTGTTTTATGAGGTCTACAATGCCGGGTATCGTACCTACGATAAGGTGGTGGTGACCGTTGGTGCTGATGGTAGGGCCACCGGTGCCAGGGTTGAATACATGGGGCAATAACGTCTTATCCGCCACGCCATTTTTAATGTTAAAGGCCATGTTCCTTCGGGAGCGTGGCCTTTTCTTTTTATACCGATAAACACACAAAGGAGTGGATCATGCGATTAGCATCCCGCTTTGGTGCGGTGAACCTTGTTCGCCGTGACCGTCCCTTAACCCGTGATGAACTTGCTCACTATGTTCCCAGCGTGTTTAGTGAGGAAAAGCATGAATCGCGCAGTGAGCGCTATACCTGCATACCGACCATCACTCTGTTGGATAACCTCCAGCGCGAAGGTTTTCAGCCGTTCTTTGCCTGCCAGACCCGTGTGCGTAACCCCGACAAGCGGGAACACACCAAACATATGCTACGTCTGCGCCGCGAAGGGCAGATTACCGGTAAACAGGTGCCGGAAATTATCCTGCTTAACAGCCATGACGGTTCTAGTTCATACCAGATGCTGCCGGGACTGTTCCGAGCGGTCTGTCAGAACGGACTGATTTGCGGCGAGAGCTTTGGAGAGGTGCGAGTGCCCCATAAGGGCAACGTGGTGGATAAGGTTATCAAAGGGGCTTACGAGGTGCTTGGGGTGTTTGACAGGGTGGAGGAAAAACGCGATGCCATGCAGTCACTAATGCTTCCGCCGCCTGCACAACAGGCACTGGCAAAAGCTGCACTGACATATCGCTTTGGCGAGGAGCATCAGCCCGTGACGGAATCACAGCTATTGGCCCCTCGTCGCTGGCAGGATGAGTCCGGAGATCTCTGGACAACTTATCAGCGTATTCAGGAAAACCTGATTAAAGGCGGACTGGTGGGGATAGCGGCAAACGGTAAGCGCGCAAATACCCGTGCCGTTAAGGGTATCAACAGCGACGTGAAGCTCAACCGCGCCCTGTGGGTGATGGCAGAGAACATGCTGTCATTGCTCGGTCAGTCCTGATATCGGAACGGAGATACATACTCGTGCATACCGAACCTGCTTTTTCCCTCCCCGACGGTCCGTTTACCCGCCACCAGGCAACATCCCTCACAGAGCTATATAAGAACGTCGCTATCGAAGACGACCAGGGGACACATTTTCGTCTGGTCGTACGCTATAACGGCACGATGGTCTGGCGGGCATGGAACTTCGAGCCAGAAGCCGGACGGTTACTTAACCGTTACATCACTTCTTACGGTATTCGTAAACCCTGACTGAATTAACGACCCTTTATTCCCGCCAGCCCTTACCGGCTGGCTTTTTATTTCCGGAGACACTCACCATGAATATTGCCCTTCCTGATACTTCTCTTGTCCCAGACGCTATAACCGCCACGCTTATCCCTGATGAACAACGTCTCAGCTTCTGGCCTCTGCATTTCGGCACGGTTCCTCAGTGGATATTACTGGAGCCACGTGTCTTTAGCCGGATGGACGCGTTATGCGCGGACTACACCGGTGGCATCTGGAATTTCTTCACGCTCAGTAACGGTGGAGCCTTTATTGCCCCGGACGGTTACGAAACATGGTCGTTGTTTAACGTCCTTAACGGTAATAGCGCCATCCTCGGTAATGAAGCGGCAGGCATCGCCGTTTGTTTGCAGGTCTGGAACCACCATGCCTGGCATACGTGTAGTGACGTGATGTGTGACCACTTTTACAGCCTGCGTAAATATGCCCTTCAGCACCCTGAATGCAGCGCCATCTTGCAGATTATCGACTGAGTGAAACGGTATGACTTTCGAATTAACAGCTTCACCGGCATTGCCGGTGACAACTCGTCGTACGGTTCAGCGAGCACTCTCATTACTGGAGAAACATCTTCGTGAGCCGGGTGCATTGTTTACGTCCACTGCAGCGGTTCGTGACTGGCTGCGTCTGAAAATGACCGGCCTGGAGCGCGAGGTATTTATGGTGCTGTTCCTGGATAACCAGCACCGTCTGCTGGAATGCGAAACATTGTTCAGCGGCACCATCAACAGTACGGAGGTGCATCCACGTGAGGTGGTGAAGTCGGCCCTGCGCCATAACGCGGCTGCCGTACTTCTGGCACACAACCATCCTTCCGGCGAAGCGGAGCCCAGCCAGGCTGATAGGCAAACCACCGACAGGCTGGTGAAGGCACTTTCGCTGGTTGAGGTCAGAGTGCTGGACCACTGCATTGTCGGGGGGATGACGGTGAGTTCGTTTGCAGAACGTGGCTGGTTGTAAAGGAGAACAAAAATGTCATCAAATGACTTACAGCAATGGGGATTATGTCGCAGCATCTCACCGTGCTTTGGCGCAAGGCTCGTACAGGAGAAGAGCCGCCTGCATTTTCTGGCCGACCGCGCCGGTTTTGACGGTCAGTTCACCGAAGAGCAGGCGCTGCGACTCGATCAGGCATTTCCTCTGATTATGAAGCAACTCGAGCTGATGCTCTCCACCGGTGAGCTTAATCCGTGCCACCCGCATTGTGTCACCCTGTACCACAATGGTTTCACCTGCGAAGCCGATACCCTTGGTAGTTACGGCTACGTATACATCGCCGTTTACCGCACTCATCGTTAGCCACTTTCACAAGAGCAAATATGAAAACTCTACCTGCAATAACTCCGCAGGCGGCGACGCTATATCTGTCACCTGTGGCAGTCTGGCAAATGCTGCTTGCACGCCTGCTGGAACAACATTATGGCCTGACACTCAACGACACACCATTCAGTGATGAAACGGTAATTCAGGAACATATCGATGCCGGTATATCTTTGGCCGATGCCGTTAATTTTCTGGTGGAAAAGTACGGGCTGGTTCGTATTGATCGCAGGGGATTCGACTGGCAAGAACAGTCCCCATATCTGCGGGCAGTCGATATTCTGCGGGCGCGACAGGCAACTGGTTTATTGAAAAGAAATCGTATTAGCGCGGCACGGTGAATATTGGGAATAGCCTTCCTGATTCACACTGCAGCTTTCCTTACTTATTTAATTTACTCATTCCAAAAAGCACCTGCCGATGCTGGTTGGTGCTTTTACTTATATGGACGAAATATCATGCAAATAGAAGCTGTAATTTTAACTGGGCACATTATCGCAAGTACAATCCGGGAATGCTGGGCCGTTGTTGTTGATGGTTTTGACGCATGCGGCGAACAAGCTTATGATCCAGCTTAATTTCTTTTCCTCATGAAGGGACGGGTATGGGCAACAGAATGTGGATGATTCGCGGTGACGGCGGCAAGCTCTATGACGATTTTCGCGATAAGCAAATTGTAGGCATCGGTTGGTCTCAGCTGGCTCCATTAGTCAAACCCGGCCTGTCCCGATCCCAGTTACTCGCCTTATACCAGGAGGCAGATCCCTTAACAAAGCTGGGAACAGCCCGTTCTGGTGCATCGCAGGTCTGGCGTTTTGTGAATGAGATCCAAAAGGGTGATTGGGTTATTACCTATTCGCCAGCCAACCGTACTTATTTGCTAGGCAAAGTCACATCCGACTTCCAATATCATCCTGAATGGGTGGAAGAGGGGATGGGGATCGCTCGGCAGGTTAAATGGAATACTCAAGAAATCGACCGCGATAGACTGTCTGTTGCTACCAAAAACACATTGGGTTCTACGCTGACGGTTTTTCAGCTTCCAGAATATGCGCTAGAAGAGCTTTTGCAGGATAAGAAACCCACTATAGATGTAATTACTCAGAATCCAGTTGCAATGGATGAAGATGAGGTCGTTTCTGATCCGCTTCGCGATATGGAAATGCTGGCGTTTGAGGGTATCAAAGATCGTATTAACTCTCTTGATTGGGACGAGATGCAAAATCTTGTTGCCGGAGTTTTACGCAGTATGGGCTATAAAACGCAGGTTTCACCTGCGGGAGCCGATCGGGGTAAAGACATCATTGCTTCACCTGATGGGTTTGGTTTTGAAAATCCACGTATTATCGTTGAGGTAAAACATCGCAGGGAGCAAATGGGGAGTCAGCAGATCCGCAGCTTTATTGGCGGTCGTCATCCAGAAGATCGTGGGCTTTATGTCAGTACGGGGGGCTTTACGAAAGATGCTCGCTATGAAGCCGACCGCTCACAGATACCTCTGACGCTCTGGACGCTGGACGATCTTGTCAGAGCCCTCATTGAAAACTATGAGCAGGTTGATATCGAAACCAAACTTTTGGTGCCTTTGAAGAAAACTTTCCTGCCTGCCTGAATCTTGCTTTGATAGCCATATCGGTGTTCTACTGGTATGGCTTTATAACTACTCGCATTGTCTATTTTTTATACGGATTTTAACTTGTGGGTACAAGTGCGGGTATAACTATTTTCCCCTGTTTTTTAACAACATTGATATCAGTCTATTAGGTGTGAAATTCGAGTCCGGCCTTCGCACCATCGGAACATCAATAGACGTCGACGGACGTCTTTTTTGTGCCTGAAATCCGCGCTACGCAAGGCTTTTCGCGATTCTCCTTTCAACAGAAGTCAATCTGAGTCAACCTGTAAGTATCCCGGCAAAACGAACCATTCACTTTTAGAGATCTTCCGACATACTGATTATGTCCCCAGAGGAGATCGCTATGCGCAAGATCCGATTCACTGAACACCAGATCATCGCCGTATTGAAGTCCGTCGAAGCTGAACGTACCGTCAAGGATGTTTGCCGTGAGGCCGCTATTTCGGAAGCCAGCTATTACAACTGGAAGGCAAAGCATGGCGGGATGGAAGCGGTCGATATTAAAAAAATCAAAGATCTGGAAGACGAGAATCGGAGGCTTAAACAGATGTTTGCTGATCTCAGTCTTGAGTGCCGGGCACTGAAAGACGTCATCGAAAAAAAGCTTTAAAACCAGCGATAAAGCGTGAACTCGTCAGCTATCTGACGACGCAATTTGCCATAAGTTTACGCCAGGCCTGCAGGACGTTATCGCTGAGCAGGACGGTGTATTTTTATTAGCCCGATACCCGGCGTGATGAACCCGAGATCCACGCGCTGACTGAACTGGCAGAACGCTATCCGCGCTACGGTTTTAAGAAGCTGTTCCAGCTGCTGCGCAGGCAGGGCAATACCTGGAACCATAAATGTGTTCACCGGATTTATTGCCTGCTGAAACTGAATTTTCGTCGCAAGGGAAAACAGCGGCTGCCAGTGCGTAATTCAGCACCCCTGGCGACACCGCAAGCGTTAAACCAGAGCTGGCCCATCGATTTTATGTACGACGCGTTGGTCTGCGGCAGACGCTTCCGGACCTTCAATGTGGTGGACGATTTTAACCGTGAAGCACTGGCGATAGAAATCAACCGGAATATCCCGGCTCAGCGAATCATCCGGGTGCTGGACAGGATCGTGGCAAACCGCGGCTATCCGCTGAAAATGCGGATGGACAACGGGCCAGAACTGGTCTCGCGGGCACTGGCACAATGGGCCGAAGAACATGGCGTGCAGCTCGAATTTATTAAACCGGGTAAACCTACACAAAATGCTTTTATCGAACGGTTCAACCGGACATACCGGACAGAAATTCTGGATTTTTACCTGTTCAGAACACTGAATGAAGCACGGGAAATTACCGAGCGCTGGCTGATAGAATATAACAACGAGCGGCCTCATGAGTCCCTGAACAACCTGACGCCGGAAGAGTACCGGCTGATGGCTGAAAAACCGGAACTCTCAAAAAGTGCGTGGAACTAAAACAGGTGTGCTTAAAGTGGTATCGACATTACTGTCGTAACGGATAAAAGCTTTAATACCCAAAACGTCAGTTATGAAAAGCGCAAAGCAAAACAGCAGCGCCTTAATGATGCAGTGGAAAAACTAAATGCGCTGGGCATTGTGACTATGTTGGTCAACCGTGTTCACAGTAAAATCGTGATTGGTGATGAAGGGCTGCTGTGCATAGGATCGTTCAACTGGTTTAGCGCTACGCGTGATGAGAAGTACAAACGATACGATACGTCGATGGTATACCGTGGCGAAAGCTTACAAGCGGAAATTAAAACGATTTATTCCAGCCTGGAGCAGCGGAAGTTATAGGGGCTTATCGCAATGCAGGTATCGAATGTGTTGAATTAATTTAGCGCTACTCAAGGAGGTATAGCTTCAAGATACTATGCCTCCAAACCATGCGGTTGCATTTGGATGGCTTGTTTGGCGAGGGTGGTTTAAATAATCAGTTGAACTCAGAAAAGGCCACTTTTTTGAATGGCCTTTAGTCTAAGGGGAATTTATGCCGTTGCCCTGTGGTTCCAGGAATCTTTGTAAATGATATTCCCATCGCAATGTTTCCAGGTGATGGCCTCATACCTTAACTGAATCGTCTCGCTGTGCGTACCTGTACCAGAATCAGGAAATAAGTTGGGGGTAATTCCGGTTACTTTTACATTCTCTAATGTAATATTAAAATATTCGCTTTCAACACCTGCATCAAGGATCTGATACATCTTTATGGTTGCCGACTTTAATGTTTGGTTCTCACTCAGCGCTTTGTATAAAAGGGGCGTTGTTTTATCAAAATCTTTCTGTACCGTAATAGGCGTATGTACTCTGGTTCCTGTTAATCTCCCGGTGTTTCCATCCACAGGAATGGATAGGTGGTGCGTTACCGCTTTTAATTCAATAGCGCCAATACGCCCTGTAACGAGAGAACTACCCGTTATAGGGGAGCCGTTTGTATCGGTTAGCCAAAGATATGCTGGATTTGACATGATTATTCCTTATCTCTATTTATAAATGAAGGTAAACAAAATATTATAATGACCCATAAAAACAGACCAATAACCTTAACCGGCCACGGGTCAAGTAAGGCTATGCAAACAATAGCGCCAATAATTAATAGTGGGCCTGATAGTAAATTAAAAATACCGCTTAACACACCTATCTTTGTTCCCAGTAATCTATTCAATGCAATGGCGATGATATAAGCGCTACCGATTATAATCGTCACTGCGATTATTTTATTCTGCCAGTTATTAAACTCAGTCAGGCAAATAAAGCATGTGGTAATAATATAGGTGCAGAGAACTATATCGACGAGTGGCGTGATGATTTTTTTCATATCACCCAGCCTTAGCATTCGTATTTAAATGATCTTCCACTCTTTTCATAATCTTGTCGAATACGGGGTTGCCCTCGGTGTACCCTGCATGGATGGCATCCACAAAAGGTTGTACCGCATCGGCAAATAAGAAATAAAGCAGATCATAATCGCGGGGTCTTAACAACGAGTATACCTCGGGCTCTTCATTCCTGAGTTTATCAGACGTCCTGATGGATCGCTCTGCCATTCCACCAAACAAGAGGATAGTACTTAAAAAGGCTATTGGATTCCCTTTCCCCTTAAATACTACATAAGTAAATGACGTTTTTTCTATAACGGCTTTAGCGATGTTCGATGCGATAATATTCGTAGAGATTCTACCCACGATAGAGGTAACTACACTTCTGTATATTCTATCTTGTTCTGATTCGGATAGATATTTATTAAATAACTGAAAGATTAATTTAACTGCATTAACGATATTTTCATAGTTAAGAATGTCATGTCTTATCGCGGTCATCATACGGATTCTTTCTGTTTCACGTTCATATCTTGTATCCGTATCAAAGATACCGTAAATCAGATAACCATAATCTAAAGGAACAGATAATCCACCATTGATAAGCCCTGTAACTGTATCAGGAGAGATAATGATGTTATATAACTTCCGCGCTATCCCTTCTATGTCTGCCATATAGCTATCCTATGTTTAAATAAATGACTGAGGATGTACATCATTTTTGCAAGAAATAATCGATGGTAATTTACAAGAGAATAAGTAACTTGATAAGTGTTACTATAACCTAATTGTTACAAATTGTATTGCAAAATGATTTTGAACCATTGATTTAAATAAGGCTTAAAACAGCATAGTATATCACTTTACGGTTGATTATTATGATGAATTATCTTGGTGTGAGATGTATTAATTTAATAAATAATAAAGCGCATATAAGTATTCGATAAGTGATTGGATACGCAAAAAATTTGGATGTTAAAATTATTGGTTTATATGTATTTGCTCTGACTTGTTCATGGCAGAAACGGGTTATGACTCATGAACAGGCGGTTTATGTGAACACATCGACAGCATCATGTTGTGCCGTCGATATCCTTCACGAGCAAACATTGACGGATTCACCAGAGTGATATCCGCTTCCGGCGTGAGAGCGGGGGCTACAGCCGATTCTTTGAAAATAAATAAAAGCAGGGCTAATACCAATCGTTTCATTACGTCCTGCCGCGAACTACGGCGGGGGAATAGCGATTGGTTTGCGTTATGGCGTGACGACCGCGGAATTGACGATGAGACGTGGGTAGAGGGTGTGAAACGTGGTAACTTCCGTTTGCATCCGGGTACGGTTTCCGAGGGTTGTATTACTATCGCCCATAATTCTGATTTTGCCATGATCCGGAATGCGCTTATGAATACATCGTTAGTACAGGTTCCCTGCATCCGTTCCCTGATGGCTCGCGGTTGGGTGGAGGTTGTTGCCAGTGGCTCTAATAACGCTTGCCCGTAAAATCAGTAAGATTATTTATTTTATATTGCTGTTTTTGGTTCTGGGACGTGCACTTCCAAGGCCGGAAATCTATCTCGATTATGATATCGCAAGGGATATTTGCCACTTCTTGTTCGGGAGTGTGAACGCCGATACGATGTATGACACTTTCTTTTATATATCACTGATAATAGTAATATTCCTTTCAGCTGTACTCTACATTATTACATTGCAGCTAATTTCAACGATAAGGAGCAAATGAGATGCCAATTCCTCCGTATATGTGTCTTAAAGACGATGGTGGCGCAGACACGAAAGGAGCTGTTGATGTTCAGGAGCGAGAAGGCAGCATCGAAACCCGCTTATCACCATCCCCCCTTACCCCCTGAACACCTCCCGCCGGTGCCATGCCACAAACCCCTCCTGGGGATAACATTCTTTCCCCTGCGGCAAGGTAATCGGCTTACCATCAAAATCCCAGAACAGCCTGCCAACGATGCCTCCGCCGTTCACCGCTGGCGAAACCTGGATGCGCATATCCTCATCCAGACCAATGGATCCTTTATCAAAAGCCTTATGGTGAATCGCGCAGAGCGCCAGGCCGTTAGGGATTTCGCATGGGCCGCCGTGCTGCTTCCATTTGATATGGGCCGCTTCCAGGGCGACGGAGGTATTATCATGGCGCATATTGAAGCCGCAGATCGCGCACTCATAGTTATAGGCGCGCAGCACCTGCTGGCGAAAATGCGGGTCGCGCTCTTTGCGGATCTGCAGCAGATCAAACCCCATCTCTTCTGCCAGTTCTTCCTGAATACTCTCCGGAAAGTGCGCCTCGAGGATCTGATGGGCGAGGGTATTGATCAGCCTCTTATTTCTGTTGAGTAACGCAAAATGCGGCTCATCGAAGCCGCCGGCGACGTGACAGAGCTCCAGCTCTTTGCCGGGCGGCTTTCGGCTGCCCTGGATTGAGCACTGCTCGCTGTTGTGCAGCTCCCAGAAGCCGTCGCCTTTCAGGCGCCAGAACGGCATGTCCGGCCGGTACTGGCGGCGCTGTGGGCCAAAGCGTTCCAGCAGGCTATGCAGCTCATCGCGTATCTCCGAGGCGTAGTCGAACATCCGCGCATGGCCGCGCTGGTACTGGGAAAGGACGTACAGCAGTAACAGTGGCTTATGCGGCGCACGCTGTTCGCCTTTGCGCCAGATAGTGATGTTCTCGATCGCGTGTTGCAGGGTCGTGCTGGAGGGCATAGCGTTACATTGGCAGCTAAATAAATGCGATGATGCTCGCAAAATCCTTGCCGATCAACCCACCAGATGCGGCGATTCTACGTGGATCGCTATTTAACTATCACTGCTAGTTATTTGTTCGAAAAGCCCATAGCTTTCTATTTATACTCAAGCTTCGCGCCATCAGATAGCTATGTCTTATGAAAAAACTACCGGACCATTTATCCAGGGAATGCATCATCGCTGCCATTCGCGCTTACGATGCAGGCGTTGCGCATCAGTTTAAAAGCGCGCGTCTGTACGAGATCGAGTTTGAGGGGCGTCGGTATCCTTCAAAAGCCATCGTCGGGTTAGCGGCCACGCTTGCCACGGGAACGGAATTTACCCCGGCGGATTTCAGCGGAGGGATTAAATCCAAATGCGTGCGTCTGTTACTGGATCAAGGATTTACGATCGCGTCGCAGGGCGCTGGCGATGACGAGGTTGCGCTTTTCCCCGATGAGGGACAGACGACTATGGAGTTCGTGGAAGGGGCGGCGATGCAGGTGGTGGTCAATCGCTATGAGCGCGACCGTCAGGCTCGTCAGGCGGCGCTTCGCCTGCATGGCTGCCGGTGTCAGGTATGCGGTCTGGATATGGCCAGCCGCTATGGCGAAATCGGCCAGGGTTTTATCCATATCCACCATCTCATTCCGCTGGCCGGGATCAAGCAGGACTACCGTCTGAACCCTGAAACCGATCTGATCCCGGTATGTCCCAATTGCCATGCAATGCTGCACCGGCGAGATCCGCCGTTTACTCCCGAAGAGCTGAAGGCCCGGCTGCGCCCCGCAGACTGACATCCTACAGCGCTCGCTTTAATTACATCACACACAGCACAAACCCCACGCTACCTCACCGGTAGCGTGGGCCAGCTTTCTCTTACTTATCCCGCGTCTCGCCAGCCTCCCAGCTATAGCTCCCATCGGCCGCTAACCTATCGCCCAGTTCCTGATACTCGAACTGATAAAACTCAGCCTGGGTGCCGTACCCGGCGTAGTCTACCGCCGCCAGGCCGACGAACGCCCCGGTAAAGAACCCGCCGTAGCTCTGCAACACATAGTCATCGGACAGTACCGCGGCATCCAGCTGGACCGGGATCTCGGTGAACGTCACGCCATCGAAGCTGTATTCATAGCTGTAGGTCTGCTTGCGGACTTTAGTCCGGAACCAGACGTATTCGACGCCGTCCGGCACCTTGATGGCGTTATCTTTCAGGTACGACGTGTATTTCCCGCGGTTATTTTCGCCGACTTCGATGACCTTGCCGTTAATTTCATTCCAGGTCAGGAAGACGAAGCTCCAGTGGCGGTCGTTATAGTAATTCGTTAACCCGGCCATCTGCTGGTAGCTGAAGGGCTCGAATTTCACCTTCACCGCGGCGTCAAAATAGAAGGCCTGCCAGCGGCGGGCAATCAGCGACAGGTCATGCGTATTGGCTAACGAACCCTGGCCGATTAAGGTTAATTTGCCGTCGCCGGTGGTGCCCATTTTGGCCGTAAACGGCACCCGCAGGGTATTCCAGTTCGGGTCGAGCGCTGGCGAGGTAAAGTCATCCTGCTGGCTATTATCGCTGGCGCTTTCGGTGAAGATGGCGTCTTTTGGCCCTTCGACGAAGGTTTTCCCGCCGTGACCGCCTTCAATACGCGGCCAGCCCTCGTCGTCCCAGTACACTTTCTGGATCGCGGTTTCCCGGCCGAGGGTTGACCAGCCGCGCGGGTCGTAGATGGATTCCCCCGGGCGATTCCACGGCCGGGCGCAGAGCGAGGCGTAATACCATTCGCCTTCCGGAGTGGAGACCAGCGCGCCATGGCCCTGTTTCTGGATGTAGCTGTCCGGGGTATCGACGTTGGTTAAGAACACGTCGCCCGGCTCGGTTTCGAAGCTGTCGGCCTCGAGGGTTTTCGACCGCGCCACCACCTCCTGGTGGGTAAACACGGTGCCGCCCTGGGCGGCAAACAGATAGTAGTAGCCGTTCAGTTTATAGAGGTGCGGCCCCTCGACCAGCGCCACGGCGGTGCCGCGGTAGATGGTGCGCGCGGTTTCCGGCATTAACTTCAGCGTCTTGGTATCCAGCTCCGTTAAGGTAATGCCATCGAAGGGGTGATGGTACTCCCGGTGATCCCAGGTTTGCTGGACGATATATTTCCGGCCATCGTCGTCATGGAACAGCGAGGCGTCAAACCCGACGCCGTTCAGCTTGATCGGGTCGCTCCACGGGCCCCGAATATCCTTCGCCGTGGTCAGGTAGTTGGTCATGTCTTTAAAGGCGCCTTCGGTGACCTTCACATCGGTATACACCAACCAGAATTGCCCGTCGGCCCAGGAGAGCGCCGGCGCCCAAATGCCGCCGGAGGAGGGGTTGCCCTTCATATCCAGCAGGGTGGTGGTGGAGAGCGGCGAAGGCAGCAGGTTCCAGTTTTTCAGGTCTTTGGACTCATGTAAACGCACGCCCGGGAACCACTCAAACGTCGAGTTGGCAATATAGTACGTATCCTCGACGCGAATAATACTGGGGTCGGCATTAAAGCCGCGTAATATCGGGTTTTGAATAAGTGACATTTCATTACACCTTTTAAAATGGAAAGTTAAGGATCGGTCTGATTTATAATTTTTTTAACTACACGCGGATCTCATCCAGCTGACGGTTGATGTCGGTAACATGTTTATCGGAGATCGGATAAACCTGCATGATCACCATCGAAATAGCGGCCAGCGCAATTGGGATCCACACCGCGGTCATAATGATCCCGTCGATGGCGCTGGCGCTCTGCACGGCGCCGCTTTCATTAAATCCATACACCGCCAGCAGCCACAGCGGGATAGCGCCGCCGATGGTGAAGCCGATCTTGAAGAAGAGTCCCATAATGGCATTGATAATGGCGGCATTGCGTTTGCCCGATTTTAATTCGCCGTACGCGATAACTTCCGGTACCAGCGCCCACATAAAGCCGGTGGCGGAGGTTAAGCCCCACTGTTTAATAAAGGTGGCGATGTAGGCCAGCCACAGGGCGTCGTGCATCCCTTCGCGGGACCAGACGTAGGTCAGCAGTTCGCCGACGATGAACATGGCGAGGAACAGATGGAAGAAGCCTTTTTTACCAAAGATTTTTTTCAGTTTCGGCCAGAACACCGGGAAGGCGATGCCGGGAATAGACGCGACGAGACCCACCGCGCCCATCCATTCGGAATGGCCGACGACGAACTGGTTGAAGAAGCCGTTAACGGTGTTCATGAAGAACATGAAGGTAAAGGCCAGCATAAAGAACATGCCGAGAATAACCAGCGGACGGTTATGTCTGAGCTCGTGGAAAAGGTCGGTAGTTTTGACGTTGGCGGTCTGCTCGGCGGTCGCGACAACGCGTTCTTTGGTGCATTTGTAGCAGATAAACAGGGCCACCGCGCCGATGATCATATAGATGGCGTACACGCCGAACCAGGCGTAGTTCGCTGACGGATCGGTATAGTTGCCGAGATTCAGCTCAAGGCCAAAAAAGCCGGTGTCTTTCAGGCTGCGATCTTTCGGCGCCGCCATCTGCACAAACATCGGGAACAGGGTATAGACCAGCAGGTTGGCGCTGTTGGCCAGCATCATGCGGGTACTGGTCAGCTTATCGATCGATTCCGGGTCGCGGGTCAGCGACGCATTCAGCGAGCCATAGGGAATATTGACTAAGGAATAAACCAGGTCCAGCGCCAGATAAATAATAAAGGCGAAAGCCACCGAACCTTTCACCCCAGGGATTGGCGCGAACAGTAATGCCGACAGGATCACCAGCGGCACGCCGGCTCGTAACAGCCAGGGACGATATTTCCCTGCTTTTGAGGTTCGTTTATCCACATAGGTTCCGACCATCGGATCCCAAAACACGTTAATGATGCGGACAAAAAGAAAAATAAAGCCTGCCGTTGCCGTGCTGATGGTATTTACCGTCAGCATATGCAAAGCCAGAAAACCCCCAATTGTGCCGAAAACCAGGTTTTGCGCAAAGTCGCCCATGCCATAACCAATTCGTTCTCCGCGGGTTAATTTATGATATTCATCATGCCGACTGTGCATTATGTTTTTACTCATTCTAAGCAGACTCCGGTTTGTTTTGTGTAGGTGAAACACTTTCTGACACAGTTGACCAGGAAGAATCTATTACGTTTTTAAATTACGTAATTATGTTTTTTTACTTCTGTGATCCTCGAAGCAAAGGCCTGTATCACCTGCGTTAAACCGTTTTCCGCCGCTAATTTTCGGGCAGACAGACAAAGTGACAAAACCGGCATTTTAATTTGATATGGATACCTGAATTCCCCAGGGAGTGTACTCTATACGCGCGCGAAGCGAGATATTTAAAATAGTTTTATTTGCGAGATGGCTCACATTTGAGCATTTTCTCAATCGCCGAGTGAAATAACGTAATTGAGCAACCGACGATGAGAATACACGATGTGTCACAGTTGTTAATTTTCCTGTTTCTCAATTTCGGAGTTCATCATGCAAACCTATTTCGACCAGGTTGATCGCGTTCGCTTTGCCGGACCCAAAACCGATAATCCGCTGGCATTTCGCCACTATAATCCGGATGAAATCGTGCTGGGAAAACGCATGGCAGACCATCTGCGTTTTGCCGCCTGTTATTGGCATAACTTCTGCTGGAATGGCGCGGATATGTTTGGCGCCGGTTCGTTTGAGCGTCCCTGGCAGGCCGCGGGCGATGCGCTGGAAATGGCCAAACGCAAAGCGGACGTGGCGTTTGAATTTTTCTACAAGCTCAACGTGCCGTATTACTGCTTCCACGATGTCGACGTCTCGCCAGAAGGCGCGTCGCTGAAAGAGTATTTGCATAATTTCGCCATCATGACCGAGGTGCTGGCGGAGAAACAGCAGCAAACCGGCGTGAAACTGCTGTGGGGCACCGCCAACTGCTTTACCCACCCGCGCTACGGCGCCGGGGCGGCGACCAACCCCGATCCGGAGGTGTTTGCCTGGGCGGCCACGCAGGTGGTGACCGCCATGAACGCTACCCACCAGCTCGGCGGCGAAAACTATGTTCTGTGGGGCGGCCGCGAAGGTTACGAGTCCCTGCTGAATACCGACCTGCGCCAGGAGCGTGAGCAGATTGGCCGCTTCCTGCAGATGGTGGTGGAGCACAAGCATAAGATTGGCTTTGGCGGCACGCTGCTTATCGAGCCGAAACCGCAGGAGCCCACCAAGCATCAGTACGATTACGATGTCGCGACGGTGTATGGTTTCCTGAAGCAGTTTGGTCTGGAAAATGAGATCAAGGTGAACATTGAAGCCAACCACGCCACCCTGGCGGGGCACTCTTTCCACCATGAAATCGCCAGCGCCATCGCGCTGGGCATTTTCGGCTCCGTTGATGCCAACCGCGGCGATGCGCAGCTCGGCTGGGATACCGATCAGTTCCCGAACAGCGTGGAAGAAAATACCCTGGTGATGTATGAGATCCTCAAAGCCGGGGGATTCACCACCGGCGGCCTGAACTTTGACGCCAAAGTTCGCCGGCAGAGCACCGACAAATACGACATGTTCTATGGCCATATTGGCGCCATGGACGTGATGGCGCTGTCCCTCAAGCTGGCCGCGCGCATGATTGAGGATGGCAAGCTCGATCAGGGTCTGGCAAAACGCTATGCCGGCTGGCAGGGCGAGCTGGGGCAGAAAATTATGAGCGGGCAGATGTCGCTGGATAATATTGCCCGATACGCTGAGCAGCATAATCTGAATCCGCAGCCTCAGAGCGGGCGTCAGGAATTACTCGAAAATCTCGTCAATACCTATATCTTTGGTTAATTTTTG
Source organism: Klebsiella sp. 10 (assembly GCF_018223925.1). Lineage (NCBI taxonomy): Bacteria > Pseudomonadati > Pseudomonadota > Gammaproteobacteria > Enterobacterales > Enterobacteriaceae > Klebsiella > Klebsiella sp. 10. The sequence continues at coordinate 34,500 of NZ_JAGRRB010000015.1, forward strand.
CTGACATGCTCCCGCGGGGGCATGTATTCCGCCGTCTATCCGCTGCCGGGAAATAGCGTTTATTGGTTCGTGCTGTGTTTTTTTTTGTCAGTGGCGAAAGACCACCTGTTTAATATCAGCGAAGGAGGAAGGGTAACGATAATTGTGTAACGCCTCTGTGACCGTACAAAATAAAAAATAACTTGTTCTGATGATAGCGACATATTCTGTCAGCTCAGAATAGGCTGGTTATTGTCTGAATAAAATTAACCTATATTGAGAAACTCATGACAATGATAAAAAAACTTCCATTAACCATGGCGGTTATCGCCGCGTTTTTTCCACTTACCTCTGTAATGGCGCAAGAATTTACTCAGGAACAGATCGACGCCATCGTTGCCAAGGCCGTTGATAAAGCGCTGGCCGACCGCCAGGCAAAAATCGACGCCGCGGCCAACAAAAAGGTCGACGTGATTACTAACCCGGAAACCACCGCCGCCTCGCCGGATATGGCCATTCCGTTTGGCCTCAAGTTCAGCGGCTATGCCCGCTATGGCGCTCACTTCCAGACCGGCGACCAGAAATATGTCGGCGTCGACGGCTCCTATAACGGCGCCTCGGCGATCGGCCGTCTGGGCAACGAAAGCAACGGCGGCGAATTCCAGATCAGCAAGGCCTTCAAAAGCGCGCAGGGGGCTATCTGGGATCTTAACGTGATGTTCGACCACTGGAGCGACGAAGTTAACCTGAAGAAGGCCTACGTCGGGGTCACCAACGTGCTGGAATCCAACCCCAACGCCTATATCTGGGCCGGCCGCGACTTCCACCAGCGTCCGCAACAGGGGATCAACGACTACTTCTGGATGAACCACGACGGCCAGGGCGCCGGGGTAAAGAACTTTGATATCGGCGGCGTGCAGTTCGACGTGGCGGCGGTGTCGCAGGTGAAATCCTGTAGTCCGGAAGTGATGGCCGACGAGACCAACCCGTCGCGCATCACCTGTACCGGCAGCTCCGACACCGGCGACAACGGCCACTACGCGCTGACCACCAAAACCCACAACATCAAGGCCGGGCCGATCGACGTCGAGGTGTACGCCAACTACGGCTTTGACTCAAAGGCGGTGGACAGCGACGCGCGTCTCGAAGCCTGGCAGGGCGGCCTGGTGCTGAGCCACACCAACGACAGCGGGGTGAACAAGGTGATCCTGCGCTATTCCGACAACTCGGATAACAGCGTCTACAACAAGACCGACGACCTGACCACGGTCTACGCCAGCTTCGAGGGCAGCCATAAGTTCACCCAGCAGGCGCAGGTGGAATATCTGCTGGCCTTCCATGACTACGACAACGGCAAAGATAATACCGACAACCGCAAAAACTACGGCGCCATCGTGCGGCCGATGTACTTCTGGAACGACGTGCACTCCACCTGGCTGGAAGCGGGCTACCAGCGCGTGGATTACGACCAGGGCGGGGATAACCACGGCTGGAAGCTGACGCTGTCGCAGAACATAGCCATCGGCATGGGGCCGGAGTTCCGTCCGATGCTGCGCTTCTACGTGACCGGCGGCCAGGTGGACAACGAGCATACCGCGAAGGTTAACGGCACCCAGGACCAGCAGCTGGATTCGCTGAACGTCGGCGGGATGTTTGAGGCGTGGTTCTGATGCGATAGCGTTGTCGAAGGAGCGTTCCCGGCTGGCGCTACGCTTAGCCGGGCTACAACTG
>NZ_JAGRRB010000016.1:0-274701 GCF_018223925.1 Klebsiella sp. 10
CAGATAATCCTTGGGCAGCAGCACCGTGGCGGTGCGCTGAAAGTGCTGCGGCTCATGACGGCGCACCCACAACAGCTTCGGCGCGGTAAAGCCCGGCATCGCCAGGTTGCCCGCCACCTGATGCAACTCCGGCGCCATCGCCTCCAGCTCGGCGCACTCTGCGGCGCAGCGGGTGTCGTTCCACAGAATGGCCGGACGGATCGCCTGCCCCTCTGCATCCAGCAACACCGCGCCGTGCATCTGCCCGGAGAGGCCAATCGCCTTAATGGCCGGCCAATGCTGCGCGCATTTTTCCCGTAGCGTGGCCATCAGGTACTCCGTCGCCTCCCACCATAGCTCCGGCGCTTGTTCTGACCAGTGCGGATGAGGCCGCTGAATACTCAGCGGCGCGCTATGGCTGGCGATAACCTCATGGTTCTCATCAATGACCAGCGCTTTGACTTCCGATGTGCCGAGATCGATACCCAGATACATAGCCACCTCTTAGTTAATCAGCGTGTAAACGGCGGCGACTTTCTTGCGCATCAGCGCCAGGAAATCCGCGTTGTTGGCGAGATCACCAAACAGGGCTTTATCACGGGCGTAGACAGCCACCGGATCCTGAGCCTCGAACATCTCATGCACCGCCTGCGCATCCAGGATGCCGTCCTGGTACTGATATGGCAGAGTTCCCTTGTGCCACTGCTCCATAAAGACGAAGAACAGCGCCGGCAGCATGGCGGTCGCTTCCGGGCGGACGCCGCGCTGGTAGCACTCCTGCAAGGTTGGCGCGATCATCGCCGGAATTTTCGAGAAGCCGTCGGCGGCGACGCGCTGGTTGGTGTCCTGGATATAGGGGTTGGTAAAGCGCTTAAGCACCACATCCCGGTAGGTCGGCAGATCAATGCCGTTGTCGCCGAGACACGGAATAACGTCCTCCGTAACGTAGCGGTCGGCAATGGCGTAGATAACATCGGTCAGCGTGCTTTCATGAATATACTGCTGGCCGATTAAGGTTCCCGCCCAGGCAATGCAGCTGTGCGACGAGTTCAAAATACGGATTTTCGCCTCTTCATACGGGATGACCGACTCCACCATCTCCACGCCGACTGCCTCCAGATTCGGGCGGACATCGCGGAAGTTGTTCTCCACTACCCACTGGATAAAGGTCTCCCCCATCACCGGCGCTTTGTCATCAATTCCGGTTTGCGCTTTGATGCGGGCCGGCAGATCGGCCGCCGGACGCGGGGTGATGCGGTCCACCATGGTGTTCGGACAGGTGGTATTGGCCGCCATCCAGTCAATCACCGCCTGTTTGCCGGTGAGCTGCAGGAACTCGACCATACCGTCGTGGAAACGCTCGCCGTTATGACGCACGTTATCGCAGTTGAGCAGGGTCAGCGGCCCGGCGTTGTCGGCCATGCGCTTTTCCAGGATCCGCGCGAGGGTGCCGTAAATGGTTTTGCACTCGCCTTGCAGGTCGGCCTGCAGATCGGGGTTGCTGGTTTCCAGCCGATGGCGAGTGTTCAGGTAGTACCCCCCTTCCGTCACGGTAAAGGCGATAACTTTGGTCTGCGGGTTTGCCCCTTCGTTAATCAGCGGCTGTAGCCCGGCCTGCCACGGCAGCAGTTTCTGGATTGAGGTGATCTCTTCATATTCGCGCTCCCCTTCCGGGCTGACGGTCTCGAGGACGTAACGTCCTCCCTGCGCCGCCAGCGCCTGGACCACCTGCTCGGCGTCGTTGCGAATATTCCCCGCCGCGATGCGCCAGCGATTATCCCCGGAAGCAATCAGACGATGCAGATACCACGCCTGATGCGCGCGATGAAAAGAACCCAGACCGATATGAAGCCATGTGAATTGATTGTTCATGTTCTGCTCTCCTTGAGTTGATGGCGCCACTGTAATTGATCATTTGACCTAAATAAGAGCCATGGATCACAAAAGAGCAATTACCCAATTAAATTACAAATGACCAGCAAAGAGCAAAAGCTTGCCAGTTATGCCAACCACGGCGAGAATGCGGGTATTCGCCGGGCCAATTGCGTGCCCTGGCCAGCAACTTAGGGCGGGAAACCATGAGTAAAGAAGACGATATCCGGTTGGATCAGAAGGTGCGTGCCGCATGGATGTACTACATCGCCGGCCAGAATCAGAGCGAGATTGCCAGCCAGCTGGGCACCTCCAGACCGGTGGTGCAACGGCTGATCGCCGCCGCGAAAGAAGAAGGGATTGTGTCGATTAATCTGCACCATCCGGTAGCGAACTGCCTCGATTATGCGCAGTTGCTGCAGGAAAAATACCGCTTGATCGAGTGCAATGTGGTCCCCGCCTTTAGCGAAGAAAGCACCCTCGACAGTGTGTCATTTGGCTGCTATCAGCTGATGGCTCGCTATCTGCAGGATGATAAAGAGAAAATCATCGGTCTGGGCTCGGGCCTGACCCTGAAAAAAGCGCTGCAGCGCATCGATTTTGACAGCCTGAATACCCGCTGCGTGGCGCTGATCAGCGCCATGAACGCCGACGGGCAGTGCAATTATTACGATGACGTGCCCCTGCTGCTGACCCGCAAAATTAAGGCCAAGTACTATCAGTGGCCGGCGCCGCGCTACGCCCAAAGCGCGGATGAGTATGAAATGTGGTGCACCAATCGCTTATTCCGCAGCGTCTCCGGCGTCGCCCGCGAGGCGGACGTGATTTTTGTCGGCATTGGTCCGCTGGGCACGCAAAGTCCGATCTTTAAAGACGGCTTTATCAATCAGGCGCAGATGGATGAGCTGACCGCCCGCGGCGGCATCGGGGAGATCCTCGGGCGGTTTATTGATGCGCAAGGCGACGTGGTAGACAGCGAGATCAACCGCATGATCACCAGCTATGATATCCGCCAGAGCCACTGCCCGCGGATTGCCGCTGCCTGTGGAGAACATAAACGACCGGCGATCCTGGCCGCCCTTAAAGGCGGCTGGATTAATGGCCTGGTGACCGATGAGCATACCGCCCGCTGGCTGCTGACGCGGTAACGTCGAACAGCCAGACAGCGACTCAGCTGCTGCTCATCAGTCGCGGGGGAATTTCAATCCGCTGCTGGCTGGCTTCGCCGGCGTCAATAATCGAAAAAACAGCGTCCAGCATCGCCGGCACGTCCTGCTGCACCATGTCGATATCGTGCCCCAGCAGATAGACAAACGGATCCCAGTCGAAGCAGCCCATCGGCGGCTGCTCGCTGCCGGTCAGACCCACCTGCGACAGCCAGCGCACAACCCCTTCCAGGGATATCGTCGAGTTAACAAATATCCCCTGCAACAGCGTCTTCGCGCTGCCAAACCGCTCCTGCAGGCAGTCCTCAACGTGGCCTTTCGAATAGCCGGGGGCCAGAATATTCGCCTGCGGCACGCTAAGCCCCAGCTCGCGATGCGCATCGTGGAAGCCGCGTAAACGCTCGCTGGTGTTATGGTCGCTGCTGCGCCCGCCGATAAAGGTCAGCGGCGCCAGCTCTCCGCGGCGGCGGGCGCTATTAGCCAGGATCTTATGAGTCAACGCTTTCGCGCCGCCGTAGTTATCCGAAATCACCGACGGCGAGAGAGAGCCCGGCAGGTCGAGATTGACCGTTGGCACGCCCGCCTGCTGGCATAGCGCGGAAATTTTATCCGGATTGGTCGCCCCGGTCGCGACCACCCAGTCAACCTGCCAGGAGAGCATTGCCTTTACCGCTTCGATCTCCAGTTCCGGACGCCGGCGCGTACAGGTGATAATCGGCAGCAGGCCGCGCTCGCGGGCCATCTCCTCAAAGCGTTCGGCGATGGAACCGAAGTAGCGGTTATCATATTTGGGGATAATCATACCGATGACGTGTGATTTTTTACTGCGCAGCATGCTGGCCTGACGGTTAATCGCATAGCCCTGCTCTTCGGCAATCCGCGTCACCTTTTCCGCAAGCTTGGCGCTGATGCGGCGCTTTTTCCAGTTACCGTTGAGGATAGCGCTCACCGCGCTCGCCGAAACGCCGGAAAGTTCCGCCAGGTCGTAAATCGTTATCTTCTTCATTTTTCCAACTTGCGTCACAAAATCATGTCGCTGTTAATTTCCCCACTTGCTCAATCGATGAAGCGAGAGCAACATAGCTTCATCGATTGAGCATCCTTTTCACGCCAGGAAGTACGCGCGCATACCGCCTCAACATGCCAGCAAGCCTGAATTAAGATGCTGATATTCAATATGTTACCAGGTTTAGTCTATCACCTCGAACGTGATGCCCTCGCGTTCGATAGTTTTAACCAGACACGGCAAAGGATTATAAAATGAACCACTCTGTCTCCTCTATGAATACTTCCCTCAGCGGTAAAGTCGCCGCGATCACCGGCGCGGCATCCGGTATCGGCCTCGAGTGCGCGAGGACCCTGCTGGGAGCTGGCGCAAAAGTGGTACTGATCGACCGCGAAGGCGAAAAGCTCAACAAACTGGTCGCCGAACTTGGCGAAAACGCCTTCGCCCTGCAGGTCGACCTGATGCAGGCGGACCAGGTCGATAACCTACTGCAGGGCATTTTGCAGCTTACCGGGCGTCTCGATATCTTCCACGCCAACGCCGGCGCCTATATCGGCGGGCCGGTGGCCGAGGGCGACCCGGACGTCTGGGACCGCGTGCTGCACCTCAATATCAACGCCGCCTTCCGCTGCGTGCGCAGCGTCCTGCCGCATCTGATCGCGCAAAAATCCGGGGATATTATCTTCACCAGCTCGATCGCGGGCGTGGTGCCGGTGATCTGGGAGCCTGTCTATACCGCGTCGAAATTCGCGGTGCAGGCATTTGTGCACACCACTCGTCGCCAGGTGGCGCAGTATGGCGTGCGCGTCGGCGCCGTACTGCCGGGCCCGGTGGTTACCGCTCTGCTGGACGACTGGCCAAAAGCCAAAATGGACGAAGCGCTGGCCAACGGCAGCCTGATGCAGCCGATTGAAGTGGCGGAGTCGGTGCTGTTTATGGTGACGCGTTCGAAAAACGTCACCGTGCGCGACATTGTGATCCTGCCGAACAGCGTGGATCTCTGACCCTGGCCAGCCTGTGAGAGGATGTGATGCAAAACGATACGCAAAACATTATTGGCGTGGATGTCGGTTCGGGCAGCGTGCGCGCCGGGGTATTCAATCTGCGGGGCGAGCTCCTCGCCCACGCGACCCGGGAAATAACCCTGTTTCGCAGCGCCGGAAACAAGGTCGAGCAGTCGAGCCGTGAGATCTGGCAGGCGGTGTGCTACTGCATTAAAACGGCGGTGGCCAGCGCCGGCGTTTCGCCGTCGTCGATAGCCGGGATCGGCTTCGATGCCACCTGCTCGCTGGTGGTGATTGGCGATAACGATGCGCCGCTGGCGGTCGGGCCTTCGGACGATGCGGACCGCAACATTATTGTCTGGATGGATCATCGCGCCACCGGGCAGGCGGAAAAGATCAATGCCACGGGCCACCCGGTACTGCGGTACGTTGGCGGCAAAATCTCGCCGGAGATGCAAACGCCGAAAATTTTGTGGCTGAAGGAGAATCGCCCGCACATCTATCAGCAGGCGCGCCACTTCTTCGACCTCGCCGATTACCTCACCTGGCGCTCAACCGGCGATGAAGCCCGCTCGGTCTGCACGGTGACCTGTAAATGGACCTATCTGGCGCATGAACAACGCTGGGATGCCGGTTACTTCCGCCAGATTGGCCTCGCAGAGCTGGCGGATGAAGATTTTGTCCGCATCGGCCAGCGGATTGTCGATCCAGGCACCCCCTGCGGCGAGGGCCTTTGCGCCACGGCGGCAGAGGAGATGGGCCTGCCGATCGGTACGCCGGTGGCGGTGGGGATGATTGACGCCCACGCGGGCGGCATCGGTACCGTCGGCGTGCTTAACGGCGCGGTCAACAATATGGCCTATGTCTTCGGCACTTCTTCCTGCACCATGACCACCACTCAGGAAGCGGTATTCGTCCCGGGCGTCTGGGGCCCTTACTATTCGGCGATGGTGCCGGGCTACTGGCTAAGTGAAGGCGGGCAAAGCGCCGCCGGCGCGGCTATCGACCAGCTGCTGAGCTTCCATCCGGCGGCGGCGGAAGCGCGCGAGCAAGCGAAAGCCGCAGGCGTCCCTCTACCGGTCTGGCTGGCGGATCGCGTTCTGACGCAAGTTGCTTCCCCTTCTGAGGCGGTAACGCTGGCCGCCGGTCTGCACGTCGTTCCGGAGTTTCTCGGTAATCGCGCGCCGCTTGCCGATCCCCACGCGAAAGCGCTGATTGCCGGGCTGGGGATGGAGCGGGACCTGGATAACCTGACCGCGCTGTACGTTGCCGGGCTATGCGGGATTGGCTATGGTCTGCGACAGATCATTGACGCCCAGCGCGCCTGCGGAATTGAGAGTGAAAATATCGTCATCAGCGGCGGAGCCGGGCAGCATCCGCTGGTGCGTCAGCTGTTGGCCGACGCCTGCGGCGTTAGCATCGTGAGCACCGCCAGCCGCGAGCCGGTGCTGTTAGGTTCCGCCATCCTCGGCGCGGTGGCGGGCAGAGTCGCGGCTTCGCTGCCGGAGGCCATGAAGCAGTTTACTCAGGTGGATGCCACCTATCACAGCGAGACGGCGTTTAGCCCGCTTCATCAGCGCAGGTATGCGGCCTATAAGGCGCTACAACAGGCCGGCAGGCTGATTCGCGAATAACATACCTCCTTATTTTATAACAATAATGCTCCGCTGCTGTGCAGCGGAGACACTCATCTGCACTCTGAAATCGAGGTCAACATGTCCGTTAATAACAAACAGTGGTACGGTCTACCGCTCAACCTCATCTGGGGATATGTCGCCATCGCCGTGTTTATGACCGGCGACGGCTTTGAGCTGGCTTTTCTGTCGCACTACATCAAAGCACTCGGATTCACCCCGGCGCAGGCTTCCTTTGCCTTTACTCTCTACGGTCTGGCTGCCGCCCTGTCGGCGTGGGTCTCCGGCGTGGTGGCGGAAATCATTACCCCACGTAAAGCTATGCTGATTGGCTTCGTGCTGTGGTGTGTATTCCACGTACTGTTCCTCGTCTTCGGCCTCGGTCGCGCCAACTATGCGCTGATCCTGCTGTTTTATGGCATCCGCGGCCTGGCCTACCCGCTGTTCCTCTACTCCTTTATCGTCGCCATTATCCACAACGTCCGCAGCGACAGTTCCAGCTCCGCGCTGGGCTGGTTCTGGGCGGTCTACTCGGTGGGTATCGGCGTGTTCGGCAGCTATATTCCGAGTTTTACCATTCCCCACATTGGCGAAATGGGCACCCTGTGGCTGGCGCTGCTCTTTTGCGCCACCGGCGGCATTATTGCGCTGGTGTCGATGCGTCATACCGAAACGCCGCGCCATATGCAGAACCTGACCACTCGTGAAAAATTCGCCGAACTGGGGCGCGCCGCGACGCTGCTCTATACCAACCGCAGCATTCTGTTCTCGAGCATTGTGCGCATTATCAACACCCTGTCGCTGTTTGGTTTTGCGGTGATCATGCCGATGATGTTTGTTGATGAGCTGGGATTTACCACCTCGGAATGGCTGCAGGTATGGGCGGCATTCTTCTTCACCACGATCTTTTCGAACGTTTTCTGGGGGATTGTGGCGGAGAAAATGGGCTGGATGAAGGTTATCCGCTGGTTCGGCTGCATCGGGATGGCGCTTTCCAGCCTGGCGTTCTATTACCTGCCCCAGCACTTCGGCCATAATTTTGCCATGGCGCTGGTACCGGCTATTGCCCTGGGGATTTTTGTCGCCGCGTTTGTGCCGATGGCGGCGGTGTTCCCGGCGCTGGAGCCGAACCATAAAGGCGCGGCGATTTCGGTCTATAACCTGTCAGCCGGGCTGTCGAACTTTCTGGCGCCGGCGATTGCCGTGGTACTGCTGCCCTATTTCAGCACTATCGGCGTGGTAATAGCCTATACCGCCTTATATATTCTGGCCTTCTTCCTGTGCCCGTTAATCCGCGTTGAACAGCCTGGCTTTACCAGCGATCAGCATGCGAAACCGTTTACCGCCAACGCGGCAGAGTCTTAATAAACCGCATCTGGTACAAACAATGCGCAATCCGGGCGGTGCCGCCCGGATTTTTGCCTTATGCGATAGTCACTTTGCCATCCAGATAAACATCCTGCACGGCATTGATCAGCTTCACGCCGTCGGCCATCGATTTCTTAAACGCTTTGCGGCCCAGGATCAGCCCCATGCCGCCGGCGCGTTTATTGATCACCGCCGTGCGCACCGCGTCGGCAAGGTCGGTCTCCCCGCCCGCCGCGCCGCCGGAGTTGATCAGCCCGGCGCGGCCCATATAGCAGTTGGCCAGCTGGTAGCGCACCAGATCGATGGGGTTATCGCTGGTCAGTTTGCTGTATACCCGATCGTCGGTATAGCCGAAGTTAACCGCTTTGTAGCCGCCGTTATTCTCCGCCATCTTTTGCTTAACGATATCGGCGCCGATGGTGGCCGCCAGGTGGTTGGCCTGACCGGTCAGGTCAGCGGAAACATGATAGTCGACGCCGTCTTTCTTGAACGCCGAATTGCGCAGATAGGCCCACAGCACGGTGACCAGGCCCAGCTCATGGGCCCGCTCAAAGGCGGCGGAAATCTCTTCTATCTGACGACGCGATTGTTCTGAGCCGAAATAGATCGTCGCTCCCACGGCCACCGCCCCCATATTAAACGCCTGCTCAACGCTGGCGTAGAGGGTCTGGTCGTATTCGGTGGGGTAGCTCAGCGTTTCGTTATGGTTGAGCTTCACCAGGAAAGGGATGCGATGCGCGTAGCGGCGCGACACCGAGGCCAGCACGCCGTAGGTCGACGCCACGCAGTTACAGCCGGCTTCGATCGCCAGCTCGACGATATTTTTCGGATCAAAGTACAGCGGGTTGGCGGCAAAGGAGGCGCCCGCCGAGTGCTCCACGCCCTGGTCAACCGGCAGAATGGAAAGGTAGCCGGTTCCCCCCAGGCGTCCGGTATTGTACAGGGTCTGCATATTGCGTAGCACCGCCGGTGGTCGGTTGTTATCCACCATCACCCGATCAACATAATCTGCGCCAGGCAGATACAGCTGGTCGGACGGAATGGTTATACAACGGTGCTGCAACAGGCTCTCGGCATCTTTGCCCAGCAACTGCGTAATATCAGTCATAGCAATCTCCCGTAAGGCCGGCCGAAGCCGGCGTGCATTATCCCAACCCAATTTTTTTGGGCAGGTTAAGCCTGGTACCGACTTAGCCTATTTTCCAGCCGGGGGGCCATTTTTTCAGGAGATTCTGCTGTCCCGTTGCGCTGCCATTTACCACCAGGCGTGGAAATGGTGCACCGGCCCGATACCGTGGCCTACCTCCAGAGAGTCGGCCTGCGCCAGAGCCGCCGACAGCCAGGCCTTCGCCTCGATAACGGTGGCCGCCCAGTCCGCGTGACGCGGGCGCAGCGCCGCCAGCGCGGCGGAGAGCGTACAGCCGGTGCCGTGGGTATTTTTGGTCTGCACTCGCGGCGCGGTGAACCGCTGTTCCCCTTCGCGGGTGAAGAGCCAGTCCGGGCTTTCGGCATCGTCGAGATGGCCGCCCTTCATCAATACCGCGCCGCAGCCCAGCGCCAGCAGCGCCCGCCCCTGCTCCAGCATTTCCCGTTCGTTACGCGCATGGGGGGCATCGAGTAGCGCGGCCGCTTCCGGCAGGTTCGGGGTGATCAATGACACCTGCGGCAACAATCGTTGACGCAGGGTCTCCACCGCCGAGGCCGACAGCAGCGGATCGCCGCTTTTCGCCAGCATGACGGTATCCAGCACCACGTTGGCCACCCGGTAGCGCGCCAGCCGCTCGGCCACGGCTTCCACAATATCGGTCTCCGCCAGCATGCCGATTTTGGTGGTATCGATACGCACATCGCTGAACACCGAGTCGAGCTGCGCGGCCACAAAATCCGGTTCGATGCGATAGACCGACTGTACGCCGCGGGTATTCTGCGCCACCAGGGCGGTGATCGCCGAGCAGCCATAGGCCCCCAGCGCGGAGAAGGTTTTCAGATCGGCCTGGATACCGGCCCCGCCGCTGGGATCGGTGCCGGCGATGGTCAGGGCGTTGATGCGTTTCATCCCTGCACCTCCTGATACAGCGCGTCGAGAAACGCCGGAATAAAGCTGCCTGGGCCTCCCTGACGGGCGGCGATCTCCCCGGCCTGCTTCATCAGCCCGCAGGCGGCGGCCACGTTTTCCAGCCGGTCTCCCGGCAGCGCCGCGCTCGCCGCCACCACCGCCGACAGCGCGCAGCCGGTGCCCACCACCCGGGTCATCAGCGGATTGCCCCCCGCCACGCTGAGCACCCGCTCGCCGTCGGTGACGTAGTCCACCTCGCCAGTGACCGCCACCACGGTAGCCAGCCGACGAGCCAGCGCCTGGGCCGCCGGCAGCGCCGCGGCGGCCGTATCGGTGGTATCCACCCCGCGCCCGCCGGCGCTCATCCCGGCCAGCGCCAGAATTTCAGAGGCATTGCCGCGAATGGTCGCCGGCTGGAGGGCCAGTAGCTCGTGACAAAAGGCAGTGCGCACGGTCAGGGCGCCGACCGCCACCGGATCCAGCGTCCAGGGCTTGCCGGCCTGACGGGCGTGCTCCACCGCGGCGCGCATCGCCACGGCGCGATCTTCGGTCAGGGTACCGACGTTAATTAACAGCGCATCGGCGATAGCGGCAAACTGCGCCGCTTCGCGGGGATCGATCACCATCGCCGGCGAGGCGCCGACGGCCAGCAGAACGTTGGCGGTAAAGGTCTGCACCACGTCATTAGTCATGCAGTGCACAAGGGGGGAATGGGCGCGCAGCAGATGGCGCAGGTGCGCGACAGGCGCGGGATTCAACAGCTCAGGCATAGTTTGCTCCCGCCAGACGAGGTAGAAGCAATGACCCTGCGGTCTCTGACTTCCCTACGCTGGCATTATCCAGATCAGGTGGTACGGGTATTTCTCAGCCTTCAACGAAGAAGGGCACCCCGAGTCAAAATAGTGAAATTGTTAAGCGTTGTGGAATTTACCGCAACTCACCGGTTCATACAACAAGCCTTTAGCCCTGGTTACGACACCTTCGCGGCCATCATGCTCATCAGGCAACCGGACGGGATTGCATTCCGCTGCTGGCGGGCGGAAAATAATGACATCATGCGCTATTTAGCCTACCGAGGATATACGCCATGGCCGTTTATCACCATGCGCTGGTACTGATTAACAGCAGTCAGGACGGCGTCCCGCTGCTCCAGCATGCCGCCAGAATGGCAGAAGAGAACGGCATGCGCATCACCATCGCCCACATCAGCACCGATTACCGGGCGCTGAACTATGTTTCCGACAGCCTGCGCGACGATCGGGTCTCGCAGGAGGTGATCCAGGCCAAAGCCCTGCTCAACGAGCTGGCCTGCACCGTCTCCCTGCCGGTGGATACCCTCTCGCTGGTGACCACCCGCCGGTTTGAAGACGTAGAAACCTGCGTTCGGCAGCGGCAGATCGATTTAATTATTGCCGGACACCATAACCGGTTGCTGGGCGTCCTCTCCTCACACTCGCTGGAGTACATCAACCACTTAACCGTAGACGTGCTGATCAAGCACCTGCCCTAGCGCAAGGCGGCCTGCAGCAGAGAAAAACAGTCTTCAATAAGCGGGGGCAGCGCCTGCGGGCCGCGCATCAGGGCCACTGTGCGGGCGAGCGCCGGCTGCTGCAACTGGGCGACCCTGAGCGCCGGGTCCTGCAGATGGGTGGTGTACAGCGCCGGCAGAATCGCCACCGCTAAGCGCGAGCGCACCAGGCCATACAGGGTTTCGATATAGTCCACCTGGTAGCGGGTGGTCAGCGTCAGGCGATGGCTCTCCACTAATGCCGCCACCAGCCGCTGGATATTGCCCTTCGAGAACACAGCAATATCCCGCCCCACCAGCTGTTTCCACGGCAGATGTGCCTGCGCGGCCAGCGGATCGTCGCGGTGCAGCACCGCCACGAAGGGATCTTCGCGCAGCGGATAGACCAGCAGTTCTGCGGGCAGTGAACTGTCGATCGCCCCGATGCCGAAATCAATCTCGCCGCGCTGCAGCGCCTGGATAAGCGCATCGTTGGTCTGATCGTGAAATTCAATGCGCAGACGCGGAAAGGCCTCAGCCAGGGTCTGCGGCAGCAGCGGAAACAGCAGCGAACTGACCGACGGCACCAGACCGATACGCACCGTCCCGTCGCCACCCGCCTCGACAATCTGCTGCATATCGGAAAAGGCCGCCTGCGCCACGCTGAGGATCCGCTGGGCGTGGGGTAAAATCGCCGCCCCCAGTTCAGTCAGAGTGACCGTCGCAGCGGTACGGTTGACCAGCTTACCGCCGAGTACCGTTTCAATCTGCCGCAGGGCGCTGCTCAGCGCCGGCTGGCTAATCGCCAGCCGACTGGCGGTATCGGTAAAATGGCGCAGCTGGGCCAGGGTGACGAAATACTGAAGCTGTTTAAGAGAGAGCGCGGGCAGCCGCTGCCAGGGTTCGTTCATCATCGGGTTCGCTACGGTGGTCCTGCACAATAACCCGAGCTTATCGGGTGATAAATTTATTCATCTGGGCAAACGTTTGCTGTGCCCCTAGAGTATCCGCATTATCCTTGTGCCGGAGTGGTTATGTCCAGCAATGCTCAAGTCCGCCGTCGCGCCGTGCAGGCCGCGCGCGGTGAATCCCCGTTTGATCTGCTGCTGATCGATGCGCAGATCGTCGATATGGCCACGGGCGAAATTCGCCCCGCTGACGTCGGTATCGTCGGCGAGATGATCGCCAGCGTCCATCCGCGCGGCAGTCGCGAAGACGCCCATGAAGTGCGTTCCCTGGCCGGTAGCTACCTGTCCCCCGGCCTGATGGACACCCACGTGCATCTCGAAAGCTCGCACCTGCCGCCGGAGCGCTATGCGGAAATCGTCCTCACCCAGGGCACCACCGCAGTGTTCTGGGATCCGCATGAGCTGGCCAACGTCCTCGGCGTCGCTGGCGTGCGCTATGCGGTGGACGCCAGCCGCCATCTGCCGCTGCAGGTGATGGTCGCCGCCCCGTCCAGCGTCCCCTCCACGCCGGGTCTCGAAATGTCCGGCGCCGATTTTGCCGGCGCGGAGATGGAGACCATGCTCGGCTGGCCGGAAGTGCGCGGCGTGGCGGAGGTGATGGATATGCACGGCGTGCTGCACGGTAGCGAGCGGATGCAGGAGATTGTCCAGGCCGGTCTCAACAGCGGCAAACTGATTGAAGGCCACGCCCGCGGCCTGAGCGGCGCTGACCTGCAGGGCTACCTCGCCGCCGGCGTCACCTCCGATCATGAACTGACCTCGGCGGACGACGCGCTGGAAAAACTGCGCGCCGGGCTGACGATCGAGATCCGCGGCTCGCACCCCTATCTGCTGCCGGATATCGTCGCGGCGTTAAAAACGCTGCCGCACCTCTCCTCGCAGATCACCGTCTGCACTGATGACGTGCCGCCGGATATGCTGCTGGAGAAAGGCGGCATCATCGCCCTGCTTAATCTGCTGATCGAGCACGGTTTACCGGCGGTCGATGCGCTGCGATTCGCCACCCTCAACGCCGCTATTCGCCTGCAGCGCCACGATCTTGGGCTGATTGCCGCCGGGCGGCGCGCCGATCTGGTGGTGTTTGATTCCCTGGAGAAACTGGTGGCCCGCGAAGTCTACGTAGGCGGTAAGCTGCTGGCCCGTGCGGGCAACCTGCTGACACCGATCGCGCCCGCCGCGGGCGTCACGCCGCCGCGCGATACTTTGCAGATCGCCCCCCTCCGCGCCGATGACTTTATTCTGCGCGTCCAGGGCATTCGTCACGGCATCGCCCGCCTGCGCCATATCCGCGGCGCGCGCTTCACCCAGTGGGGCGAAGTGGAAGTGCAGGTTCGTGACGGGAAAGTCCAGCTGCCCGCCGGCTTCAGTCTGATCTGGGTCAAGCACCGCCACGGCCGCCATCAGGCGACGCCGCAAATCGCCCTGCTTGAAGGCTGGGGTGAGCTGCGCGGCGCCATCGCCACCAGCTACTCCCACGACTCGCATAATCTGGTGGTGCTCGGGCGCGACGCTAATGATATGGCGCTGGCGGCCAACCAGCTTATCGCCTCCGGCGGCGGGATGGCGCTGGCGCAACAGGGCGAGATCCTTGCCCATGTGGCGATGCCGATTGCCGGCATGCTGTCGGATCTCCCAGCCGCGGAACTGGCGCGTCAGTTCCGCGAGCTGCGCGATCTGAGCAGCCAAGTCGCCGACTGGGAGCCGCCGTACCGGGTCTTCAAGGCCATTGAAGGCACCTGCCTTGCCTGTAACGCCGGGCCGCATTTAACCGATTTGGGTCTGACCGACGGCGGCAGCCGCCAGATAGTCGACCCGTTGATAGCCTGCCGGGAGATCCCGGAGCCAACCGATCACAACAATAATCCTCAGGGAGCCTGAGCATGGCCGATAACACACTTCACTCTTCCGCCCGCGCTAACTGGCTGGAGCGCCGCTTTGCGCTGCGCTCGCGCGGCGGCACGCTACGCACCGAATGCCTGGCCGGGATCACCGGCTTTCTCGCCGCCGCCTATTTACTGGTGGTCATCCCGGGGCTGCTGGCGATCGGCGGGATGGATAAAGGCGCCGCCACCACCGGCACCATTCTGGTCTTCGTCGTCGGCTCGCTGCTGATGGCGTTTTATGCCAACCTGCCGTTTATCGTCGGCCCGGGCATTGGCGGCTCGGTGCTGGTGGGGGTGACGCTGGCCGGTAGCGAAGGGATTGGCTGGCAGACTGGCCTCGGAATTGCCTGCTGGTCGGGGATCCTCTTCTTCCTGCTGACCCGCTTTGGCCTGCGCGAAGTGGTCACCCGCTCGGTGCCGCAGTCGATCAAGCTGGGATTGACGGCCTCCATCGGCCTGTTTGTCGCCGTCCTCGGTTTTCGCAATGCCGGGCTGGTGCTGGCCAATGCGAAAACCAACGCCCTGATGCTCGGCGACTTTCTCGCCCCCGGCGCGCTGGTGGCGCTGTGCGGCCTGTTCCTGGCGATAGCCCTGCAGGCGCGTAAGGTACCGGGCGCCATTTTGTGGGCTATTTTGTGCGCCACGCTGGTGGGTATCCCGTTCGGCGTGACTAAACTGCCGACGCATTTTATCGATGCCCCCCACTCGCTGGCGCCGGTGCTGGGACAGGTTGACCTGCTGGGGGCGTTAAACATCGCCTTCCTGCCGTTCCTGTTCGTCTTTTTCGCATCTGAGTTTTTCTCCACCATGGGGACAACGCTGGCGGTGGGCGGCGAGGCGGGTCTGCTGGATGAAGAAGGCAACATGCCGCAGATTAATCGCCCGTTCATGGTCGATTCGATTGCCGCCGCGCTCGGCCCGTGGGTGGGCATTCCGGCGGCTACGGCGCTGATTGAATCTTCGGCGGCAGCGGAAGCGGGCGGCAAAACCGGCCTCACCGCGCTGTCAGCGGCGGTAATGTTCCTGCTGATGCTGCTGTTCACGCCGGTGGCGTTGATGATCCCGAAAGAAGCCACCGCCCCGGCGCTGATCCTGATTGGCCTGAACATGTTCAGCGGCCTGCGCAAAGTGGATCTTGCCAACTTCACCGACGGGCTGCCGGTGCTGATGATGGTGATGATCACCCTTATCGCCAACAGCTTTGGCACCGGGATTGCCGGCGGGCTGCTGTTTTACATTGTGATCAAGGCTATCGCCGGTAAGTGGCGGGAGATCCCGATTGGCCTGTGGGTATTGGCCGTCCCGCTGGTGTATTACTTCGCGACCTTAGTCAGGCATTAAGCCCTTCACAATGTGATTTCACCTCTTCATATAACAAACGCACCGCGGCAGAGAGCTGTTTGCGGTGCGGACAAATCAGATTCAACGGCACTACATCCCCCTGATAACGCGGCAGCAGGCGCCGCAGGCGCCCCGCCCGCAGATCGTCGCTGACGTCGAGCATCGATTTATAGGCAATGCCCTCCCCGGCGATCGCCAGCCGACGGATCACCTCGGCGTCGTCGCTCATCACCGTGCCGGAGACCTTCTGCTGCTGAACCACGCCGTCGAGGCTCAGCGACCAGCGGTCGAACGGACGGCCGCGCAAAATGTAGATCAACGCATTATGCTGGCTGAGTTCCTCGAGGGTCTGCGGTTCGCCATGGCGAGCGATCCACTCAGGCGAGGCCACCAGCACCCGACGATTTTCCGGCGCCACCGGCAGCGAGATAAACGAAGCATCGTCGTTATTGCCATAGCGAAACGCAACGTCCACCGGATCTTTAAACACGTCGGTCAGCTGATCGGAAAAGAGCAGCCGCAGGCGCAGCGCCGGGTGGCGTTGGCGGAAATCGCGGAACAGGGTCAGGAGCAGGTTACGCCCGAGGTCCGACGGCACGGCAATCTGCAACATGCCGCGAACTTCATCGTCCGGGGTCTGGATCTTCTGCAGACCGGCCTCGAGGGTATCGAGCATCTGGGTGGCGTAGGGCAGCCAGGTCTCCCCCTCCGGCGTCAGGCGCAGGCTGCGGGTCGAACGGGCAAACAGGCGAATATTGAGGATCGTCTCCAGACGCTTAATTGCCGCGCTGACCTGCGCCGGCTGCTGCCCGGCCTCGCGCGCCGCGTCGCTAAAACTGCCCAGCGCCGCGGCGCGGACAAATAAGGTCAGATCTTCCAGCCTGAACATGCCGATTCTCCCCTGCTTCAGATTGCTCCCAAAATACGCATCACCGTCGCTGCAACGCAAGCGGCACAAGACTTGCGCCGCGTTTTGCTTACACTTTTTAAAAATCCAGTGCTTGCCATTTCAGCAACGCATCAGGAATGATACGAGGCTGCTATTTTGAGTCCAGGTAATATTGAGGAAACTATGCGTAAAACAAAAATGATGCTTCTGGGCGTACTTCTTGCCACCGCTGGCGCCAGCTGGACGGCTACTGCCGCGGGGATCGATCAGTATGCGCTGAAAGAGTTCACCGCCGATTTCACCCAGTTTCACATCGGCGACACCGTTCCGGCGATGTATCTCACCCCGGAATACAACATTAAACAGTGGCAGCAGCGTAACCTGCCTGCGCCGGACGCCGGCAGCCACTGGACCTATATGGGCGGTAACTACGTGCTGATTACCGATACCGAAGGCAAAATCCTCAAAGTGTATGATGGCGAGATCTTCTACCATCGTTGATCCGCGCAATCTCCACGTCCGCCCCGGCGAGCCAGCGGACTCTCCGGCGCTGCGCCAGATCTTCCTGCGGGCGCGCAGTTTATCGTGGACCTGGCTTCCCGCCGCGGCGTGGCGGCTGGAAGATTTCGATGCCGCCACCGCGGATGAACAGCTGTGGGTCGCGGAATGCGACGGCCAGCCGGTGGGCTTTGCCGCCGTATGGACCGCCGATAATTTCCTTCACCATCTGTTTGTCGACCCCGACTGGCAAGGCAAACATATCGGCAGCGCGCTGCTGGCGCAGGTCGAACGGACCTTTACCGCCAGCGGAACGCTGAAGTGCCTGATGGAAAATAAAAACGCCCTGCGCTTCTACCAGCGTCATGGCTGGACCATCGAAGCACAGGGCGCGTCGCCCAAGGGCAGATACTGGCTGATGCGCTCGCCGCGGCCTTAAACGGCGCGGAAGGCAATCTCACCCGGGATCACTTCTCCCTGCCAGTACATCTGGGCCGCCACCCGGCCCGCCAGCTGGCGGTAGATGTCGGTAAATTCGCTGTCCGGACGCGCCACCACCGTCGGCGTGCCGTTATCCAGATCTTCCCGCAGCGTAATATGCAGCGGCAGCTGGCCCAGCAGCTGGGTGTGGTATTTCTCGGCCAGTTTTTGCGCGCCGCCGGTGCCGAAGATAGGCTCGTGGTGCCCGCAGTTGCTGCAGATATGCATGCTCATGTTTTCCACGATCCCCAGCACCGGCACTTCCACTTTCTCGAACATCACGATGCCTTTTTTGGCGTCGATCAGCGCGATGTCCTGCGGCGTGGTGACCACCACCGCGCCGGTCACCGGAATGTTCTGCGCCAGGGTCAGCTGGATGTCGCCGGTGCCCGGAGGCATATCCAGCACCAGGTAATCAAGATCCGGCCACAGCGTCTCCTGCAGCATCTGCATCAGCGCCTTGCTGGCCATCGGCCCACGCCAGACCATGGCGTTGTCGTCGGTCACCAGGTAGCCGATGGAGTTGGTTGCCAGACCATATTTCATGATCGGCGCCATATGAGTGCCGTCCGGCGAGGTCGGGCGGCTGTCTTCCGCACCCAGCATGGTCGGAATCGACGGACCATAGATATCGGCATCCAGAATGCCCACCTTCGCCCCTTCCGCCGCCAGGGCCAGCGCCAGATTTACGGCAGTAGAAGATTTACCGACGCCGCCTTTGCCGGAGCTGATGGCGATAATGTTTTTCACGCCGTTGACCCCGGGCTGGTTTTTCACCCGCTTGAGGGTTGCGATGCTGTGGGTCAGCTTCCAGTCGATAGCCTTCGCGCCGGTGATGCGCAGCAGTTCGGCGCTGCACTGCTCTTTCAGCGCTTCGAAGGCGCTGCTCCAGACGAACGGCATTTGCAGTTCAATATGGACGGTATCGTCCAGCCAGGCGACATGGTGCAGCGCCTTAAGGGCGGTGAGATTATGCTTCAGGGTTGGGTGCTGGAAATTGGCCAGCGTCCCGGCGACCATCGCACGTAGGCGCTCAGGGGATTTGGCCTGGGATTGCGAATTCATCCCGACTCCTTTGTTGTTTTGAGATGCTTTCAGTAATCACAGAGTTTATCACAGGTAACGATTATCCATATATGGGCAGCCATTTATGGCGCACCCACAGCCCTTTTGGTAATATCGGAAGCCCTTTTTACAACAGAAGATGTAATGCTCACTATGACTCAAGTCGCGAAGAAAATTCTGGTAACGTGCGCCCTGCCGTACGCCAACGGCTCCATCCACCTCGGCCACATGCTGGAGCACATCCAGGCTGATGTCTGGGTCCGTTACCAGCGAATGCGCGGCCACGAGGTCAACTTCATCTGCGCCGACGACGCCCACGGCACGCCGATTATGCTCAAAGCGCAGCAGCTCGGTATCACTCCGGAGCAGATGATTGGCGAAATGAGTCAGGAGCATCAGACCGATTTCGCCGGCTTCGACATCAGCTATGATAATTATCACTCGACGCACAGCGACGAGAACCGCGAGCTGTCGGAGCTTATCTACACCCGCCTGAAAGAGAACGGTTTTATTAAAAACCGCACCATCTCTCAGCTCTACGATCCGGAAAAAGGCATGTTCCTGCCGGACCGTTTTGTGAAAGGCACCTGTCCGAAGTGCAAATCTCCGGACCAGTATGGCGATAACTGCGAAGTGTGCGGCGCGACCTACAGCCCTACCGAGCTTATCGACCCGAAATCGGTGGTCTCCGGCGCCACGCCGGTGATGCGTGACTCCGAGCACTTTTTCTTCGACCTGCCGTCGTTCAGCGAAATGCTGCAGGCGTGGACCCGCAGCGGCGCCCTGCAGGAGCAGGTCGCGAACAAGATGCAGGAGTGGTTCGAATCCGGCCTGCAGCAGTGGGACATCTCCCGCGATGCGCCGTACTTCGGCTTCGAAATTCCCAACGCGCCGGGCAAATATTTCTACGTCTGGCTGGACGCGCCGATCGGCTACATGGGCTCCTTCAAGAACCTGTGCGACAAGCGCGGCGACACCACCAGCTTCGACGAATACTGGAAGAAAGACTCCACGGCCGAGCTGTATCACTTTATCGGCAAGGACATTGTCTACTTCCACAGCCTGTTCTGGCCGGCGATGCTGGAAGGCAGCAACTTCCGTAAGCCGACTAACCTGTTCGTGCACGGCTACGTGACGGTCAACGGCGCCAAGATGTCCAAGTCGCGCGGCACCTTTATCAAGGCCAGCACCTGGTTAAATCATTTCGATGCCGACAGCCTGCGCTACTACTACACCGCCAAGCTCTCTTCACGCATCGATGACATCGACCTGAACCTGGAAGATTTCGTGCAGCGCGTGAACGCCGACATCGTCAACAAGGTGGTTAACCTCGCCTCGCGCAACGCCGGCTTTATCAGCAAGCGTTTCGACGGCGTGCTGGCCGCGGAGCTGGCCGACCCGGCGCTGTACAAAACCTTCACCGACGCGGCGGAAAGCATCGGCGAAGCATGGGACAGCCGCGAGTTCGGTAAGGCCATCCGCGAAATCATGGCCCTCGCCGACGTGGCTAACCGCTACGTCGACGAGCAGGCGCCGTGGGTGGTGGCGAAACAGGAAGGCCGCGACGCCGACCTGCAGGCCATCTGCACCATGGGCCTGAATATGTTCCGCGTGCTGATGACCTGGCTGAAGCCGGTCCTGCCGCAGCTGGCCGCGCGTGCGGAAGCGTTCCTCAACAGCGAACTGAGCTGGGACGCCATTCAGCAGCCGCTGCTGGCGCATAAGGTCAATCCGTTCAAGGCGCTGTACAACCGTATCGAGATGAAGCAGGTGGAAGCCCTGGTAGAAGCCTCTAAAGAAGAGGTGAAAGCCACCGCGGCGCCGGTCACCGGTCCGCTGGCGGACGATCCGATTCAGGAGACCATCACCTTTGACGATTTCGCCAAAGTCGATCTGCGCGTGGCGCTGATTGAAAACGCGGAATTCGTCGAGGGCTCCGACAAGCTATTGCGCCTGACGCTGGATCTCGGCGGCGAAAAACGTAACGTCTTCTCCGGCATCCGCTCCGCCTATCCGGATCCGCAGCCGCTGATTGGTCGCCTGACGGTGATGGTCGCCAACCTGGCGCCGCGCAAAATGCGCTTCGGCATCTCCGAGGGCATGGTGATGGCCGCCGGCCCTGGCGGGAAGGATATCTTCCTGTTAAGCCCTGACGACGGCGCCAAGCCGGGTCAGCAGGTGAAATAACAAAAAAGCCGGAGAGTATCTCCGGCTTTTTTTGCCCGGCGGCGCTATGCTAGCACGCGCCCGGGGGGGCAGTCGTTGTAGGCCGGGTCAGGCGAAGCCGCCACCCGGCAAAAAATCATGCCTTCGGGTTATGCACCCGCTGGGTCAGTCCGCGCAGGAAATTGCGCAGAAACTGGTCGCCGCACTCGCGGTAGTTTTTGTGGTCAGGCGAGCGCATCATGGCGGTGATCTCCGGCACCGACACCCGGTATTTCTGCTCGCTCATAATCGCCTGGATATCGTCCGTTTTCAGCGAGAAGGCGATCCGCAGCTTTTTCAGCACCGTGTTGTTATTCACCCGACGCTCCAGCGCCAGCTCCGGGGCCGAATCATCTTTGCCGCGCTTGTCATAGATAAGGCCGTTAAGGAAACCCGACAGGATAATGTCCGGGCAGCGAACAAAGCCCTCTTCATCCTCTTTCGTCGTCCAGGTGTCGAAGCTGGCGGCGGTGGATTCCATAGCGGAGAGCGCGAGAATGCGCACCATATCGTTATTATTGACTTTCAGGGTGTAGCGCAGGCTACGAAGAATATCATTACTGAGCATGAGGGCCTTTTACTGTCGATGATGCAATGGGGCGCAGTGTACCAGCTTTACAGGCCAATCGCCTCTTTCAGGCTTTTTAAATAGCGCCGGCTCACCGGCACCGTTTGCCCGGCGCGCATCAGCAGCTCCGCCTGGCCATTCTCCTCCAGGCGAATCTCCTTCAGGTGCGCCATATTCACCAGATACTGGCGATGGCAGCGCAGCAACGGCGTGCGGCTCTCGAGGGTGCGCAGGGTCAGTTCGGTAAAGCCCTCTTTTCCCTCGCGGTCGGTCACGTAGATGCCGCTCATCCGGCTGCTGACGAAGGCCACATCCTCCATCTGCAGCAGCCAGATACGACTGTGGCCGGTACAGGGAATGTATTTCAGCGTCTGCTGAGCATCATCCAGCAGCGACACATCCTGCAGATTACGCTCCTGGCGCAGGCGGGCGAGGGTTTTCTCCAGCCGGGCAGCTTCAATCGGCTTCAGCAGATAGTCAAAGGCATGCTCCTCAAAGGCTTTCACCGCGTATTCATCAAAGGCGGTGAGAAACACGATATAGGGGCGGTGCTCCGGGTCGAGCATCCCGACCATCTCCAGACCGCTGATGCGCGGCATCTGGATGTCGAGAAACAGCACGTCGGGACGCAGCTTATGCACCGCGCCAATGGCCTCCACCGCGTTGCCGCACTCGCCGACGATCTCGATATCGCGCTGTGTCTCCAGCAAAATGCGCAGGTTTTCCCGCGCCAGCGGCTCATCATCGACGATCAATACTCTCAGCATGCATTCTCCTCCAGGGGCAGACGTAGGGTGACACGGGTAAAGCGCTCCGGCTCGCAGGTGACGCTGATGCCGCAGTCGGCGCCAAAACGCGCCCGCAGCCGCCTGTCCACCAGATTCATCCCCAGCCCGCTGGCCTGGGGGTTGGCCCGGTACAGCCCGGCGTTATCTTCGATATCCAGCTGCAGCCAGCGATCGTCCTGGCTGGCGCGGATGGTAATTTCGCCGACGCCAAGATGTTGCGATGTACCATGCTTAATGGCGTTCTCCACGATCGGCTGCAGGGTAAAGGCCGGCAGCTGGTGATGCGCCAGCCCTTCCGGCACCGCCATCTGGATCTGCAGGTTAGCCTGAAAGCGAGCCTTCTCAATCTGCAGATAGGCGTTAACATGCTCGATCTCATCGGCAAGAGTGACAATTTCCGTCGGCCGTTTCAGGTTCTTGCGAAAGAAGGTCGATAGATACTGCACCAGCTGGCCGGCCTGATCGCTGTCGCGGCGGATCACCGCCTTCAGCGTGTTAAGCGCGTTAAACAGGAAGTGCGGGTTGACCTGGGCGTGCAGGAGCTTGATTTCGGATTGCGTCAGCAGCGCCTTCTGCCGCTCGTACTGTCCGGCGAGGATCTGCGCCGACAGCAGCTGGGCAATCCCCTCCCCGAGGGTGCGGTTGATTGAACTGAACAGGCGATTTTTCGCCTCATACAATTTAATGGTTCCTATCACCCGTTGGTTCTCGCCGCGCAGGGGGATCACCAGCGTCGACCCCAGCTTACAGTGCGGATGAATCGAGCAGCGGTAAGGCACCTCGTTGCCGTCGGCGTAGACCACCTCCCCGGTCTCAATCGCCCGTTGCGTATACGAGGAGGAAATAGGCTTGCCCGGCAGATGGTGATCGTCGCCGATGCCGGTAAACGCCAGCAGCTTGTCGCGATCGGTGATCGCCACCGCACCGATATCCAGCTCCTGGATCAGCACCTGGGCCACCTTCATGCTGTTCTCTTCGTTGAATCCCTGACGCAGGATCCCCTCGGTGGACGCCGCCACCTTCAGCGCCGTGGCGGAAAAGGCGGAGGTGTACTTCTCAAACATCGCCCGCTTGTCCAGCAGAATGCGCATAAACAGCGCCGCACCGACGGTATTGGTGACCATCATCGGCGCGGCAATGCTCTGCACCAGATGCAGGGCGTCCTGGAACGGGCGGGCAATCAGCAGAATGATCATCATCTGCACCAGCTCGGCCACGAAGGTGATCGCCCCGGCGGTCAGCGGGCTAAAGACTTTGTCCGGCCGGCCGCGTTTGACCAGCACGCTGTGCACCAGACCGCCCAGCAGCCCCTCAACGATGGTGGAAACCATGCAGCTTAAGGCGGTCATTCCCCCCAGCGAGTAGCGGTGCAGGCCGCCGGTGAGCCCTACCAGCCCGCCGACCACCGGCCCGCCGAGCAGGCCGCCCATCACAGCGCCGATGGCGCGGGTGTTGGCGATGGAGTCTTCGATATGCAGACCGAAATAGGTCCCCATAATGCAGAAAATGGAGAAGGTGACGTAGCACAGCAGCTTGTGCGGCAGGCGAACGGTGACTTGCATCAGGGGGATAAACAGTCGGGTTTTGCTCATCAACCACGCGATGACCAAAAATACGCACATCTGCTGAAGCAGCAGCAACACCAGATCAAACTCGTACATACCCGCAAACCACACATGCCTGAAAGCGCGTACCATACCCTGCCTGGCGAAAACTTTCTTTGAAGCCCTGCATAAAAATGAAAAATGACGGCCAGGATCACACTTTTTTGCGGCGCGTTGCGCAGCAAACGCGGCAAAAAGCCCGGCGCGGCGCGCTAAACCGCAATTAATGTTTCATTAACACCTGCGCTTCACCGTATAATCCCCCTGCTAACATCAGGAGCCTATTATGAAGCCAGCGAAAATCGCGGTCGTCACCCTCTTCTTACTTATGGCCATCGGCGGGATCAGCGGCGTAATGCTGGCCGGCTATTCCTTTATTGTGCGTGGCGGTGTCGGCTGATCCAGCGGGTCAGACGCTCAAACGCGCGGTCGACGATAATCGCCGCCAGCGCCACCAGCAGCGCCCCCTGTACAATATAGGCGGTATTAAAGCCGCTCAGGCCGATGATGATCGGCGTCCCGAGCGTACTGGCCCCCACCGTCGAGGCAATGGTCGCGGTACCAATATTGACGATGACCGAGGTGCGGATCCCCGCCAGGATCACCGGGGCCGCCAGCGGTAGTTCCACCTTATACAGACGCTGCCAGCCGGTCATTCCCATCCCTTCAGCCACGCCTGACACCCCAGGCGGTATCGAACCCAGCCCGGCCAGTGTCCCCTGCAGCACCGGCAGTATGCCATACAGCGCGAGGGCTATGAGCGCCGGCAGCCAGCCAAAGCCCAGCACCGGCACCGCCATCGCCAGCACCGCCACCGGCGGAAAGGTCTGCCCGATAGCGGCGATGGTCTCCACCAGCGGACGAAACGCGCTGCCGGCGGGCCGGGTGACCGCCACCCCAGCCCCCAGCCCGATTGCCGTTGCCGCGAGGCTGGACGCCACCACCAGCCAGCCGTGATCGAGAGTGAGCGCCCAGAAGCTCTCCTGCTGGTAGACCGGCCGCGGCAGTTCCGGGAACAGCCGACTGAACAGCGGCGCGCTGTAGGGCAGCCCTGCCAGCAGGCCGATAAACAGCGCGATAAGCCACCACAGCGGCTCACGAAGCGCCTTCATGGCTCATCTCCTGGCGCAGCAGATCGGCAAAATGCAGCGTACCGCAGGGCCTGCCTTCGGCATCGACCACCGGCAGCGTCTCGCAGCGCCGGGCGACAAACTGCGACAGCGCTTCCCGCAGGGTCATGGTGACGGTCAGCCCCTCGCCCGCCAGCCGTTCGTCGGGACGCAAATAGTCCCCCACCTCGCGCAGCGACAGCAGGCGCACACCCAGCTCGCTGCGACCAAAAAAGGTCTGTACAAAGCTATTTTTCGGTCGCAGGAGCATCTCCAGCGGCGCCCCCTGCTGGACCACCTCGCCCCCGTCCATCAGCACCAGGTGGTCCGCCAGACGCAGCGCTTCGTCAATATCATGGGTCACCAGCACAATCGTCCGGCCCAGCAGACGGTGGATGCGCAGCATCTCCTGCTGCAGCGCCTCGCGGGTCACCGGGTCGAGGGCGCCGAAGGGCTCATCCATCAACAGCACCTCCGGATCTGCCGCCAGCGCCCGCGCCACCCCCACCCGCTGCTGCTGGCCGCCGGAGAGCTGATGCGGGTAACGGTCGCGCAGCGTCGCCTCCAGCCCCAGCAGCGCCATCAGCTCGTCGATCCGGTCGGCGATCCTTGCCCGCGGCCATCTTTGCAACTGCGGCACGGTGGCGATATTCTGCGCCACCGTCCAGTGGGGAAACAGGCCGATGGACTGGATGGCATAGCCCATCCGCCGCCGCAGGGTCAGGACCGGCTGCTGGCGAATGTCCTCGCCGGCAAAGCGAATGGTGCCCCGGTCCGGCTCCAGCAGACGGTTGATCATCTTCAGCGTCGTCGACTTGCCCGAGCCGGAAGTCCCCACCAGCACCGAGAAAGCGCCTTCGCGCAGCTCCAGGGTCAGGTCCTTCACCGCCGGGTGGCCGGCAAACACTTTGCTGACCCCTTGAAATTCAATCATTGGCCTCTCCTTTTAGCCAGGCGCCCCACAGGGCGAACAGGGCATCCACCACCACCGCCAGGGCAATGGTCGGCACCACGCCCAGCAGCACCAGATCCAGCGCACTGCTCAGCAGCCCCTGAAAAACCAGCGCGCCAAAGCCGCCGGCGCCGATCAGCGCGGCCACTACCGCCATGCCGACGGTTTGCACGCTGACCACCCGCAGGCTGCGCAGCAGTACCGGCATCGCCAGCGGAAGCTGCACCTGACGAAAGCGCTGCCCGGCGCTCATGCCCATTGCCGTCGCGCTTTCCAGGGCATCCTGCGGTACCTGCTGCAGGCCGGTCACCACCCCGCGCACCAGCGGCAGTAGCGCATAGAGAGTGAGAGCGATCAGGGCTGGCGCCACGCCGGTCCCGGAGACGCCCAGCTCGCCCAGCGTCGGGAAATAACGCGCCAGACCGGCAAGCGGCGCAATCAGCAGGCCAAAAAGCGCTACCGACGGAATAGTCTGGATCACATTGAGCGCGGTGAAAGCCGGCGCCTGCCAGCGCGGACGCCGCCACAGCCATACCCCCAGCGGCAGGCCAATCAGCAGGCCCGGCAGCAGGGTGCCGAACAGCAGAAGCAGATGCTGGCGCAGGGCGTCATCAAATACCTCCTGACGGTTGGCATACTCCTTCAGCAAGGAGAGCTGATCGAGCGCCCCGATAGCGAGCAGGATGATGGGCAACAGCCAGACTTGCGCATTGAGCAGCCAGCGCCAGAGCGGCCGGACGGTAAGATGACGGATGGCCTCGCTGGCCAGCAGCAGACAAAGCGCCAGCGACAACCACAGGCCGCTGCCGGGCGAGGTGCGCGCCAGCGGCGAGCCGTGGCGGGAGAGCTCAAGCGCCGCCTGGCCGCTGCCCCAGATAAGCAGCGGGAAGATCAGTTCGGCCAGCAGCAGGTGGAGAAACGGCACGATCCTGCCCGGCAGCCAGCAGAGCAGCATCCCGGCAAGAGCCGCCGCCAGCTGAACGCCGGCGAGCCAGGGCAGCGCCTGCCACAGCCCGCGCCCTTCCCCGGAGAGTAAGCGATTCGGCGCATAAGTGACAAACGGCAGCGCCAGCGTAACCAGCAGCAGACCTGTCAGCAGCAGGCCGACGCGGTGAGTACAGCGAATGGTCACCGGTGGATTACTTCAGCAGGCCTTTCTGCTGCAGATAATCTGCCGCCACGCGCTTCGCATCCTGGCCCTCCACCGCAATGCGGGCGTTCAGCTGCTGCAGCGTTTTTTCATCGAGGCTGGCGAAGACCGGCTGCAGCCAGTCGGCAATCTGCGGGTAGGCCTTGAGCACCGCCTCGCGCACCACCGGCGTCGGGGCATATATCGGCTGCACGCCCTGCGGGTCGCTCAGCGTCTGTAACCCCAGGGCCGCCACCGGGCCATCGGTGCCGTAGGCCATCGCCGCGTTAACGCCGGAGGTCTGTTGCGCCGCCGCTTTGATGGTCACCGCCGTATCGCCCCCGGCCAGCGACAGCAGCTGGTTCTGGTTGAGGTTGAAGCCATACGCTTTTTCAAACGCCGGCAGCGCGTCCGGGCGCTCAATAAATTCCGCCGAAGCCGCCAGCTTAAATTCGCCGCCCTGCTTCAGGTAGCGACTGAGGTCGGCCAGCGAGGTCAGCTTATTTTTCTCCGCCAGGTCCTGGCGCACGGCGATAGTCCAGGTGTTGTTGGCCGGCGCCGGGGTGAGCCATACCAGCTGATGTTTCTCCTGATCGAGGCGCTTCACCTTCTCATAGCCCTGTTGGGCATTCTTCCACGCCGGGTCGTTTTCATCTTTGAAGAAGAAGGCGCCATTGCCGGTATATTCCGGGTAGATATCCAGCTCGCCGGCGACAATCGCCCCGCGCACCACCGGCGTGGTGCCGAGCTGGATTTTATTAATCGTTTTTACGCCGTGGCTTTCCAGCACCTGCAGGATCATATTGCCCAGCAGCGCGCCTTCGGTATCAATTTTCGAGCCGACCTTCACCGGCTCCGCCGCCTGCAGCGGTAAACTTATCAGGGCGGCCAGCGCCAGCGCGCCGGACCATGTCGTTGCCATCTTCATCCCGCATCCCTCAGTTCTTTTGCGCTTCGCTTACAGAAGCTTAAGAGAAAAGCGTAGCCCATTTGCCAGCGATGCGAAAAAGAAAAGGCCGATTAATCGGCCTTTAAAGCGTGACGTTGGACTTAAGAGCGATGCCTTACAGCAGCTCAAACTCGCTCTGCTTCACGCGGGCGGAGTCCACGCCGATAAAGACATTGAATTTGCCCGGCTCAGCAACGTATTTCATTTGCTGATTCCAGAACTTCAGCGCGTCGACGTCGATTGGGAAGCTAACGGTTTGCGTTTCGCCCGGTTTGAGGGTGACCTTTTTAAAGCCGCGCAGCATTTTCACCGGCCGGCTCATGGAGGCGGTGACGTCCTGCAGGTAGAGCTGGATCACCGTCGCCCCTTCGCGATTACCGGTGTTGGTCACCTGCACGCTGGCGGTCACGCTGCCATCGCGCGGCATGGTGGCCGACGACATGTTGACATCGGAGACGCTAAAGGTGGTGTAGCTCAGGCCGTAACCAAACGGATACAGCGGGCCATTGGCTTCATCGAAGTAACGCGAGGTGTACTTGTTCGGCTTCTCCGGATTATACGGCCGGCCGGTATTCAGGTGGCTGTAGTAGGTTGGGATCTGCCCCACCGAGCGCGGGAAAGACATCGGCAGCTTGCCCGACGGGTTGTAGTCGCCAAACAGCACGTCGGCGATGGCGTGGCCGCCTTCGGTGCCGGCAAACCAGGTCTCCAGCAGCGCATCGGCTTGCTGATCCTCTTTCACCAGCGCCAGCGGACGCCCGTTCATCAGCACCAGCACCAGCGGTTTGCCGGTGGCTTTAAGAGCGGCAATCAGATTGCGCTGGCTCTGCGGCAGGGTGATATCGGTCCGGCTGGAGGCCTCATGCGCCATGCCCTGCGCCTCGCCCACCACGGCGACCACTACATCGGATTGCTTCGCCGCCGCGACCGCTTCGTCGATCATTTCCTGCGGCGAGCGTGGGTCAACCTGCACCGCGTTCTCATACAAATTGAGGAAATCGACAATGCCTTTGTCATCGGTAACGTTCGCCCCTTTGGCGTAAATCACTTTGCCGTTATCGCCCAGCGCTTCTTTGATGCCGGTCAGAACGGTCACCGACTGGTCGGCCACCCCGGCCGCGGACCAGCTGCCCATCATGTCGCGCTTGCTGTCCGCCAGCGCGCCCACCACCGCGATAGTGCCGGATTTTTTCAGCGGCAGCGTATCAAGACGGTTTTTCAGCAGCACCAGGCTCTCGCGAGCCACTTCGCGCGCCTCTTTACGATGCAGACGACTTTCCGCATTGGTGTCCTGCGGGTCAGAATCTTTCGGTCCCAGGTGGCTGTAGGGATCGTTGAACAGTCCCATATCATATTTCACGTTGAGCACGTGTCGGGTGGCATCATCCAGCTCGGCCATGGTCACCTTGCCGGACTTCACCAGCCCCGGCAGGTACTTACTGTAATACTCGTCGCTCATGCTCATGTTGATGCCGGACTTCAGCGCTACGCGCACCGCGTCTTCCGGGTCGGAGGCCACGCCGTGCTTAATCAACTCTTTGATGGCGCCGTGGTCGGAAACGGTGATGCCTTTAAAGCCCCACTGGTCGCGCAGGACGTCTTTCAGCAGCCAGGAATCAGAGGTCGCCGGGGTGCCGTTCAGCGAGTTCAGGGCTACCATCACCGCGCCGCTGCCGGCATCAAGCCCGGCTTTATACGGCGGCATATAGTCGTTGAACAGGCGCTGCGGGCTCATGTCGACCGTATTGTACTCTTTCCCGCCCTCCACCGCGCCGTAGGCGGCGAAATGCTTGACGCTGGTCATCACCGAATAGCGGTCCGCCGGGCTCTTGCCCTGCATCGACTCCACCATCGCCTGGCCCATCATCGTGGTCAGATAGGTGTCTTCTCCGAACCCTTCGGAAGCGCGTCCCCAGCGCGGGTCGCGGGAGACGTCGACCATCGGCGCCCAGGTCATGTTCAACCCGTCATCGGCGGCTTCATAAGCTGACACGCGGCCCACGGTCTTCACCGCATCAAGGTTAAACGACGAGGCCAGGCCGAGGCTTATCGGAAACACGGTGCGCTGACCGTGCAGCACATCGTAGGCAAAGAACAGAGGGATCTTCAGGCGACTAAGCTGCATCACCTGATCCTGCATTACACGGATATCCGGGCGGGTAACGGTGTTAAAAATCGCCCCCACCTGACCGTTCTTGATCATTTCACGGATCGCCTCTTTCGGGTTATCCGGGCCAACGCTTATCAGACGCAGCTGGCCGATTTTCTCGTCCACCGTCATTTTTTTCAGCAGGTCGGTGACAAAGGCATCCCGCGCCTGCGGGGTCAGGGGGTGGTTACCAAACAGTTCATCCGCCAGCGCGGGTTGCAGCGCCAGACTCACGGCGACGCCTACAGTGCAGAGCCATTTCATTGTTATCTCGCTTTATCTCAGACGGGGACTCGGTAAAACATAATAAAAACCGCAGTTTGCCATATATATAAACAACGCGCCCGCAGAATGCTAAGGTTCTTCTCTGATTTTTGCGAAACATTCATGCATCAAATTGTCATACAAAGCGCTATGCTTATCCTCGATATTTCGCGCACCACCACAAGGAGTGGAACATGTCATCTGCACCCACTGACACCCATAAAACGTTTCTGGCTGACCTGGCGCGCCTGGTTGGCCCTTCGCATCTGCTGACCGACCCGGCAAAAACCCAGCGCTACCGCAAGGGCTTCCGCTCCGGTCAGGGCGAGGCGCTGGCGGTTGTCTTTCCCGGTACCCTGCTGGAGCTCTGGCGCGTGCTCAACGCCTGCGTAGACGCCGATAAAATTATTCTGATGCAGGCGGCCAACACCGGCCTGACCGAAGGTTCGACCCCCAACGGCAATGATTACGATCGCGAGATCGTGATTATCAGCACCCTGCGCCTGGACAAACTGCATCTGCTGGACAAAGGCGAGCAGGTGCTGGCCTGGCCCGGCACCACCCTCTATTCGCTGGAAAAAGCGCTCAAACCGCTGGGACGCGAACCGCACTCGGTGATCGGTTCGTCATGCATCGGCGCGTCGGTCATCGGCGGGATCTGCAACAACTCCGGCGGCTCGCTGGTGCAGCGCGGGCCGGCCTACACTGAGATGTCGCTGTTCGCGCAGATTGACGCCGACGGCAAGCTGAAGCTGGTCAATCATCTGGGCATCGATCTCGGCAGCACGCCGGAGCAGATCCTCAGCCGCCTCGATGACGAACGGATTAGCGATAGCGATGTGCTGCACGACGGCCGCCACGCCCACGATCACGACTATGTCACCCGCGTGCGCGATGTCGATGCCGACACCCCGGCGCGCTATAACGCCGACCCGGACCGCCTGTTCGAATCCTCCGGCTGCGCCGGCAAGCTGGCGGTTTTCGCCGTGCGTCTCGATACTTTCCCGGCGGAAAAGCGCCAGCAGGTGTTTTACATTGGCACCAACCAGCCGCAGGTATTGACCGAGATCCGCCGTCATATCCTCGCTGAGTTCCAGCATCTTCCGGTGGCGGGGGAATATATGCACCGCGATATTTACGATATCGCCGAGAAGTATGGCAAAGACACCTTCCTGATGATCGACAAGCTCGGCACCGACAAAATGCCGTTCTTCTTCACCATGAAGGGGCGCACCGACGCGATGCTGGAGAAAGTCTCGCTGTTTAAGCCGCACTTTACCGACCGCTTTATGCAGAAGCTCGGCCACGTCTTTCCGGCGCATTTACCGGAGCGGATGAAAACCTGGCGTGATAAATATGAACATCATCTGCTGCTGAAGATGGCTGGCGACGGCATCGAAGAAGCGCAGCGTTGGCTGACGGAGTACTTCCAGCAGGCCGAGGGGGATTTCTTCGCCTGTACGCCGGAGGAAGGCAGCAAGGCGTTCCTCCATCGCTTTGCCGCCGCCGGCGCGGCGATCCGCTATCAGGCGGTGCATGCCGACGAAGTCGAAGATATTCTGGCGCTGGATATCGCCCTGCGCCGTAACGATACCGAGTGGTTCGAACATCTGCCGCCGGAGATCGACAGCCAGCTGGTGCATAAGCTCTACTATGGCCACTTTATGTGCCATGTGTTCCATCAGGATTACATCGTCAGGAAAGGGGTCGACGCCCACGCGCTGAAGGAAAAAATGCTGGAGTTACTGAAAGCGCGCGGCGCCCAGTATCCGGCGGAGCATAACGTGGGTCATCTGTATGAGGCCCCGGAGAGCCTGCAGCAGTTCTATCGCCAGAACGATCCCACCAACAGCATGAACCCGGGGATTGGTAAAACCAGCAAGCAGAAATACTGGGGTGAAGCGGCCCCGACGCCAGCCTCTCCGGCGGATCCGCAATAATCGACGGCAGGACTATTCAGCCTGGCGCTTCTGTATTACGCTGCACGCCGGAGAATGTTTCTCCGGCAGATTCAGGAGCGCCGCCATGCCCGCAGAGGCCCCGTTACTCGACAGTGATTTAGAAATTCGCGAAGCGCTGCCCGACGATGCGCACGCCATCGCCGCGCTGTATGTCTGGCACGTGCTTAATGGCCGCGCCTCCTTCGAAGAGATCCCCCCCACCGTTGACGAAATGCGTAAACGGATCCAGACCGTGCGCGACAACGGCCTGCCGTGGCTGGTAGCGCTGTGGCGCGGGGCTATCGTCGGCTACTGCTACGCCACTTTCTATCGCCCGCGTCCGGCCTATCGCTACACCCTCGAGGAATCGATATACGTGGAATCCGGAATGGGCGGACGCGGCATCGGCAGCGCGCTGCTGTCCAGGCTAATCGCTGAGTGCGAGAAAGGCCCGTGGCGGCAGATGCTGGCGATCATCGGCGATGGCCATAACAATGCCGGCTCGCTGGCGATCCATAAAAAGTTCGGTTTTACCGTGGCGGGTCAGCTGCGCAGCGTCGGCTACAAGATGGGCGACTGGCGGGATACGTTGATTATGCAGCGCGCGCTGGGTGACGGCGACTGGACGCTGCCGGAGTGATATCCGGCGCCAAATCCCCGGCTCGCGGCGTAAACGCCTTAGCCGGGCTACCGTTCAGCGCGGTTCCGGAGAGGCGTCAGCCGCCATCCTGCACAAACACCGGCACTCGGCCTGATTGCCCGGCGGCGCTGCGCTTGCCGGGCCTACGAAAGGGGCGAACCCGGTGCCAAATCACGTAGCCCGGATAAAGCGCGAGCCACCATCCGCCACAAACACCGGCACTCGGCCTGATTGCCCGGCGGCGCTGCGCTTGCCGGGCCTACGAAAGGGGCGAACCCGGCGCCAAATCACGTAGCCCGGATAAGGCGCAATGCGCCGCCATCCGTGAGACATGCAGATTAATCGTTCTGCGCGGTCTGCGCGCCGCCTTTCAGCATCGCCTCCGCCATCTGCGCTTCGCGCTGCTTTTTATAGCTCAGCGCCGAGGCGGGTACCGGCATTACCTTCCCGGTTTCAATCCAGGTCCGCAAGCGGCTGGCGTCAGCGAAGTGGGTATATTTGCCGAAGGCATCCATCACCACCAGCGCCACCGGACGTTGGTTAATCACCGTGCGCATAATCAGGCAGTGGCCGGCAGCGTTGGTGAAGCCGGTTTTGGTCAGCTGAATGTTCCAGTTATCGCGATACACCAGATGGTTGGTGTTGCGGAACGGCAGGCTGTAGGCCGGATGGGCGAAGGTGGCGGTCTCTTCTTTGGTGGTGCTCAGCTGGCCGATCAGCGGATACTGCTCGCTGGCGATCAGCAGTTTGGTCAGATCGCGGGCGGTGGAGACGTTATGCACCGACAGGCCGGTGGGCTCCACGTAGCGGGTATGGGTCATGCCCAGCGCCTGGGCTTTGGCGTTCATCGCGCGAATAAAAGCGTCGTAGCCGCCCGGATAGTGATGCGCCAGGCTGGCGGCCGCGCGGTTCTCGGAAGACATCAGCGCCAGCAGCAGCATATCGCGGCGACTAATCTGGCTGTTGAGGCGCACGCGGGAGTAGATCCCCTTCATTTCCGGCGTATGGCTGATATCCACCGTCAGCATCTCATCCAGCGGCAGATGGGCATCGAGCACCACCATGGCCGTCATCACTTTGGTGATCGACGCCATCGGGCGCACCAGATCCGGCTGGCTGGCATAAATGATTTTTTTCGTGGCCAGATCGACGATCATGGCGCTGCCGGAGGCAATTTCCGGCTGCGAGGCGGTCACCGCCGTCGGGGTTTTTGCTAACGCCTGGGGCGCAAAAGGCACAGCCAGCAGCAAGGTCAGGCTGAGCAAAGAGACTCGAAATTTCGGCATCATGGGCATTCTGAAAAGTATTTTTGCACGTTATGGAACGTACGCCGCGAGGTTAAGTGGGCAACTTCGCTGGCAAACGCCATCATACCGCGCCGTAAGGCCCTGTGCCTAATAAGAATCGTGAAGAAATGCTGCATTGCCGACATAAAATACATATTTGCCGGCAATGCATATTTACCCGTGTCGCCCGATCAGAAGAGTCGGTAGCCATACCCCCAGAGCACCACGGTGATGGCCAGCAGCACTTCCAGCACCAGTACCCCAATAGCTAGCGTCGAGCTGGCAAAGCTTAACCCCTCTTCCCGATTAATGCTCAGGAAGGTCGGAATGCCGAGATACAGCAGATACCCGGTATAGAACAGCGCAATAGTACCGACCAGCGCGCACAGCCAGACCAGCGGATAGAGCGCCACAATCCCGCTCAGAAACAGCGGGGTGGCGACGTAGCCGGCAAACACCATGCAGCGTTTCAGGGAAGGCTGCTGCGGATACTGCCTCGCCATCCACCAGATGACCCGCCCCATGATCGCCACCCCGGCGAGCATCACGGCGTAAAACAGCACCGCCAGCGCCAGTCCGGTCAGCATCGACAGTTTAATCACGGTGCCATCGCCGAAGTTCCAGCCCAGCTGCGTGGTGCCGATAAAGGCGCAGATTACCGGAACCGCCGCCATCAGCAGCACATGATGCGTATAGTGATGAGAAATGGTTTCATTCTCGCTCTTAATCACGCTCATTTCCCGGTTGGGATGAGCGAAGAGCCCCCAGACATGGTTCATAGCGTCCCCCTTGTCACGGCTTCGTACTGCACTGATCCAAGTATAATTCACCCTGTAGATTATTTTATGTACAGCACAGAAAATTCTGCGTCGCCGCGTTTTGGTCAGCAGGGTGTATGATTAAGAGGTGATGAGGTAAGGAGAAAAGCTTTTTATGGATATCAATCACCTGATTTCCCAGTATGGCTACGCGGCGCTGATCGTCGGCAGCATGGCGGAAGGTGAGACCATTACCCTGCTGGGCGGCGTCGCGGCGCATCAGGGGCTACTGAAATTTCCCCTGGTGGTGATCGCCGTCGCCCTCGGCGGGATGATTGGCGATCAGCTGCTCTATCTGGTCGGTCGCCGCTTCGGGGGACGCATCCTGCGCCGTTTCGCCAGTCAGAAAGCGCGGATCCGTAAAGCGCAGCGTATGATCCAGCACCGGCCGTGGCTGTTTGTCATCGGCACCCGCTTTATGTATGGCTTCCGGGTAATCGGCCCCCTGCTGATCGGCGCCAGCCGCCTGCCGCCGCGCATTTTCCTGCCGCTGAATATTGTCGGAGCGCTGGTGTGGGCCCTGCTGTTTACCACCATTGGCTATCTCGGCGGCGAGGTGGTTGGCCCGTGGCTGCATCATCTGGACGCCCATCTGAAGCACTGGATCTGGCTGATCCTCGCGGTGGTGGTGGTGGTGGCCGCCCACTGGTGGCTCAGGCGGCGCGAGAGTAAGAAGAAAGACTAAGCGGCGCGCCCGCGGGCGCACCGTGGTTGGCGGTTACTTCACCGTCTGGTGGTAGCCGCCGCCGAGGGCCGAGGTCAGCTGAATGCTGGCGTCAATCCACTGGCCGTGCAGGCGCAATGCGGTGATCCGTTCCTGCAGCGCCGGGAGCTTCGCCATACTGACTCTGGAGCCAGGTAAGATCCCCGCCGCCATTCGGGCCTGCGCCAGATCTACTACCCGCTGAGCGTCTTTTTCAACCTGCTGCTGCTGCTGGCTTTTGGCCATTAATGTTTCGACCTGGCTGGCGGTTTTCGCCACCTGGTTAACGGCATCCACCACCGCTTTGTTGTACTGGGCGATCGACAGGCTATTCTGCGCGCTGGCGATATCCAGCTTGGCGTTAAGGCGGCCGCTGTCAAAGATCGGCAGCGTCAACCCGGCAGTAACGCCCATCTGCTGCGCCGAATGGCGGAAAAGATCGCTTAAGTGCAGGGCATCCTGCTGCAGGAACGCCATCAGATTGATGTCCGGATAAAATGCCGCTTTCGCCGCGTCCACTTCGCTCAGGGACGCCTCAATATACCAGTGGGCGACCTGCAGATCCGGGCGGCGCGCCAGCAGCTCATAGCCGAGGGTATCTGGCAGCTGCGCGCTGACCGTTGGCAGGCTGGCGGGTTTGAGGTTTAGCGACTGGCTCTGGCTGTTGGTCAGGGCCATCAGCCGCGCTTCAATCTCTTTCATCGTGCCCGTCACGTCCGCCAGCTGCTGGTCGGTTTTGCTGACGTTAATATCGTTCTCCGCCCCTTCGGCGGAGTTAGTGATCCCGCGCTGATACAGGGCCTTGTCGACCGTCACGATATTATTTTGCTCGTTTTTCACCTGCTGCAGCACCGCTTTGATCGCCGCTTCCGTCTGCCACTGCCAGTACAGACGCGCCACGCTGCCGGAGAGCAGCTCACGGGTCTGGGCCTGTTCAGCAACCTGGGCTTTCAGCTCGCCGATACGCGCTTTCACCAGCGCACGGTTTTTGCCCCACAGATCGAGATCCCAACCAGCGGTCAGGCCAAAGGTACCGTTGGTGTACCACGGGCCGGTATTGCCGTCGGTGTCGGTAGCAAACGGTCCCATCAGGCCTTCGGCCGACATGCGCTGGCGTTCAATATCGGCGGAGAAATCCATCTCCGGGCCAAGATTCGCCTGCGACATTCGCGCCTGCGCTTCGGCAAGCCTGATGCGCTGTTCGGCAATCTGCATATCCGGCGCGTTGGCCAACGCTCGCTGAATCAGATTATTAAGCTGTGGGTCATGGTAATCTTTCCACCAGTCAGTCTGCGGCCAGCCATTTTTCACGGCGGCAGGGAGATCCATGGAAACATGGGAGGCTGGAATTTGCTGCTGCGGCGGATTAGCAACCTCATGAGATGGCGCGCAGCCAGCCAGCGCGATGGCCAGGGGCAATGCCGCCAGCACGCTTTTATTTAATATCAATTTCATTGGACAGGTCAGATAACTTAATCAGGTTGGTTATCATAAGTTAATTGAATTAAACGCGTTTAGTAAAGCGTGTGACTAAATTATTAGTTTGCTAAAAATAAACAACCTTATCAATTCAGGGGGTGAATATGAGCCGGCATCTTTTAACGAGCCGCACCTCTTTTCCACCCTGCCCGCTCTGGATGAAGAGAAAGAACGTCCGATGACCTTTTTACTGCGCGCGTAAACCGGGCTAACCCCCCGCCCGGCGATGGCCGGGCGGGCATCCTTTAGGCTTTCAGGCTGGCGCCGCGGCTGGCAATCACCTCTTTATACCAGCTAAAGCTCTTCTTCTTACTGCGCGCCAGGGTGCCGGTACCGTCATCATGGCGGTCGACATAGATAAAGCCGTAGCGCTTCGACAGCTCCGCCTTTGAGGCGCTCACCAGGTCAATCGGTCCCCAGCTGGTAAAGCCCATCAGCTCAACGCCATCGTCAATGGCTTCCCGCGCCTGCACCAGGTGGTCGTTCAGGTAACTGATGCGGTAGTCATCGTTAATGCTGCCGTCGGCTTCCACCTTATCTTTGGCGCCCAGACCGTTTTCCACGATAAACAGCGGCTTCTGGTAGCGATCCCACAGCACGTTCAGCAGCGTGCGCAGGCCCAGCGGGTCTATCTGCCAGCCCCACTCCGAGCTCGCCAGGTGCGGGTTCGGCACCATGCTGAGAATATTGCCGCGCGCCTGCTGGTTCAGCGCCTCGTCGGCGGTGACGCAGCCGGTCATGTAGTAGCTGAAGGAGATAAAGTCGACGGTGGTTTTTAGCGCTTCACGATCGGCGTCGGTGATGGTGAGCGTGATGCCGTTGTCACGGAAATAGCGCTGCATATAGCCCGGGTACGCGCCGCGCGCCTGTACGTCGCCGAAGAACTGCCAGCTGCGGTTCTCCTGCAGCGTCTCAAACACATCCTCCGGTTTGCAGCTCAGGGGATACATCAGCCCGCCGAGCAGCATATTGCCGATTTTGCCCTCAGGCACCAGCTCATGACAGGCTTTGACCGCCAGCGCGCTGGCCACCAGCTGGTGGTGAATCGCCTGATACACCTCGCCTTTGCTGCTGCCGGCCGGCAGGCCGACGCCGGTCATCGGGGCATGTAGCGACATATTGATTTCGTTAAAGGTCAGCCACAGTTTGACCTTATTTTTATAGCGGCTGAACACCGTCCGGGCGTAGCGCTCAAAGAAGCCAATCACCTCCCGGCTGCCCCAGCCGCCGTAGTTTTTTACCAGCGCCCATGGCATTTCATAATGCGACAGCGTCACCAGCGGGGTGATGTTGTGCTTCGCCATCTCGTCGAACAGCTTGTCGTAGAACGCGAGGCCGGCTTCGTTCGGCTCGGCTTCGTCGCCGTTGGGGTAGATGCGGGTCCAGGCGATAGAGACTCGCAGGCAGTTAAAACCCATCTCGGCAAACAGGGCGATATCTTCCGGATAGCGATGGTAAAAATCGATCGCCACATCTTTTATGCCGCTGTCGCCGAGTACGCGCTCGACCACTTCGCCGAAAACGCCGTGCGGCTGCACATCGGAGGTGGATAAGCCTTTGCCATCTTCCAGATAAGCACCTTCCACCTGATTGGCCGCGGTCGCGCCGCCCCATAAAAAATCCGTCGGGAATGTTTTCATCTTTTTCTCCTGTGATTAATGGCTGACTGACAACAGCGGCTGACCGGCTTCGACGGTGCTGGACGCCACCGTATCAATCTCCCGGTAGTCGTCGCTGTTGCTGATAATGATCGGGGTCGCCAGGTCGTAGCCGGCGTCCAGAATCGCCTGGCGATCAAACTCAATCAGCAGATCGCCGGCCTGTACCCTGTCGCCCTCTTTCACATGTGCGGTAAAGGGCACGCCGTCGAGTTTGACCGTGTCGATGCCGACGTGGATCAGCAGCTCAATGCCGCTGTCGCTTTGCAGGCCGATGGCGTGTTTAGTCTGAAACAGGGAGGCCACTTCGCCCGGGAACGGGGCAATCACTTGGCCCACCGCCGGGATAATGGCGACCCCTTTACCCAGCAGGCCGCTGGCGAAGGTGCTATCCGGCACCTGCTCGAGGGCGATAACGCTGCCGCTCATCGGCGCCAGAATATCGTTTGCCGAGGCCGGGGCTACCGTCACGGCGCCCGGTGCAGCGCTGGCGCGCGGCAGGCCGGCGAAGAAGGTCAGCACGCAGGCGAGCACGAAAGCCACGCCGGTGCCGATAAGCCCGCCCCAGACGCTGGCGTCAATCCCGCCGGGCGGGATCATCTGCGCCGGGAAAAAGATATTCGGCACGCCGAACGAGTAAGCATGACTATTACTGAAGGCGGTGATCGCCCCGCCGATGGCGCCGGCGATACAGCCGAAGATAAACGGACGACGCAGCGGCAGGGTCAGACCATAGATAGCCGGCTCGGTGATGCCGAACAGCCCCGCAGAGAAGGCGGAACCGGCCAGCATCCGCTGACGCGCATCGCGGGTGGCCAGCAAAATCCCCAGAACCGCCCCCACCTGGGCAATCACCGCCGGAAGAATAATCGGCAGCATGGAGTCGTGACCAAGTACCGTCATGTTGTTGATCATCAACGGCACCAGCCCCCAGTGCAGGCCGAAAATAACGCACACCTGCCACATGGCGCCCAGTACCGCGCCCGCC
This sequence comes from Klebsiella sp. 10, assembly GCF_018223925.1. NCBI lineage: Bacteria > Pseudomonadati > Pseudomonadota > Gammaproteobacteria > Enterobacterales > Enterobacteriaceae > Klebsiella > Klebsiella sp. 10. The sequence continues at coordinate 39,946 of NZ_JAGRRB010000016.1, forward strand.
AGCCATGGGGCAAACGCATAAATGAACTGGTAGCCGTTGGCCAGCAGATGGCTCAGCCAGGTGGCGACCGGGCCAATCACCAGGAAGGTGAGCGGGACCACCACCGCCAGGCAGATCGCCGGGCTGAAGAAGTTTTTCATCGATGACGGCAACAGCGCGTTGCTCTTGCGCTCCAGCCAGCAGGAGACCCATGAGGCGAGAATAATCGGGATCACTGATGAGCTGTAGTTGATAAAGGTCACCGGAATGCCGAGAAAGTGCTCCACCGCCGCGCCCGGCGCCTGGCTGGCCTCAAAGGCCTGAATCATCAGCGGGTGGGTTAACGCCCCGCCAATCACCATCGAGATAAACGGGTTGCCGCCAAACTTCTTCCCGGCGGTATAGCCAAGAAACAGCGGGAAGAAAAAGAACAGCGCGTCGCTGGCGGCAAACCAGATTTTATAAGTCCCCTGCTCCGGCGTAAGCCAGCCGCAGGTCACCGCCAGCGCCAGCAGGCCTTTCAGCAGACCGGTTGCCGCCATCACGCCGATAAACGGTGTAAAGATGCCGGAGATGATGTCGATAAGCTGGCTTAACACCGATCCTTTGGCCGCTTTTTCCTCGGCAACCGGTTCGTTGTCATCGCTTAACCCCGCCTCCTGGCGCACCGCCAGCCAGACGTCGTGAACGTGGTTGCCAATCACCACCTGAAACTGGCCGCCGCTCTCCACCACCATAATCACGCCCGGATTGGCCTTCAGCCCTTCGGCATCGGCTTTGCCGTTATCCTTCAGTTTAAAACGCAGACGTGTCGCACAGTGAACCAGACTCACAATGTTCTCTTTGCCGCCGACGCGGTTGAGAATATCCTGCGCGAGTGCTTTATATTCCATGCTCTTTTCCTTACTGCCGCTGCCCGCAGACAACCGGCGACTGAGTAGTAAAAAATAAAAAAACCCGAGAACCACGCCGGTGGGCGTCGCGCTCAGGTTTTGCCTGCATCATGCAGTAACAATCCAGTTTTGTTGGGGAGAATTAACGCCCCTCTTTTCTTACCCGTTCGATATGAATGGCAAGAAACATAATTTCTTCGGTGGTCAGCGACCGCTGATACTGCTTTTGCAGATGCGTCGCCACCGTTTCCGCACACTTCCACGCTTTGGCGTAGTTATCTTTCACCGCGCTGTGCAGCGAGACGTCGTCATCTTCCACCACCGTGCGCGTCAGCATCCGCTGGGCGAAAAACTTCAGGTGGGTGACGAAACGCTGATAGCTCAGCGACTCTTCATCGTAGTTAAGCTGCAGCTGATACTTCACCAGCTGCAGGATCTCCTGCATCACCCGGGTCACGTGCATGACCTCCGGCATTTCGCTGTTGAGCTGCGCCGTCACCAGATGCAGGGCGATAAATCCGGCTTCGTCCTCCGCCAACTCCACGCCGAGCCTTTTGGCAATGATGGCCCTTGCCTCCTGGCCCAGCGCGAACTCCTTCGGATACAGCCGCTTAATCTCCCACAGCAGCACGTTACGCAGTGCGATGCCCTTTTTCTGCCGCTCGATAGCAAAATGACAGTGATCCGTTAACGTGATGTACAAACTTTCCTGTAACTTGCCCAGCCGTCCGCGTGCCAGGTCGATAATGCGATCGCAGGTGGTCATCACTTCTAACGGTATTTGACTGAGCAGCTCGCCTAAGCGGCCGACCAGCTCATCGCTTTGTAAGGCGAAAACTTTTTCAATTTTACTGTCGTCCAGCACGTCGCCCGGGCGTTTCTGAAAGGCCAGCCCTCGCCCCATCACCACCTGTTCGCGCCGGTGCTCGTCGAGAACCACCACCACATTGTTATTGAGTACTTTGGCGATTTGCATATAGACCCCAGAAACAAAAAAACCTGACCCCCGACGAAACGCCAGGTGATCAGGTTTTGCCTGCCGCAGCAGTTGCAATCCAACACCCGCACTGTAACAACTTCTGCTGCGCGCTCAACCTGACAAGTGAAAAAACGTGATTAAGATCGCGACTATCAGAAGGTCACGACGGTTTTCCACTCCACTACCCACGCATCCTGGGTCTGCGCGACGCCGCCCGGACGGTGCCAGTACTGCAGGCCCGGCTGCAGCTCCAGCCAGGAGACCGGGCGGAAGCGATAATAGAGCTCACCGTTCAGCGAATGACCGGCCACCGGCTGGTAAGCCGGATCGTTATAGTCGGTGGCGCTGCTTATCTGATTCATATAGCGCTGATTACGTGCGTAGTGGCTGCTCATGTCGATCCACGTCAGGCCGAAGCCAATCCAGTCCTCCGGGCGGGCGTCAAACAGACCGCGGTAGCGCATGGAGGCGGCGACGGCGGAGTGGATATAGTTGCTGCGCTGGTCGCTGAGGCTGCCGCTCAGTGAGACGCTCATCCCCCGCAGCGGGTCGTCGGCGTGGCGGGTGATCTGCTGGTTCAGGCCGGCGTACATAAACCAGGTGCTATCGTGCTCGGCGTAACCTTGCGGATCGGTCGCCCCGGCGCCGCCGGATTTACCGCTGTAGAGGTCGCTCTGCGGCGCGTTAGTCCAGACCACGCCAAGGTTATAGGCTCCCGGCAGGCCATTAATCAGCGGACGGGTTTCGATCTCCATCGGCAGTAAGATGCCTTTGCTACCCTTCGTCGACCAGCTCCACGCGTGGCTGCGCGCGGTAGCCTGCGGGTTTTGCTCCATCACCCCGCCTTTCAGGGTGACGGTCGGCGTCAGCTTGTACTCCAGGGTGGTGCCCCAGGTATGAATGTTCCAGTTATTCCAGGTCAGCGAGTTGGCCGATTTCCCACCGCACTGGGTCAGCAGCTGAAAATCGCAGGGTATGATCTGGTCGAAGGTTTGCACCTTGTTCATCATGCCGATGCGCCAGGTCAGGCGGCGGTCGTCAAAGCTGCGGGCAAAGGTGAGCCAGCCAAGGCGGGTAATCGACCCGCCGCCCCAGCTCTCCTGCGATAGATCGTTGAAACTCACCCGCGGATCCTGCAGCCGTTTCGTGGTGAGATTATCATCGTGGTTGCGGTTGACGATATTGCCCTCAAGCCGCGCATCCGGTATGCCGGTCCAGCGCTCCAGATCCTGGGTAAAGGTCAGCGCCACCTGGTCAATATAGGCCAGGTGTTTATCATGGTCATAACCGCCGCCGGCGTTGTAGGCCATCTCGTTAAGATAGCCGAGATTATAATGAAAGCCGTTTTCTTCAAGGATCGGACGAATGCCTAGCATATCGCCCAGCAGCCCTTGCTGCCCGGCTTCAAACCCCAGCGCGCTGCCGTTCCACGCCGGGATGTCCGCGGCGCTCACGGCAGGCGCCATGGCCGCCAGCATAGCGCCGATCAAAAGCTGATTTATTTTTTTGTTATGCATTGTGATATCCACCGTGACTGAATAAAAACAAAGGGGATCCCCAGGCTATTTATTTACCCGTTTTCTTTTTTTAAAAATGAATGGCAAAAAGCGTCCGTCGGTAATAAAACCGCGACAATGCCAGAGAAATCGTTATTCACATCTCATTGTTTTACATCATCATTTTATCCACCCTGAATTTTTACCAAAAAAAAACCTAAGCACTTTGCGCCACGAATGACGAAAGTGCTTAGGTTTTGCCTGAGTTCAGTAGCAATCCTGAATTGATTGACCGCACATTATCACTTTATTCAACCCATGCCTATCATCAATAGGCATGCAAGTAATAATATGTGAAGCGAATAACAGTATGGCGGTTAATAGCGGCCGATCGCCGCCGCTATTTCAGCAGACGTTTGCAGGGCGCGAATTTCATTAAACAGGGTCAGCGCCTCGGTATATTCCTTGCGTAAATAGCCTAACCACTGCTTAATTCTCGCCACATGATACAGACCGGTATCACCCTGCTTTTCCAGGCGGGTATATTTTTGCAACAGCTGGACCACCTGCGGCCACGGCATGCGCGGTTCATTGTATTTGATCACCCGGCTGAGGTTCGGCACATTGAGCGCCCCGCGGCCAATCATCACCGAATCGCAGCCGGTGACAGCCATACAATCCTGGGCGCTTTGCCAGTCCCAGATTTCACCGTTGGCGACCACCGGGATAGTCAGGCGCTGGCGGATCTCGCCGATCGCCTGCCAGTTGATACGTTCGGCTTTGTAGCCATCTTCTTTGGTACGGCCGTGAACCACCAGTTCGCTGGCCCCCGCCTGCTGCACCGCGTCGGCGATTTCAAAGCGCCGTTCACCGCTGTCCCAGCCAAGACGAACTTTCACCGTCACCGGCAGATGCTCGGGAACCGCCTCTCGCATGGCTTTCGCGCCGCGATAGATCAACTCTGGATCTTTCAGCAGCGTTGCCCCGCCGCCGCTGCCGTTTACCAGCTTCGACGGACAGCCGCAGTTTAAATCCACCCCCCATGAACCCAGCGCCACCGCGCGGGCGGCATTTTCCGCCAGCCACTCGGGATATTGTCCCAGCAGCTGGACGCGTACGCGGGTGCCGGACGGCGTGCGGCTCTGGTGATGCAGTTCCGGGCATAGCCTGTAGAACGATTTTACCGGCAGCAGTTGATCCACCACGCGCAGAAATTCGGTGATGCAGAGATCGTAATCGTTAACCTCGGTCAGCAGCTCGCGCACCAGCGAATCGAGCACGCCTTCCATCGGCGCCAGTAGAACACGCATATCGTTACCCGGAAAAAAAAGAGGCGCTATGGTAGCGCCTCCGGGCGCTGGTTGAAAGCGCTCAATGCGTCGGACCAGACGCACGCCGTTCCCCGCACGCTCGATGCGGCAAAGCGGCGAGATAATCTCTATGCTTTACAGGGGTCTGTGGCGTCCCATTCGCCTTTATTTGCCGCGCCTCATCCAGCAAGATAGCGTGGTGAGCGCTCCCGCCTGAGCCGCAAGGTGTCGGGCCCTGACGGGTGAGACTATGGTTCCCGTAAGCTATCAGCGCTATGCATAGAATTCATGATGTGATCGGTAGCACATTTTAGGGATTAATTGTATGATGAATGCACTTCATCAAGGGTTATTACCATGAGTAAATCGCTGACTATTATCTGGCAGTACCTGCGGGCTTTCGTCCTGATTTACGCCTGCCTGTACGCCGGAATTTTTATCGCCGGGCTGCTGCCTATCACTATCCCCGGCAGCATCATCGGCATGCTGATCCTCTTCGTGCTGCTGGCGCTGCAAATTATGCCGCCGCAATGGGTCAACCCCGGCTGCAATATCCTGATCCGCTATATGGCGCTGCTGTTCGTGCCGATCGGCGTTGGGGTGATGCAGTACTGGGATCTGCTGCGCGCCCAGCTGGGGCCTGTCGTTATCTCCTGCGCCATCAGTACGCTGGTGGTGTTTGTAGTGGTGAGCTGGAGCTCCCATTTGGTGCATGGCGAACGTAAAGTGATTGGCCAAAAAGGAAAAGAAGAATGATGCATGAAATCTGGTGGTCGCTACCGCTAACCCTGATCGTCTTTTTTCTCGCCCGCAAACTGGCGGCCCGCTTTAAGTTCCCGCTGCTCAACCCGCTGCTGGTGGCGATGGTGGTGATTATTCCATTTCTTCTGCTGACCGGGATCTCCTATGAGCGTTATTTTGCCGGCAGCAAAGTCCTGAACGATCTGCTGCAGCCGGCGGTAGTGGCCCTTGCGTTCCCGCTGTATGAACAGCTGCACCAGATCCGCGCCCGCTGGAAATCTATCATTACCATCTGCTTTATCGGCAGCTGCGTGGCGATGATCACCGGCACCACCGTCGCTCTGCTGATGGGCGCCACGCCGCAAATCGCCGCCTCTATTCTGCCTAAGTCAGTCACTACGCCGATTGCTATGGCGGTTAGCGGCAGCATCGGCGGCATTCCGGCCATCAGCGCCGTGTGCGTAATTTTTGTCGGCATCCTCGGCGCGGTATTTGGGCATACGTTGCTTAACCTGATGCGCATTCGCACCAAAGCGTCGCGCGGCCTGTCAATGGGCACCGCCTCGCACGCCCTCGGCACCGCCCGCTGCGCCGAGCTGGACTATCAGGAAGGCGCGTTTAGCTCACTGGCGCTGGTGCTATGCGGGATCATCACCTCGTTGATGGCGCCGTTCTTATTTCCGCTGATCCTCGCAGTGGTAGGTTAATAGTGATTTAAATCACATTTTTTAGTGCAACAAATCGGAGTTGCATAAAGAATGAGATATTCATCACATATGGAACCGCTGGCCGCCCGTACACTGGCTTCCCATTACACTGTTATGAGGCAACGCTATGCACTCACGTTTTCAAGCTGCTTTGACGACTCTGGCAGCAGATCTGCAGGCGGCCATCGCCCCGATGCTCGCCGACCCGCATTTCCCGGCGCTGCTCGAAGCCGATCAGGTGGCGACGCTGCAGCATGCGACAGGTCTGGACGAAGACGCGCTGGCTTTTGCGCTACTGCCGCTTGCCGCTGCCTGCGCGCGCCCCGACCTTTCTCATTTTAACGTCGGGGCTATCGCCCGCGGCGTCAGCGGCCGCTGGTACTTTGGCGGCAATATGGAGTTTCTCGGCGCTACCATGCAGCAGACCGTTCACGCGGAACAGAGCGCCATCAGCCACGCCTGGCTGCGCGGCGAGACCTCCCTGCGCGCTATCACGGTGAACTACACGCCGTGCGGTCATTGCCGTCAGTTTATGAACGAACTGAACAGCGGGCTGGCGCTGCGCATTCATCTGCCGGGTCGCGAAGCGCATGCCCTGGAGCACTATCTGCCGGACGCCTTTGGCCCGAAAGACCTGGAGATCAAAACCCTGCTGATGGATGAACAGGACCATGGCTTCCCGGTCAGCGGCGATGCCCTGACCCATGCAGCTATTCAGGCCGCCAACCGCTGCCATGCGCCCTACAGCCACTCGCCTTCCGGCGTGGCGCTGGAGCTGAAAGACGGTACCATTTTCAGCGGTAGCTATGCGGAAAACGCAGCGTTCAACCCGACGCTGCCGCCGCTGCAGGGGGCGCTGAATCTCCTGAGCCTCAACGGCTATGATTATCCCGCTATCCAGCGGGCAATCCTGGCGGAGAAAGCCGACGCGGCGCTGATCCAGTGGGATGCCACCGTCGCCACCCTGAAGGCGCTGGGCTGCCACAATATTGAGCGCGTCCTGTTAGGTTGATCAGCCTGAGCAGATTGCCGGACGGCGTCTTCGGCTTATCCGGCCGACTTTTTATACCGTTAGGTGTCGGGTGGCGCTACGCTTACCCGACCTACGATTCGCGCCATGGCGACCTGAAGATCCCTATGCCGGGTGTCGGCTCACGCCTTACCCGGCCTGCGTTCGGCGATCTGTCTATATTGCTGAAAATCCCCGCAATCAAACGCGGGTTTCTTGCGCTTACCCGGCGGGTAAAGTAGCCTGAAGACTCCGTTGTCTATTATTGAGCCAAGTTCATGTTAAAGCGTGCGTTCTACAGCCTGTTAGTCCTGCTCGGCCTGCTGCTGTTGACCGTGCTGGGCCTTGACCGCTGGATGAGCTGGAAAACCGCGCCCTATATCTATGATGAACTGCAGGACCTGCCCTACCGTCAGGTCGGTGTGGTGCTGGGCACCGCCAAATATTACCGCACCGGCGTCATCAATCAGTATTACCGTTACCGCATCCAGGGTGCGCTGAACGCCTACAACAGCGGCAAGGTCAACTATCTCCTGCTGAGCGGCGATAATGCTCTGCAAAGCTACAATGAACCGATGACCATGCGTCGGGACCTGATTAAAGGCGGCGTCGATCCCGCGGATATCGTACTGGACTATGCCGGTTTCCGTACCCTCGACTCGATCGTCCGTACCCGGAAAGTGTTCGACACCAACGACTTCATTATCATCACCCAGCGCTTCCACTGCGAACGGGCGCTGTTTATCGCCCTGCATATGGGGATCCAGGCCCAGTGCTACGCGGTGCCGTCGCCGAAGGATATGTGGAGCGTGCGGCTGCGCGAGTTCGGCGCCCGCTTTGGCGCGCTGGCGGACCTCTATATCTTCAAACGGGAACCGCGCTTTCTCGGCCCTCTCATCCCGATTCCGGCGCAGCAGCATGACGTGCCGGATGACGCCCAGTCCTATCCGGCCGTGACCCCGGAGCAGCTGCTGGAGCTGCAGAAAGAAAAGTAGCCTCCATCAACGCATTCGTTTCAGATATAAAAAAACCCGCGCCAGGCGCGGGTTTTTGATGCGTTCAATCTTATTTCTTACGGGCGTATTTCAGGGAGTCCAGTGCCACGGCGAAGATAATAATCGCCCCCTTAATAATGTACTGCCAGTAAGGGTTGACGCCGATATAGGTCAGGCCGTAGTTGATGACGGTGAAGATAATCACCCCGGTCACCACGCCGAATACAGTCCCTACCCCGCCGCTGAACGATACGCCGCCCACCACACAGGCGGCGATGGCGTCCAGTTCGTACATAAAGCCGAGGTTATTGGTCGCCGAGCCGATACGACCGGCTTCCAGCAGGCCGCCGAAGGCGTAGAACACGCCGGAGAGGGCATAGATCATCAGCAGGTTTAACGCTACGTTAACCCCGGAGACCTTCGCCGCTTCCGGGTTACCGCCGATAGCGAAAATGTTTTTGCCAAAGCGCGTCTTGTTCCACAGGATCCAGACAAAGAAGACGGCAATCAGCGCGTAGAAGGTAATGTAGGACAGGCGGAAGGAGCCCAGCGCCACAAACCCCTGCGCGAAATGGGAGAAGTGGCTGTCGAAGCCGGAGATCGGCGACGCGCCCACGAAGTCGTAGTACAGCGAGTTAATGCCGTAGACGATGATCATGGTGCCGAGAGTGGTAATAAACGGCGTCACGTTCAGGTAGGCAATGACGATCCCGTTAATCAGGCCGATGACCGCCCCGATGGCGCACACCAGCAGGATCACCAGCGGGATCGGCATGGTCGCCATATCCGGGAATACCTTATTGGCATTATCCACCGCCTGCAGCATGGTGGCGGCAATTACCGCCGCCAGACCCACCTGACGGCCGGCGGAGAGGTCGGTCCCCTGCGTGACGATAAGTCCGGCCACGCCGAGGGCAATTATAATACGCACCGAGGACTGGGTCAGAATATTACTCAGGTTGAGCAGACTTAAAAATGTCGGATCCTGGAAAATAATAATGGCCAGCAGGACCAGAAGGACAACATATATCCCACCCTCTTTCAGGTAAGTGAGAAAACTCTTTTTATTTAACGCACTCATGTGAAGCCCCTGATCTTAAAGGTGCAATGACGCAAGACGCAGTATTTCGTTTTGCGTGGTGGTTTTAGTCTCAACAATGCCCGCGACCAGGCCGTTGCTCATCACCAGAATGCGGTCGGTAATCCCCAGCAGTTCCGGCATTTCGGAAGAAATAATAATGATCCCTTTGTCTTTTTTAGCCAGTTCGGCAATCAGCTGATAGATTTCAAACTTGGCGCCGACGTCGATACCGCGCGTTGGCTCATCCAGCATCAGGATCTCCGGCTGGGTCAGCAGCCAGCGGCCTATAATGACCTTTTGCTGGTTACCACCGGAAAGCGAGCCAATCTGCGTATGCTGACCGGGGGTTTTGACGCGCATCGAGTCAATAACCCATTGGGTATCGCTCTTCATTCGCGAGTTATCCAGCAAGCCGACGCTGTTTTTATATTTCTTAATATTGGAGATCAGCGAGTTAAACCCGATATCCAGATAGGCGTAAATCCCGGTAGAGCGCCGCTCCTCGGTCACCAGCGCAAAACCGTGGTTTATCGCCTCGTTGGCGCTGTGGTTGTTGATCTTCTTGCCGTGCAGCGTGATGGTGCCGCTGGCCTTCTCACGGATGCCGAACAGGGTCTCCACGATGTCGGTGCGTTTAGCGCCCACCAGGCCGGCGATACCGAGAATTTCGCCCTTATGCAGGTCAAAGGAGACATCGCGAATGGAGGGCTGGCGCAGCGAGGTGAGATTGCGCACCTGGAGGATCACTTCGCCCGGAGTGTTTTCGCGATCCGGAAAACGCTGGTTAAGCGAACGCCCGACCATCATGGCGATGATCTTATCCATATCCAGCCCTTCCAGCGGCTGGGTGGCGATCCACTGGCCGTCGCGCAGGATGGTTATTTCATCGCACAACTGGAAAATTTCTTCCATTTTATGCGAGATATAGACGATACCGCAGCCGCGATCTTTCAGCTTACGGATGATCTTAAACAGATGGTTGACCTCTTTTTCCGTCAGCGATGACGTCGGCTCATCCATGATGACGATTTTGGCGTCATAGGAAAACGCCTTCGCGATCTCAATCATCTGCATCTGAGATACCGATAAGGTACCGACGCGGGCGCGCGGATCGATATCAATATCCAGCTCATCAAAAATGGCCTTGGTATCCCGGTACATTTTGTCCTGATCGACAAACATGCCTTTAGTTGGATAGCGCCCGAGCCACATGTTATCCATGACCGAACGCTGTAATACCAGGTTTAATTCCTGATGCACCATCGAAATACCGTTTTCCAGGGCTTCTTTCGCCGAATGGAAATCGATCTCTTTTCCCTGAAAAAGAATGCTACCGGAATCTTTTTGATAGATCCCAAAAAGGCATTTTAATAATGTCGATTTACCGGCGCCGTTCTCACCCATTAACGCATGAATGGAGTGCGGACGAACCTTCAGGTTGACATTATCAAGAGCCTTGACGCCAGGAAACGATTTGTTGATGTTGCTCATCTCCAACAAATATTCGCCTGACCGTTCGCTATTATTGCTGACCATAGTTATACCTGGCTGCGTTCATGCAAGCCCCGTCCGGCGCACTAGCGCCAGCAGGAGTCTGGTTCTGTATCAGGAATAATCGGGCGTGGATAACCCACGCCCGCAACTCACATCACGATTATTTGCCGGTAAACTGGCTCAGGTTGTCTTTATCGACGCCCACGTAGGGGACGCGAACAATCTTGTTGTCAATTTTCCAGTTGGTGCCTGCCGCGGCGTCTTTCCCGTCGGCAAGGTTTTTCGCCAGCTCGAAGGTCGCTTTTGCCTGGTTGTTGGCATCGTTCAGCACAGTACCGGCCATCGCGCCGGATTTCACCAGCGCCAGGGCTTCCGGCAGGGCATCAACGCCGAACACCGGAATGCTGCTCTTGTTGTGCGCTTTCAGCGCTTCAACCGCGCCCATCGCCATGGCGTCGTTGTTAGCGATCACCACTTCAATCTTGTTGGCATTCGGGCCGGAGAGCCAGGCGTCCATTTTGTCTTTCGCCTGGGCGGTATCCCACATCGCGGTATCCAGCTGCAGCTGCTGGGTCTTCAGACCTTTATCATTCAGCTCTTTAATAACGTAAGTGGTACGCGCTTCCGCATCCGGATGGCCCGGCTCGCCTTTCAGCAGAACGTACTGGATCTGACCGTCTTTATTCAGATCCCAGTTCGGGTTGGCTTTCCAGTGCTTGGCGATCAGATCGCCCTGAATAATCCCGGACTCTTTCGAGTCGGTACCGACGTAATAAGCCTTGTCATAACTATCCAGCGCTTTGCGGGAAGGCTCTTTGTTGAAGAACACCACCGGAATATTCTGCCCGCGCGCCTTTTCAATCACCGTACCTGCGGCGGCCGGATCAACCAGGTTAATCGCCAGCGCCTTCACGCCTTTCGCCAGCAGCACGTCAATCTGATCGTTTTGTTTCGACTGGTCGTTCTGCGAATCATTCATCAACAGCTGGACGTCTGGCGCGGATTTGCCATCTTTTTCAATCGCCTTACGCACTACCGACATAAAGTTGTCGTCATATTTATAAATCGTCACGCCGATACGGGTATCTGCTGCGTGTGCGGCGGCGCCAAATAACAGACCAGCCATTACAGCAGACAGGGTAAACACCTTCTTATTCATGGAATCTCCGGTTTTATTATGCAGGGTCATTATTGTGAGAAAATGCAGGCGGGATTTGTTGCATTAGTGTTACCGCACAACGCATTTCACGACGAAAATTCGGTCTTCCGTGTCGGGTAACGCTCCAGAAAAATACGACTGTAAAACTCGTTTAACGCCTTGTTCCTACTAAATAAAGTGAGAAATATCCATCACCTCGTGGTTCAGACTGGTAAACGCTGCCATCATAATCAGGCGAATGTTAATATACTGTGAATTTACTCACAAATTGAAAGCGGTTACATCCCGCGATCGCGTCAGTTAGTGATCGGCCCCACAGTTTGCCGCTGGGCAACGGAATGACGGCGCACCAGCGTCGGCATAAAGCAGTGCGTTGCCTCACGATCCAGCTTGCCGGCCGCCCCCAGCAGCGCCATCTCGGTGGCCAGCTTTGCCATCGACATTACCGGATAGCGCACGGTGGTGAGCTGAGGATCGGTGTAACGGGAAATAGGAATATCATCAAAGCCAATCAGCGACAGATGCTGCGGCACGACAATGCCGTTGTCCTTCAGCGTCGTCAGCGCGCCGGCCGCCATGCTGTCGTTATAGGCAAACACCGCGGTGAGGCCGAGATTGCGCCCCAGCAGTTCGACCATCGCCGCTTCACCGCCCTGCATATCCGGGGAGCCGGAACCGATCCAGCTGTCCGGGGCGATGATGCCTTGCTCCTGCAGCGCTTTGCTCCACCCTTCCCGGCGCATATCGTCATCTTCAATGCCGTGGTTTGAGGAGAGATAGCCGATGCGCTGGTGACCATGATTGAGCAGCATACGGGTGGCCATCAGCGCGCCGCTGACGTTGTCGAGCCCTACGCAGCGATGGGCATACCCCGGCACGATGCGGTTGATCAGCACCATCCCCGGGATATGTTGCATAAAGTCGCTCAGTTCATCATCGCTCAGCGCTTTCGAATGGACGATCAGCGCCGAGCAGCGCTGACGGATCAGCACCTCGATGGCGTGACGCTCTTTTTCCGCCTCGTGATAGCTGTTGCCGATCAGCACATATTTCTGATGCTGCTGAGCAACGGTATCCACTGCTTTCACCAGCGCGCCGAAGAAGGCGTCGGAGACGTCCATCACCACCACGCCGATGGTATCGCTGACCTGGGTGGCCAGCGCCTGGGCGTTGGCGTTGGGCCGGTAGCCCAGTTGGGTCACCGCTTTCATCACCACGTCGCGCGTATCCGGACTCACCAGCGCGCTGTTATTCAGCACCCGCGACACGGTGGCCACGGAAACGCCCGCCTGGCGGGCGACATCACGAATGGTGATCATACTCAGCGACCTTAAGAGAATTACAGCACGTCACATTCACCTCCTGTGCTTAGCAAGGAGGATATTCTGGCAGCGACCCGCGGTCCGCTGCGTGAGTGAGGTCACACGGCTGGAAACGTTTACATCCGTTTTGTTAATGATTGTGATCGAGATCGTTATCTGGATGTATCTTTCAATGATGTGCCTGACGCACGCAGGGTTAACTGACGCCACAGCCATTCCACCGGCCCCTGGCGGAAGCGGCGCAGCCAGAGCGATGAGACAAGGAGGTTAACGGCCCAGATGGGGGGGACAAAGGCCAGCAGCTGCAGACGATCGAAGCGCATAAACAGCCCAAGATGATAAAACAGGGTGGTGCAGATCAGGGTCTGCAGCAGGTAGTTGGTCAGCGCCATGCGTCCGACGCAGGCGATAGCGCCCACCAGGCGGAAACGGCAGAGCTGCGGCCAGTAGCCCCAGGCCAGCGCGGCATAGCCGATAGCCTGCAGCGGGGCGCTAAGTTCGCGCGGCGCCTGCAGTAAAAACGCGCACCAGCGATAGTCCCAGGCCAGATACCACTGGGCGAATATTGCCGGCAGATTGACCGCCATGCCGGCCGCCACCAGCAGCGCGCCGGTACGCCGGTAGTGACGCAGGCTAAACTGCCCCTTCAGCCAGCCGCTACGCATCAGCGCCGCGCCCATCAGCATCATCCCCGCCAGCTGCCAGCCATACTGCGCGCCCAGCGCCAGCAGATTGTCAGATAGCATATCCGCCCGGTTGCTGACCGCCTCCATGCCACCGTGCAGCTTCCAGTACTGCTCATATTGCAGGTTCGCCGCGTCCGGCGCCCACGAGCGATTCGCCGCGGTCCCGGAGATCATCCCCAACAGGACCAGCACCGCAATGCCGGTGAGGTAGAGCACCACCCCGGTGTTAAACAGCGATTTGACATGGTGCGCCTCACGCACCATGCGCCAGCTCACCAGCCCCACCAGGGCATAGGCCAGCAGAATATCGCCATCCCAGAAAAAAAGACCGTGAATGAAACCGAGCAGCGCCAGCAGCGTCAGCCGCGACTGGATCCAGCGCTTCCCTCGCGGAAGCAATAGCTGAAGACCGGCGCCAAACAGCAGCGCGAACAGGGTGAGAAACTTCACCTGCGCCAGCAGGTCGAGGAGCGCCCAGGTCCAGGCATCGCTAAGGGACGCGCTTCCTGACCAGGCGGGATTGAGATAAGCGGCCTTCGGCAAGCCGAAGGCGCTGATATTGAGAAGCAGGATACCGAGGATGGCGACGCCGCGGACAAAGTCCAGCGTGACATTTCTCTCCATGCACCCTGCTCCGTTTTAGTCGTGGTGACGTACTGCGCGCAGGAATTCCTGGCGGGTATTCTGGCTGGATTTAAACAGGCCGCCGAGAGAGGTGGTGGTGGTGGCGCTGGTCGCGTCGCGAATGCCGCGCGCCTTCACGCAATAATGCACCGCGTCAATGGATACCGCCACGTTGTTGGTGCCGAGCAGCGTCTGCAGCGCGATCAGGATCTGCTGCGTCAGACGCTCCTGGACCTGCGGACGTTGGGCGAAGAACTGCACGATGCGGTTGATTTTCGACAGGCCGATCACCGAATCTTTCGGGATATAGGCTACCGTCGCTTTACCATCGATGGTAACGAAATGGTGTTCGCAGGTGCTGGTCAGGGTGATATCGCGCACGGTGACCATTTCATCGACCTTCATTTTGTTTTCAATGACGGTGATTTTCGGGAAGCGAGAGTAATCCAGCCCGGAGAAGATCTCATCGACATACATTTTGGCGATGCGATGCGGGGTCTCCATCAGACTGTCATCACTCAGATCCAGATTCAGCAGTTGCATAATCTCGGTCATATGACCGGTAATCAAACGCTTGCGTGTTTCGTTATCAATTTCTTGTACTGGCGCACGCATCGGCGTCTCCAGCCCACGAGCGACCAGCGCTTCATGAACGAGGACGGCTTCTTTACTCAGTGATGACATTTATGTTTCTCCTGCAGGTGTGGCGCTCTTTGCTTTTTCTGGGGGCAAAGTTTGTATTCATTGTGCGTGAGGTGGCGCACAGAATCCAGTAGCCGTAACGATAATTATTGAAATTGGCGCTGCCTTTTATTAGGGAGCGAAGCCATGCCTCAGGCGCAACGCCAAATCCTTATCGCCGTATCCGGAATGTTCCAACCGCTGTACGCATTCATAAGCGCCGTCGCTACACCGGCATGTTGGCTATAAGTTGCATTAATGATGCAGTAAGTTCTCAAAAGGAGAAAGTGAAAGTTGCTCACCGGCTAATGAAATATCTGTATTATGAACGTTTACGCGCACATCCCTTCCGAGGAGCCTTGCATGGAACTGCTTGAAGAGCATCGCTGTTTTGACGGCCAGCAACAACGCTGGCGTCATCACTCCCCTGTCCTGAACTGCGCCATGACGTTCAGCATTTTTTTACCGCCTGAGCGCGAAACGCCGCCGCCGGTGCTGTACTGGCTGTCGGGGCTGACCTGTAACGATGAGAACTTTACCACCAAGGCGGGCGCCCAGCGCATTGCCGCCGAGCTGGGCATCGCGCTGGTGATGCCGGATACCAGCCCGCGCGGTGACGAGGCGGCCAACGACGACGGTTACGATCTCGGACAAGGCGCCGGCTTCTACCTGAACGCCACCGAGGCGCCCTGGGCGGCGCACTACCGAATGTACGATTACCTGCGTGACGAACTGCCCGCGCTTATTCGTAGCGAGTTTAGCGTCGGCGAACGCTGCGCCGTCAGCGGCCACTCGATGGGCGGCCACGGCGCGCTCATTATGGCGCTCAAAAATCCCGGCCGCTACGCCAGCGTCTCCGCCTTCGCGCCGATCGTCAATCCCTCCCAGGTCCCGTGGGGCAAGAAAGCGTTTACCGCCTATCTCGGCGCGGATGAATCGGCATGGCACTCCTGGGACAGCTGCGCGCTGATGCAGGCCAGCCGGCCGGAGGACGCCGTGCCGACGCTTATCGATCAGGGCGACAACGATCCATTCCTTGCCGGACAGCTGCAGCCGGCGATACTGGCGGAGGTCGCGCGGCAGAAGGCCTGGCCGTTAACGCTGCGCATCCAGCCCGGTTACGACCACAGCTATTACTTTATTGCCTCGTTTATTGAAGACCATCTGCGCTTCCATGCGCAGCATCTCTTTGGCTAAACGCCAATGCGCCGCGAAGCTGCTTCGCGGCGCATGTTCAGGCCTACAGGACGCGTTTTAGCGCCGGCAATCAGAAGCGATAATCCACCGCCATAAAGTAGCGACGGCCTTCTTCGGTATAGCTGTAGTCGTCCCGGCTCAGATCTTTATCACCCACGTTCTGCACCCCGGAGCGCAGTTTCACGTTTTTGGTCACCTGCCATGCCGCGCCAACGTCAAACAGGGTGTAGCCGCCCGGCGTTTTGCCGGTGGCGCTCACCGCGCGCTGCTGGCCGGTATAGTTGGCCGTCACGTAGAAGGACCAGTCGTCCAGCGGTTTCCAGTCGAGCGTGCCGTTGGCGGTATGGAACGGCAGCGTCTGCAGCGGTTTGTCGCCGCCATTGCTCAGATCGCGACCATCGTTGTAGGTGTAGTTCACCGTCAGCTTCCACTCATCGCCAAACGGGATCTTCACCTCCGTCTCCACCCCTTTGATGCGGGCTTTGTTGACGTTGAAATAGCGGAAGATCGGCACGCGCTTGCCGTTGACAGTTTTCCAGCCGACAAAGTTCGGGTAGCCCGGCGCTTCGCTGGCGCTGGAGGTGCGCAGAACGTCGATCATGTCGTCGACATTATTCTGGAAGGTGGTGATGCTGCCTTCGACATTTTCAAGCCAGCCCTCTTCCCCGCGGTAGTAGAGACCGAGCTCGAAGCTTTCGCTGGTTTCCGGTTTCAGATCCGGGTTACCGACGATGCTGCACGAGCCGCGGCAGGAGTTGGTGGTCCAGTCGGGGTTAAGCTGCAGCAGCGACGGGGCTTTAAACGCCGTCGCCCAGCCGCCTTTGACGGTGACGGTATCGGTGGCGTTATACACCAGATAGGCGCGCGGGCTCCAGTGATCGCCATAGGTCTGATGGTCGTCCATACGAATGCCGGTGGTCAGCGCCAGCGGCTCGATGATGCGCCATTCGTCTTCGATAAACAGGGCGTACTGGCTGGCCGACGTTGACTGGCCGCCGCTGCTCAGGTTGACCGGATCTTTCAGTTTGTCGTGGCGCCATTCGCCGCCGAAGGTCACCAGCTGGTTAATCATGCCCAGCGGCAGGACATACTTGCCGTCGATGGCATTGCTTTCCGAGGTAATAGTCCCGCTCTGCCCTGGATTTTTGTTATCCACCTTTTCGCCGTAGAACTTGAGCTCGCTATTGCCGATATCCCAGCGGCCGTTATGGCTCAGAGAGTAGTTCTCCCGCTCAAGGCGGTTGCGGTCAAGGGAATCGGAATCGCGATCCTGACGGTCAAAGCCGTAGCCTGCGGTAAAATCGTGGTTTTCGTTCGGCGTCCAGGCGAATTCAACATTGCCATCGCGGCTGGTGAAGCCCTCGATGCGCGGCGTCTCGCCGGTGGCATTACTGGATGACTGCGGATCGTCCTTGGCGCGTTTTGCCAGGCTGCCGTAGGCCTTCATTCCAAGTACGCCGTCGATCAGCGGGCCGCTGGTGAAGAACTGGCCGTTATAGGTATCCCCGCGATCGCGGTGCTCCTGAATAGTGGTATCAGCACTCAGCGTCCCGGTCCATTTCTGGCCGATTTTTTTGGTAATAATGTTGACCACCCCACCGAGCGCATCGGAGCCGTAGAGGGAGGACATCGGGCCGCGCACCACTTCGATACGCTCAATAGCATCCACCGGGATCCAGTTAAGGTCGAAGTCATTGTGGCGGAAGACGGCGTTCCGCGAGTTAACGCGCTTGCCGTCGACCAGGATCAGGGTATAGCTGCTGCTCAGACCGCGGATGCTAACGCCCTTGCGGTTATCCCCTTCGTTGGTGAGCTGGACCCCAGGCACATCGCGCAGCACGTCTTTCAGGTTCTGAACAGGCTTGCGTTGTAAATCCTGTTGGGTGATGACGCTGATGCTCGCCGGCGCGTCTTTGACATTCTGTTCAGTGGCCGAGGCGGTCACCACCAGCGTTTCTTCATTCACATCGGCCAGAGCCGGAAACGCCAACGATACGACGGACGCAGACAATCCCGCCCGGATAAAAGGGTTTAACCTGAACATTCCAAATCTCCATGAGATGTACAACCAAACAAACAACAAGGTGCTGCTCACACGCGCTGGCGACTTGCCGCTCTGTCGGCGGCATGCTCGCGCTGTTTTCTCGTCGATGTGGCTGGTCGCCCGGTGTCAGTCTGTACAAGCGGCAGAGACGGGGAGTGGCTTCATCCGTAATGGGCGAAAATGATAAAGATAATGATTACGATTATCAATATAATTATGAAGAATTGTGACAAGCTGTAACCGCACAAACATAAAAAAAGCCCTCTGTTCAGAGGGCTTGCGGGTGATGACAAATCTGTCTTCGTTATTGTGCTCACATGTCTGCCGGGTGGCGGCTTTCGCCTTACCCGGCCTACAAAAATAGCAATATCAATCAGTTACGCGGTTATCTGTAGGCCCACGCAAGCGCAGCGCCGCCGGGCAATCCCTGAAGATTGCACTTTGCCAGCAATATAAAGCCCTCTTCACAGAGGGCTTTTATCGCACAATCGCGAAGATTAACGCTTAAAGCGGTCCGGGAAGGTCATTTCGCTGTAGCGAACAAAGCGGGTGCCTTTCGCCAGCTTGTAACCAAACCAGATGACGAGGAACAGCGGAATACCAATGTAGGTCGCCGCCACGCCGCCCCAGTCAATGGTGTCCTTGAGGAACGCTTCGTAGTTCTGTCCGAGGGTGATGATCAGGCACAGCACGAAGGCGAAGATCGGCCCCAGCGGGAAGAACCCGGAACGATACGGCAGATTATTAATATCGTTACCCTGCAGGACGTAGCCGCGACGGAAACGATAGTGGCTGATCGCAATACCCAGCCAGGCGATAAAGCCCGTCATCCCGGAGGTGTTCAGCAGCCACAGGTACACCGTCTGGTTGCCAAACATGGAAGTCAGGAAGCACAGCGCCGCGATCACGGTGGTCGCGTACAGCGCGTTACGCGGCACGCCGCCACGCGACAGCTTCGAGAAAATACGCGGCGCTTTACCGTCGCAGGCCAGGGTGTACAGCATACGCGTGGAGGCGTACATCCCGGAGTTCCCCGCCGACAGCACGGCAGTCAGGATAACGGCGTTCATGATTGCCGCCGCCGACAGCAAACCAGCATGCTGGAACACCAGGGTGAACGGGCTGACGGAGATATCCTTCACATCGTTGCGCAGCAGACTCGGATCGGTATACGGAATGATCAGGCTGATAATCAGGATCGCGAAGACGTAAAACAGCAGGATACGCCAGAAGACCTGGCGCACCGCGCGCGGAATGTTCTTCTCCGGATTTTCAGATTCACCGGCAGCGATGCCGATAAGCTCGGTGCCCTGGAACGAGAAGCCGACAATCATCGCCACGCCAATCATCGCCGAGAAACCGCCGGCGAACGGCGCATCCGCGATCCCCCAGTTGCTCCAGCCGGCTGGCTGCGCCCCTTTGAAGATGCCGACAATCATCATCACGCCGACGATGATAAAGATAATGACGGTGGCTACCTTTATCAGCGAGAACCAGTATTCCGCCTCGCCAAAGCCGCGCACCGAGATCCAGTTCAGCAGGAACATGATGCCGAGGAACAAGGCGCTCCAGATCCAGCCCGGAGTGTCGGGGAACCAGTAGCTCATCACCAGCTGTGAGGCCACGAGGTCAACGGCGATCGTCACCGCCCAGTTGTACCAGTAGTTCCAGCCCAGCGCGAAGCCGAAGCCTTCTTCAACATAATTCTGCCCGTAGGTGGCGAAGGAACCGGATACCGGCATAAACGCCGCCAGCTCGCCGAGGCTGGTCATCAGGAAATAGACCATCAAACCGATCAGAATATAAGACAGCAGCGCCCCGCCGGGACCTGCTTGCGAAATGGTTGCGCCAGAGGCAACAAAAAGACCCGTACCGATGGAACCGCCGATGGCGATCATGGTCAAGTGGCGCGCCTTCAGTTCACGACGTAGCGTGGGCGCTTCTGTGGTTTTAGTTTCCGAAACCATGTGATAATGCTATCCATCCAAAAAATGAGGCGCGATTGTAGCAGACGATCGGGGTTCCATCCGGTACAAATGCAAAGTTATAAGAGAGCTTCATGATCGCCCGCAAATTATTAGTAAAGCACTAACCTGCGGAATTGCCAGCGAATTCCCCCCGTAATCAGGCGATAAAACCGGGCTGCTACACTTGGCAATAGTGCAGAAAACGTTGTAATGCTTTAGAAATATGCTTCTGCCGGTGATGGATCCGCCACAGCGTGCGCGTCAGCCGGGGCAATGGCACTTTCAGCTCCGCCAGCGTGCCCGAGGCAAGCTGTTCGGCAATCACCCGCCGCGATAGACAGCTGATGCCCAGGCCATGCCTGACCGCGTGCTTGATCGCCTCTGAATTACCCAGCTCCATGCCCAGATGAAACGCCGGCAGATGCGACAGCAGAACGTAATCGACAATCTCCCGGGTGCCGGAGCCATGCTCACGCAGAATCCACGGCGCCTCAGCCAGTTGCTGCAGGGTCACCTCCCCCGCCAGCAGCGGTGAGTTGGGCGCGGCAAACACCACCAGCTCATCCTCCAGCCACGGCTCGGCAATAATATCGGCGGCATGGCACGGCCCCTCAATCAGACCGAAATCCACCCGCAGGTCGGCGACGGCGTTGATGACGTCCAGGCTGTTGCCGACGCTCAGCTCGACCGGCAGATCCGGGAAGTCATGACGATAGCGGGCAATAATCTCCGGCATAATATAGTTGCCGATGGTGCTGCTGGCGTAGACTCGGATCGCCCCGTTATCGCCGCGAAACAGCTGCTCGATCTCCAGGGCCCGCTCCAGCAGCGCCAGCGCACGCGGGTACAGCAGCCGTCCATGCTCATTCACCACCAGTCGTTTACCGACGCGGTCAAACAGCTGCACGCCGAGCTGCCCTTCCAGATCGGTCAGCGCGGCGCTGACCGCGGATTGCGAAAGCGCCAGCATCTGTGACGCCTGAGTGGTCGACCCACTCTTGTGGACTTCGGCGAACACTTCCAGCTGCCGCAGCGTAATATGCATAACCCACCCGTTTAGTAATCCAACCTGAATAACCTTCCTTACTATGGTGACACAAATCGAGGCGGCTGACGGAAGGAAAATCCGCTTATATCACAAAATCATCGTCTTGCCGGCGAGACCGCCCCGCTTCTGCCTAACCCGCTCTCGCCCCGTTGTAACCGGCGAAGCGGCCATTAACCACTTATTACGATTGATTATAAACATATAATCAATTTTATATTTAATCCCGCGCGGCGTAACCTTTAGGCAGACAAAGGAGAAGGTTATGACAGCACTCACTTTACCCACCAAACATCGTTCCCTGTGGCATTTTGTCCCAGGCCTGGCGCTGACCGCCGCTCTGACCGGCGCCGCCCTGTGGGCCGGTAGTTTCCCGGCCATCGCCGGCGCAGGCTTTAGCGCCCTGACCCTCGCTATCCTGTTCGGGATGGTCGTCGGCAACACGGTCTACCCGAAAATCTGGCAGCCCTGCGACGGCGGGGTGATTTTCGCCAAGCAGCATCTGCTGCGCCTGGGGATCATCCTCTACGGCTTTCGCCTGACGTTCGCCCAGATTGCCGACGTCGGCGTGAGCGGTATTTTGATTGACGTTCTGACGCTCTCCAGTACCTTTTTCATCGCCTGCTTCCTTGGCCAGAAAGTGTTTGGTCTCGATAAACACACCAGCTGGCTGATCGGCGCCGGCAGCAGCATCTGCGGCGCGGCGGCCGTGCTCGCCACCGAGCCGGTGGTCAAAGCCGAAGCCAGTAAAGTGACGGTCGCCGTCGCTACAGTGGTTATCTTCGGTACCATCGCCATCTTCCTCTACCCGGCGATGTACCCGCTGCTGGCGCACTGGTTTACCCCGGAAACCTACGGGATCTATATGGGCTCCACCATGCATGAAGTGGCGCAGGTTGTTGCCGCCGGCCATGCGGTCAGCCCGGACGCGGAGAACGCGGCGGTTATCGCCAAAATGCTGCGCGTCATGATGCTGGCTCCGTTCCTGCTGTTCCTGGCGGCGCGTGTTAAACAGCTGACCCCGGCAGGCAACGGCGAGAAAAGCAAAATCACCATTCCGTGGTTCGCCATTATGTTCATCCTGGTGGCGGTGTTTAACTCCTTCCATCTGCTGCCGAAAGCCGTGGTGGATATGCTGGTGACGCTGGATACCGTCCTGCTGGCGATGGCAATGGCCGCCCTCGGGGTCACCACCCACGTCAGCGCGCTGAAAAAAGCCGGGGCGAAACCGCTGCTGATGGCGCTGATGCTGTTCGTCTGGTTGATTGTCGGCGGCGGGGTCATTAACGTCGCTATCCACAGCCTGATGGCATAAAGCACTACATCTTTCTCCAGTTAAGCCGCTATCATTACCCACCCCCCAGCGGCTTTAACTGGAGTTTTTTTATGAAATACGTAGGAGCGCACGTGAGCGCCTCAGGTGGACTGGCCAATGCCGCCATTCGCGCCGCCGAAATCGAAGCAACCGCCTTCGCCCTCTTCACCAAGAACCAGCGCCAGTGGCGCGCCGCGCCGCTCAGCGACGAGACCATCGCCGAATTCAAAGCCGCCTGTGAAAAGTATCACTTTGGCCCGGGGCAGATCCTGCCGCACGACAGCTACCTGATTAACCTTGGCCACCCGGTGGAAGAAGCGCTGGAAAAATCCCGTGATGCTTTCATTGATGAAATGACCCGCTGCCAGCAGCTGGGACTGACGCTGCTCAACTTCCACCCCGGCAGCCATCTGCAGCAGATCCCGGAGGAGGAGTGCCTGGCGCGCATCGCCGAATCGATCAATATCGCGCTGGCGAAGACCGAAGGCGTTACTGCGGTGATCGAAAACACCGCTGGCCAGGGCAGCAACCTCGGCTTTAAGTTCGAGCACCTCGCGGCCATCATCGACGGCGTGGAAGATAAATCCCGCGTCGGCGTCTGCATCGATACCTGCCATGCTTTCGCCGCCGGCTACGACCTGCGCAGCGCCGAAGCCTGCGAAAAAACCTTCGCCGCCTTCGAACGCATCGTCGGTTTTCAGTATCTGCGCGGCATGCATCTCAACGATGCCAAGAGCGCCTTCGGCAGCCGGGTCGACCGTCACCACAGCCTGGGGGAAGGCAACATCGGCCACGATTGCTTCAGCTGGATCATGCAGGACAGCCGCTTCGACGGTATTCCGCTGATTCTGGAAACCATCAACCCGGATATCTGGGCGGAAGAGATTGCCTGGCTGCGGGCGCAGCAGATTGCCGAAGTGGCGTAAATAGAGACAAAAAAGGGCCGAACAGTCGGCCCTTTTTTATTGCGGTAGGATTATGCCGCTTTTTCAACTTCCGCTGTTTGCGCCTCAGGGCGTTTCAGCACCGCGTAGGCAAGGCCCGCCACCAGCGTTCCGGCAACAATCGCCAGCAGGTAGCCCAGCACCGGCGTAATTGCCCCCGGGATCAGCAGAACAAACAGCCCGCCGTGCGGCGCCATCAGTTTCGCGCCAACCGCCATGGAGATAGCGCCGGTTACCGCGCCGCCGACGATACAGCACGGCAGAACGCGCATCGGGTCACGGGCGGCAAAAGGAATCGCCCCTTCCGAGATAAAGCACAGGCCAAGAACCAGCGCGGCTTTGCCCCCTTCCCGCTGCCCTTTGTCGAACTTATTGCGCGCTACCAGCGTCGCGATACCCATCGCCAGCGGTGGCACCATACCGGCCGCCATGATCGCCGCCATCGGCGCATAGGTCTGGGTACTCAGCAGGCCAACGCCAAAGGCATAGGCCGCTTTGTTTACCGGCCCGCCCATATCGGTACACATCATCGCGCCGAGGATCGCGCCCAGCAGAACCGCGTTGGCGGTGCCCATGGTTTGCAGCCAATGGGTCAGCCAGGCGAGGATACCGGCTACCGGTTTACCGATCAGATAGATCATTGCCAAACCCACGATCAGGCTGGAGACCAGCGGAATGATCAGGATTGGCTTCAGGGCTTCCATACTCTGCGGCAGTTTCAGCTTCGTGCTGATGGCTTTCGCCACATAACCGGCAAGGAAACCAGCGATGATCCCGCCGATAAAGCCGGAGCCGCCGCTAACCGCCAGCATACCGCCGATAAGGCCCGGGGTCAGACCCGGACGGTCGGCAATGGAGAAGGCGATAAAGCCTGCCAGTACCGGCACCATCAGCGCGAAGGCCGAGCCGCCGCCGATCTGCATCAGCGCCGCCGCCAGGGTGTCTTTCACTTCAAACGCTTTGATCCCGAAGGCAAAGGAGAGCGCGATACACAGGCCCCCGGCCACAACCATCGGCAGCATATAGGAGACGCCGGTCAGCAGGTGGCGATAGGCGCCCGCCGACTCTTTTTTCCCTTCAGCAGCCGCCTGAGGTTTGCCGGATGGCTGGTACGGTTTGGCTTCCGCCACCGCTTTATCCAGCTCCTGGGCGGTTTTCTTCAGCGCCAGACCGGTGGTGGTGCGGTACATCGGCTTGCCGGCGAATTTCGCCAGGTCCACCTCGATATCGGCAGCGACGATCACCAGATCCGCCTCGGCCACCTCTTCCGGGGTGATGGCATTGCCCGCCCCAACGGAGCCGCGGGTCTCCACCTTCACCCACCAGCCGCGTTTTTTGGCTTCGGTTTCGATGGCTTCTGCCGCCATAAAGGTGTGGGCGACGCCGGTCGGACAGGCGGTGACCGCGACAATGCGTTTCTGCCCCTGAGCGGCGGCCGGAACGGCTACCGCCGCTGGCGCAACGTAGGGCTTAGCGTGGTCTTTCGCTTCTCCCAGGAACAGCTCCGGATGGGCGACAGCACGGTTAATATCGCCCAGGTAAACGTTTTTACCATTCAGCGCGCTATCGGCCGGCAGCGCGGTTCCCAGCACGATGGCCAGTTCGGCGTCATTCGGGTTATCAATCAGCTCAAGGTGCGCTTTCGGCGCCGCGGCACCCAGCAGGGTTTTCGCCATGTAGGCGCGCGCCTGTCCGAGTCCGGCATCAATAATCAGCAGCGTTTTCATTATGCCTCTCCTGCTGTCAATTAAAGGGTTGTAAGTCGACTCGCGCCATCATCGCGGCCAACTGGGTACGGTCGGTAATTCCTACATTGCTCTGGCTGACGGCCAGGGCAGCGACGGCGGTCGCCAGGCGCAGGGTATGCTCGCTGGATTCACGCATCAGCAGGCCGTAAATCAGGCCGCCGACCATCGAATCGCCGGCGCCAACGGTGCTGACCACTTCCACTGAAGGTGGTTTAGCAATCCACTCCCCAGAGGCGTTGACCCACAGCGCGCCCTCTTCGCCCAGGGAGATCACCACGTGGGCGATACCCTGCTCGCGCAGCGCATGGGCGGCGTCGATAACATCTTTCATCTCCGGCAGCTTGCGGCCAGCCCAGATTTCCAGTTCGCGACGGTTCGGTTTCACCAGCCACGGCGCCGCTTTTAGTCCGGCAACCAACGCTTCGCGGCTGCTGTCGAAAATGATGCATGGGCACTGACTGCGCAGACGGGTCATCCAGTCGGTGAAGGCTTCCGGGCTAACGCCGGACGGCAGGCTGCCGCTGACGCAGACCATATCGAACTGCCCGAGCCAGCTCAGGGAGTCGTTGACGAAGCGTTCCCAGTCGCCCGGGGTGACTTCAAAGCCGGAGAAGTTGAAATCGGTCACTTCTCCATCTTTTTCCGTCAGCTTAACGTTGATACGGGTCCGGCCCTGCACCACCTGGAAACGGTTGGCGATCCCCAGCTCGCTGAACAGCTGCTGAAAGCCGTCCTGGTTGTCTTTACCCAGGAAACCGCCGACGGTGACGTCAATGCCGAGATCTTTCAGCACTTTCGCCACATTAATGCCTTTCCCGGCGGCGTGCAGGCCGGTGGTGCGCACCAGGTTCACTTCACCGCGTTCAATCTCCGAGGTGAATCCCACCAGGTCGTATGCCGGGTTTAACGTAATCGTTGCTACACGTCTGCTCATTTATGCGCCCTCCCCAAGGCCTGCGGCGATCGCTTCGCCAATCGCATCCAGCGCTTGTTGCGCATCCTCACCCTGCGCGGTAAAACGCAGACGGTGACCTTTTTTCACACCCAGCGCCACAACCTTCATCAGGCTGCGACCGTTAGCCGGCTTGCCGGAACCGTCGAGATTGGTGACGGTGATGTCGCTGGAAAATTGTTTAATGGTGTTGACCAGCATGGTGCCCGGACGGGCATGCAGGCCGTGTTCATTGCGCACCACGAATTCGGCGCTCAGCACATCTTCGGCAATGGCGTCGTCGCTGGTCAGCAGCGCCAGCACGGTGGCGGCGTCGGCTTTCAGCAAATGTTCAGCTTTCTTGTCCAGCAGCAGCTTGCTCAGACGGTTCAGCACTGCGGTCGGCTGCTCGTCGGTCATCGCCACCGTGACCAGCAGGGAAACCGGCTGCTCGTCGCGGGTAAAGGCGTTAGCCGCGCGGCTGACCGCCACGGCGCTGCGCAAATTGCCTTCCGCACTGTCGTTCAGCCAGACGCCCTGACCGAGGTTCAGCGGCGTATCGTTAATGACGTGGCTAACGAAGGCGGCATCGACAGCGCCAACTTCTTTCAGACGCGCCGCGTTCAGCGCCTGCAGGGTCAGCAGATCGCTGGCCGCGACGTCGAGACTGAGGGTCTCGTTATCCAGCTTCAGCGCTTCGCTCTGCTTCTCTCCCATCAGCAGCGCGCGCAGCTCTTCCGCGGTAGTGGCGGACTGCAGCTGCGCGGCGACCGCGTCATCGCTCAGCACATGGGTCAGCTGACGCAGCAGGCCGAGGTGTTCATCTGAGCTGGCGGCAATCCCGATCGCCACATAGGCGGTCTGCCCTTCGCCCCAGGTGACGCCCTGCGGGAACTGAAACACCTGAACGCCGGTCTTCAGCACCTGGTCACGCGTATCCGTCGTGCCGTGCGGGATCGCGATCCCGTTGCCGAGGAAGGTCGAGGTCTGCAGCTCGCGAGCCAGCATGCCGTTCACGTAGCCATCGGCCACGTTGCCGGCGCTGACCAGCGCGGCGGCGACCTGCCGGATGGCCTCTTCTTTATTACCGGCCTGCTGGCCGGGATGAATATCCTGCACAGATAACTGGAACATGGTTCTCCTCTCCTGCTGAATTGAATCGTTTCAGCTAACTTGAGAAAAAAGGCGCCATCTGACGGGGAACGGATTGCCGAATGACGCTGAAACGTTTCAAGAATTTTGTACCTTTCTTGCTCAACGCGCAAGGTACGTCAGCGACTTGATCGCAGAACTTAGAGGTACTGCACACTTTTGCTGAAGCTTTAGCTATCGACCGCCTCGAACGTCAGCTTTTTGCTGAACCCTATATTTTGAAACGCCTTTTTAATTATTCGTGCCATACTACTGTTTATTTTTAGCCAGCAGGCGTAAACTCCGCGCCGTCTCCTGAAACTACAGAAAACCAAACCCATGGAAAACCGTAGCGCCGCTCTCCCCCGACGCGGGTTCGATGTCACCTCTTCCGCCTTCTTAATCGTCGCCTTTCTGACGGGCATTGCCGGGGCGCTGCAAACCCCGACCCTGAGCCTGTTTCTGACCAACGAAGTGCACGTCCGCCCGGCGATGGTCGGTTTCTTTTTTACCGGCAGCGCGGTTATTGGCATTCTGGTCAGTCAGTTCCTCGCCGGCCGCTCCGACCGTCAGGGCGATCGCAAGCAGCTGATTGTCGTCTGCTGTCTGCTGGGGGTGCTGGCCTGCGTCCTCTTTGCCTGGAACCGCAACTATTTCATTTTGCTGTTCATCGGCGTTTTTCTCAGCAGCTTTGGATCGACCGCCAACCCGCAGATGTTTGCCCTCGCGCGGGAGCATGCCGACAGGACCGGCCGCGAAGCGGTGATGTTCAGCTCCATTTTACGTGCCCAGGTCTCCCTGGCATGGGTGATTGGTCCCCCGCTGGCCTACGCCCTGGCGATGGGGTTTGGTTTTACCGCGATGTATCTCAGCGCCGCGGCGGCGTTTATCGTCTGCGGGATCATGGTCTGGCTATTCTTGCCCAGCATGCGCAAAGCAAAGCCGGTAGCGACCGGCCGGCTGGAAGCTCCGCGCACGCATCGCCGCGATGCGCTGCTGCTGTTCAGCATCTGCACCCTGATGTGGGGTACTAACAGCCTGTACATCATTAACATGCCGCTGTTTATCATTAACGAGCTGCATCTGCCGGAGAAGCTGGCGGGGCTGATGATGGGCACCGCCGCCGGACTGGAAATTCCGACCATGCTGATTGCCGGTTACTACGCCCGGCGTTTCGGCAAACGCTTTCTGATGCGTCTTTCTGCAGTGGCCGGGGTGCTGTTTTACGTCGGCATGCTGACGGTGCATACGCCAGCGCTGCTGCTGGCGATGCAGGTGCTGAACGCCATCTATATCGGGATCCTCGCCGGGATCGGCATGCTCTATTTCCAGGACCTGATGCCGGGGCAGGCGGGAGCGGCCACCACCCTCTATACCAATACTACCCGCGTCGGCTGGATCATCGCCGGTTCACTGGCGGGGGTAGTAGCGGAGATCTGGAGCTATCACGCGGTGTTCTGGATTGCGCTGGCGATGGGCGTTGTCACTCAGGCCTGCCTGTGGCGGATAAGAGACGTGTAAGCACATTGGTTTCCATCCCTCTCATCTGCTGCGTTGAGCTCAGGGCGCGGTGGCCAGCTCAAGCTCCAGCAGCCAGGTGATCGCTTCATCGCGGTGGGTGAGGCACATCTCCGGCGAGGGCTGCAGGCTGGCGCACACCTTCGGGCGCAGAGGGGAGCCGAAAATAAGGCATAAATTGCGCTCGGAAAGCTGGATACAACGGGTGTTAGCTGGCTTGCCCTGCGGCATGCCGGGGATCGGCGATGATATAGAGGGGGCGATGCAACATGCGCCACAATCAGTACGACATTCCACAACCCGACTCCCAAACGCTCATTTTGCGCCACAGCCTAAACGTTTTGCCAGAAGATAGCAAAACTCGCGAAATCCGCTTGCCTGAACGCCCGGGCGCGAGTAGTTTTACGCGATATTTTTGACTCGTTAAGTGACAGGATTACTGCAATGCCAAGAGCGAATGAAATTAAAAAAGGTATGGTGCTGAATTACAACGGCAAGCTGCTGATTGTGAAAAATATTGATATTCAGTCACCCAGCGCCCGCGGTGCTGCGACACTGTATAAAATGCGTTTCTCCGATGTGCGCACCGGCCTGAAAGTAGAAGAGCGCTTCAAAGGCGACGATATCGTCGATACCGTCACCCTGACCCGCCGTTTCGTCGACTTCTCCTACGTCGATGGCAACGAATACGTGTTCATGGATAAAGAAGACTATACCCCTTACACCTTTACCAAAGAGCAGATTGAAGAAGAGCTGCAGTTTATTCCGGAAGGTGGGATGCCAGACATGCAGGTGCTGACCTGGGACGGCCAGCTGCTGGCGCTGGAGCTGCCGCAGACCGTTGACCTGGAAATTATCGAAACCGCGCCGGGTATTAAAGGCGCGTCCGCCAGCTCCCGCACCAAGCCAGCCACCATGAGCACCGGCCTGGTGATTCAGGTGCCGGAATACCTGACCACCGGTGAGAAAATCCGCATTCATATCGAAGAGTGCCGCTATATGGGCCGCGCGGATTAATCATCGGTAACGCCCCGACAGTAAAAAAGGACAGCGCTGGCTGTCCTTTTTATTATCCCCATTGCCGCGATTACAGCAGTTCAGGGTATTTGGTCATTTTCAGCGCCAGCTCGACGCCGCGCACTTCCGCCATCCCCTTGAGACGGCCAATCGCCGAATAGCCTGGGTTGGTTTTCTTGCGCAGATCGTCGAGCATCTGATGACCATGATCCGGCCGAAATGGGATCGGGCGCAGATCGCCGGCCTGTTTACGCCGCTGCTCTTCACGCAGGATAGCATCCACCACCGCCACCATATTGACGTCGCCGCTAAGGTGCGCCGCCTCGTGGAAGGTTTTTGGGTTTGCTTCACGGCAGGTAGAGCGCAGATGGGTAAAATGGATGCGATCGCCAAAGGTCTCCACCATCTTCACCAGATCGTTATCGGCGCGAACGCCATACGATCCGGTACACATGGTGAAGCCATTATTAATGCTGTCCACCGTCTCCTTCAGCCACTGCATATCTTCGATGGTCGACACGATACGCGGCAGGCCAAGGATCGGCCGCGGCGGATCGTCCGGATGCACAGCCAGGCGGATCCCTACCTCTTCGCATACCGGCACGATGGCGCGCAGGAAATAGGCCATATTTTCACGCAGCTGCGCTTTATCAATGTGGTCGTACTCCGCCAGACGCGCGCGGAACTGGTCAAGGGTGTAGCCCTCTTCCGCTCCCGGCAGGCCGGCGATGATATTGCGAGTCAGTTTATCGATATCTGCTTCGCTCATCGCCTTGAAATAGACCTCAGCCTGACGCTGCTCTTCTTCACTGTAATCCGCTTCCGCTCCCGGGCGTTTAAGGATATGCAGCTCAAAGGCGGCGAAAGCGATCTGATCGAAACGCAGCGCCCGGGAGCCGTCCGGCAGCTCATATTCCAGATCGGTGCGCGTCCAGTCGAGGATCGGCATAAAGTTGTAGCACACGGTATCGATGCCGCAGGCCGCGAGGTTGCGGATGCTCTGCTGATAGTTGGCAATCCAGGTCGCATACTGCCCGCTGTGGGTTTTAATATCCTCGTGGACGGGAATGCTTTCGACGACCGACCAGGTCAACCCTTTTGCCGCTAACAGCGCCTGACGCGCTTTAATCTCGTCGACCGGCCATACCTGACCGTTTGCAATATGGTGCAGCGCAGTGACGACGCCGGTCGCCCCCGCCTGCCGTACATCATCAAGCGATACCGGATCGTTCGGCCCATACCACCGCCAGGTTTGCTCCATCGCTATGCCCTCACAAAAGTTGTTATACCAATAATGGCGACACTCATGACGACTACCATACATGTTTCTCACCTGGCTGCAAACAGTGCTGGCCTATTGATTGATCCAGCTCACAGTCAGCGGATAATTTCGGCTTACCAATTTAACTTCCTGTCATATAACTTTAGACTGGCATTGTTAATAAGCAGTTAAACAGGTGTGGGAAGAATGACAACAATTGCAACCGCTACGCTACCGAAGAACGTGCAATACCCTCAATACGATCGCAGCCAGCTCCGCTCGCGTATTGTCCATTTCGGCTTTGGCGCGTTTCACCGCGCGCACCAGGCGCTGCTCACCGATCGCGTGCTGAATAACGTCGGCGGCGACTGGGGGATCTGTGAAATCAGTCTGTTCAGCGGCGACACGCTGATGAGCCAACTTCGCGAACAGGACCATCTGTTTACCGTGCTGGAAAAAGGCGCCGACGGCAACCAGCCCATTGTGATCGGCGCGGTGCACGAATGTCTGAACGCCAGGCTCGATTCGCTGGCGGCGATTATCGAAAAATTTTGCGAGCCGCAGGTAGCGATTGTCTCGCTGACCATTACGGAAAAAGGCTACTGCATCGATCCGGCGACCGGGAAACTGGATCCGACGCATCCGCGCATTATTCACGATCTGGAGAATCCGACGCTGCCGCAGTCGGCTCCGGGTATTTTAGTTGAAGCGCTGGCCCGCCGCCGGGAACGAGGCCTTCCGCCCTTTACCGTGCTCTCCTGCGATAATATCCCCGACAACGGTCACGTGGTAAAAAATGCCGTCCTCGGCATGGCGGAAAAACGCAGCCCGGCGCTGGCGGACTGGATCGCCGACAACGTCAGCTTCCCGGGCACCATGGTGGATCGCATTGTTCCCGCGGCCACACCGGAGTCGCTGGCGGAAATCGCCGCCGTGCTGGGGGTCGACGATCCCTGCGCCATCAGTTGCGAACCCTTCATTCAGTGGGTGGTCGAAGATCACTTTGTCGCCGGGCGACCCGCCTGGGAGACGGCGGGCGTGCAGATGACCGATGACGTGTTGCCCTGGGAGCAAATGAAGCTGCGGATGCTCAACGGCAGCCACTCTTTCCTCGCCTGGCTTGGCTATCTGGCAGGGCATGCGCACATTAGCGACTGCATGCGGGATGACGTCTTCCGCCGCGCCGCCCGCCAGCTGATGCTTGACGAACAGGCTCCGACGCTGACCATTACCGGCGTTGATCTGCTGGCCTATGCCGACAGTCTCATCGCCCGCTTCAGCAATCCGGCGCTCAAACACCGCACCTGGCAAATCGCCATGGACGGTAGCCAGAAGCTGCCCCAGCGCATGCTCGATGGCATCCGCGTACATCTGGCGCGCGACAGCCGTTGGCCGCTGCTGGCTCTCGGCGTGGCCGGCTGGATGCGCTACGTCAGCGGCACGGACGACGCCGGTCAGACGATCGACGTGCGCGATCCGCTGGTCGACAAGATCCGGCAGCGGGTGGCCCAGAGCGATGAGCAGCAGCGCGTCGACGCCCTGCTGGGGCTGGAGGAAATATTTGGCCGCGACCTGCCGCACAACGCCCAGTTTGTCGCCGGGATCCGCGCCGCCTGGCAACAGCTGGCGACGCACGGCGCCCGCGAGGCCGTCGCCCGCGCGCTGAATTCTTAACAATATTTGCGCTTATGCGGACAGAATTCTCTTCTGTCCGCCTCAGGACTTCTCTTTTCCCCCTTTTTTCGTCAGGATAGGCGTAACTGTTACAACATTACATTTATCCTGGAGAAAAGAGTGACCAGAACCAATTTGATCACCGGCTTTCTCGGCAGCGGTAAGACGACCTCGATTCTTCATCTGCTGGCGCAGAAGCCTGCGGATGAAAAATGGGCCGTACTGGTTAACGAGTTTGGCGAAGTCGGGATAGACGGCGCGCTGCTGGCCGACAGCGGCGCCCTGCTCAAAGAGATCCCCGGCGGCTGCATGTGCTGCGTCAATGGCCTGCCGATGCAGGTTGGGCTGAACACCCTGCTGCGCCAGGGCAAACCCGATCGCCTGCTGATCGAACCCACCGGTTTGGGCCACCCAAAGCAGATCCTCGATATCCTCACCGCGGCGGTGTATGAGCCCTGGATCGATCTGCGCGCCACGCTGTGCATCCTCGATCCCCGCCAGCTGCTGGATGAAAGAGCCGTCAGCAACGACAACTTCCGCGATCAGCTGGCCGCGGCGGACATCATTGTGGCGAATAAAAGTGATCGGGAAACCCCCGAAAGCGCCCGGGCGCTGGCCGACTGGTGGCAGCGCTGGGGCGGCGAGCGTCGCAAGGTGTCGGCAATCCAGGGCAATATCGATCTGACCCTGCTCGATGAGCCACGACGGAACACCGCCCCGCTGCCGGCGAGCGCGGAGCACGCCCACCGCCATTCCCCCACTTCCGGCCTCGCCGCGCTCAGCCTGGCGGAACACCAGCGCTGGCGCCGACATCTCAACAATGGCCAGGGCTATCAGGGCTGCGGCTGGATCTTCGACGCGGAGACGGTTTTTGACACCATCGGCCTGCTCGAATGGGCCAGGCTGGCGCCAGTGGGGCGCGTTAAAGGCGTGATGCGCATTGCCGAGGGGGCGGTGCGAATCAACCGTCAGGGGGAGGATCTCCATATCGAGACCCTCAGCGTCGCTCCGCCCGATAGCCGGATCGAGCTTATTTCCGCGAATGAAGCCGACTGGAACGCACTCCAGACCTCGTTGTTGAGGCTTCGTTTAAGTTAAGGCGGCTAAGGTTGCCGCCGACTGTCACAAAATCGCAATGGCTATGATGAAAAACCGAATTCCTTTAATCCTGCTGCTTAACATCGCGGGTGTAGCGCTATTTTGCTCCTGGTATCTGCCAGCCAACCATGGCGCGTGGTTGCCGGTCGACTCCGCGATCTTCCATTTCTTTAACCATGGCGTCAGCGTCAGCCATGCTTATGCCTGGCTGCTGGCGATCATCAACAATCGCGCCTTCGACGCCTGTTCGCTGCTGGCGATGGGCTGCCTGATGCTGAGCTATTGGCTAAAGGCGCCGACTGCAGGCCGTCGTCAGATCGCCATCATGGGCCTGGTGATGCTGCTGGCGGCGGTGATCATCAACCAGCTCGCACAACACCTGATGCCGGTACAGCGCGCCAGCCCGTCGCTGTTTTTTAGCGATATTACCCGCGTCAGCGACGTCGTTAACTTCCCCACTAAGGATGCGTCGAAGGACAGCTTCCCTGGCGATCATGGGATGATGCTGCTGATCTTCGCGAGCTTTATGTGGCGCTATTTTGGCCGTCGCGCGCTGGGCGTCGCGCTGATTATCTTTGTGGTCTTTGCTTTCCCGCGGGTAATGATTGGCGCCCACTGGTTTAGCGATATTGCCGTCGGCTCCCTGACCGCCGTGCTGATCGGCGCGCCCTGGGTATTGATGACCCCGCTGAGCGATAAATTGATCGCCTTTTTCGATCGCTACTTACCCAGCAGAATATCGGCCAAATAATGTCTCCGGCAGCCGCAAGAGTCATTAACTATAAGGGGACCTTTTGGGTCCCTTTTTACATTTTCCCTTTTTTTCAACATGACGTTCATCTTCTTGTCACATTAATCCCGTGACAAATGAAGGAATTGTCTGTTTTTTGCCCGATATTGCCGTAATTTTGGCCTTTCCCGATGATTCACTTTTTGTCACCAAAATACTTATAAGAAATCGCGCAAAACCGCTCGCCATGCGGCGTTTGATAGGGTAATCTCGTTCTCGTTTTGCCTTTTCCGCAGCATTAATTCAGGGCATGAATAAAATTGTGCGTGACTGCACAAATTTAAGCTTAAGGAATTGTCTCATTGCGGATGGGTATTTAGGCTCTAACACGTTTGGCATTTTTTATAACGACATTGTCGTTAAGGACAACAAGGGAAAATAAACAGCATGGTCAAATCTCAGCCGATTTTGAGATATATCTTGCGGGTAGCCCCCGCGATTGCAGTAGCGGTTCTGCTTTCCGCGTGTAGTTCAACAAGTACCGCCAGGAATATGCATTCTGAGACGCATGCTGTGGGTAGTGGCGATTTATCATCACTGCAAGCCTCTCAGGATGAATTTGAAACGATGGTCCGTAACCTGGACGTAAAGTCCCGTTTAATGGATCAGTATGCCAGCTGGAAAGGCGTGCGTTACCGCCTCGGCGGCAGCACCCGCAAGGGTATCGACTGCTCAGCGTTTGTGCAGCGCACCTTCCGCGAACAATTTGGTCTGGAACTGCCGCGTTCAACCTCTGAACAGCAGGAAACCGGAAAATCGATTTCCCGTGCCCAACTGCGTACAGGCGATCTGGTTCTGTTTCGCGCCGGCTCTACCGGCCGCCATGTCGGGATCTACCTCGGCAACAACCAGTTTGTTCACGCCTCCACCAGCAGCGGGGTGACTATCTCCAGCATGGATGAGCCATACTGGAAAAAGCGCTACAATGAAGCGCGTCGAGTCCTGAGCCGCTCGTAAACTGTCCTCCACCGCCGCCGGTTATCCCTTGGCTGGCTGCGGGATAAAAAACACTGCCCCAGGCAGTGTTTTTTTTTGCCACCTGGTTCTCAACGTCGCAAAATAAGCTATGTCTTTTAAGTGGGAATGAGAAAAACGACGACCGACACTCCGTTGATGCGCTTCAATAATACGGAAAGAATCTGGCTATGCTTACTCGCTACTTTTCGCCCCAGCGTAAAACCTGGTTAACCAGCCTGAGCGTGGGGATCATCGTCGCGCTGTTGGCCGGGAGCATTCAGTTTATGGTGATCTACCATAACCGGGCCGAGCGTTTCGACGCCATTATCAACAATGTTAATACCTATCTGAAAAGCTATTTTCACGACCTGCGCCAGACCATTGACGGCCTGCAGCCGCTGGTGGACCAGCCCTGCGAGAATATTGACTCCGGGCTTACCTCCCACGCCGCGTTCAGCCCCAACGTCCGCGCTTTCCTGCTGGTCAAAAACGGCATCGCCTTTTGCTCATCGGCTACGGGAGCCATGAATACGCCCCTCAGCCAGCTGATCCCGGCCATCGATATCAGCAAACCCGTTGCTATGGCGATTTTACCAGGCACGCCGATGATGCCGAAGAGCGCGGCGCTGGCGCTGTGGGTAGGTAAACCCGGCGATCAAAACAGCGGCATTTTTGTGTCGATTAACGCTAATCTCACGCCGTATATCCTCTATTCCGCGCGGCAAAACGATTTCAGCGGCATTGCGCTGGCCATCGATCACACCGCTATCTCCACCTTCAGTAATCGGCTGGTGGATCCGCAAACGCTGCATAACGCGCCGATCCGCCAGGCACAGATCGAGGGCTTACCGCTGAAGGTCTACCTGTATGCCAACAGCTGGCTGGCGGAAAATACGCAGTTTGCTCTGCTGCTCGGGGTCGTCTGCGGCCTGCTGGCGGGGCTGCTCTGCTATTACGTGCTGACGATCAAATCGGATCCGCGAAAATCCATTCTGCTGGGGATCAAAAATAACCAGTTCTACATCGTTTATCAGCCGGTGGTTAATGCTCAGACTCTACGTATCAGCGGCGTGGAGGTCCTAATGCGCTGGCGCCATCCGGTGGTTGGTGAAATTCCGCCCGACGTTTTTATTAACCTGGCCGAAACCCAGCAGATGATCGTGCCGCTAACCCATCACCTGCTCGCGCTGATCGCCAGCGACGCTGCGGTGTTGAAGCGTATTCTGCCGCGCGGCGTGAAGCTGGGGCTGAATATTTC
Source organism: Klebsiella sp. 10 (assembly GCF_018223925.1). Classification (NCBI taxonomy): domain Bacteria; kingdom Pseudomonadati; phylum Pseudomonadota; class Gammaproteobacteria; order Enterobacterales; family Enterobacteriaceae; genus Klebsiella; species Klebsiella sp. 10. The sequence goes on from NZ_JAGRRB010000016.1 coordinate 76,997, forward strand.
CCCTGCCCATCTGCAGGCCGACAGCTTCCGCGACGATATGCTGCGCTTCGCCGCCGCGCTGCCAGCCGACCACTTTCACGTGGTGCTGGAGGTAACCGAGCGGGCGATGATTGATAAAGAAAAATCGATGGCTAACTTCGCCTGGCTCCACCGCCAGGGATTCGAAATCGCGATTGATGATTTCGGCACCGGGCATAGCGCGCTGATCTATCTCGAACGCTATAACTTCGATTATCTGAAGATCGATCGCGGTTTTGTGCAGGCGATTGGTACTGAAACAGTAACCTCGCCGGTGCTGGATGCGGTACTGACCCTCAGCCGCCGGCTGAAATTAATGACCGTCGCCGAAGGGGTGGAGACCCAGGAACAGGCGGAGTGGCTTCGCGGCCAGGGCGTTCATTTCCTGCAGGGGTACTGGATCAGCCGACCGCTGTCGCTGGCCGGGCTGGTGGCTGCGCACGATGAACCCGCGAACTATTTCACAACGCGCTAAGTCTCACTTATGATGCGGGAACGGATGTCGGCCATGGGGGCCGGCCATGACAGGGTATTCTGCCGCCTATGTATGCGCGCCTCTTTCTGATTCTGCTGGCTCTGTTTAGCCTGGACGCTAAGGCGCAAACCATTCAGGAAAGCGTAGCCTTCGCGATTATCGGCGAACCGAAATACGCCGCCGGTTTCAGTCATTTTGATTACGTCAATCCCAGGGCGCCGAAAGGCGGCACCCTCACCCTGGCGGCGATCGGCACCTTTGATAACTTCAACCGTTATGCGCTGCGCGGCAACCCCGCGGTACGCACGGAGGCGCTCTACGATACCCTGTTCACCACCTCGGATGATGAGCCCGGCAGCTACTACCCGCTGATTGCCGAGCGGGCGCGCTATGCCGAGGACTATTCCTGGATGGAGATCGCGCTCAACCCGCGCGCCCGCTTCCATGACGGCACGCCGATCACCGCCCGCGATGTGGCGTTTACCTTCAACAAGTTTATGACCGAAGGGGTGCCGCAGTTTCGCCTGTTTTATAAAGGCACCACCGTGAAGGCCATCGCGCCGTTGACCGTGCGTATTGACCTCGGCCAGCCCGGCAAAGAGAACATGCTGAGTCTGCTGAGCCTGCCGGTGATGCCCGAGGCGTTCTGGCGCCAGCACAAACTCAGCGACCCGCTGTCGAAGCCGCCGCTGGCCAGCGGGCCATACCGCATCAGCGCCTGGCGAATGGGGCAATATATTACCTATTCCCGCGTCGCCGACTACTGGGCGGCCGACCTGCCGGTCAACCGCGGTCGCTGGAATTTCGATACGCTGCGCTATGACTATTATCTCGACGACAATGTCGCTTTCGAAGCCTTTAAAGCGGGAGCCGTCGATCGCCGGGAAGAGACCGTCGCCAAAAACTGGGCTACCCGCTACGTCGGTCGCAACTTCAGCCGCGGCTACATCATTAAAGATGAGCATACCAATACCTCGGCGCAGGATACCCAGTGGCTGGCGTTCAATATTCAGCGCCCGATTTTTGCCGATCGCCGGGTGCGGCAGGCCATTACCCTGGCGTTCGATTTCGAATGGATGAACAAGGCGCTGTTTTACAGCGCCTATCAGCGCGCCAACAGCTATTTCCAGAACACCGAATATGCCGCCCGCAGCCTGCCTGACGCAGCCGAGCTGGCCCTGCTGACGCCGATGAAAAACGAACTGCCCCCGGAGCTCTTCAGCCAGGTTTACCAGCCGCCGGTCTCCCGCGGCGATGGCTTCGACCGCGCAAACTTACTCAAAGCCGACGCCCTGCTCAATGCGGCGGGCTGGACGGTGAAGAACCAGCGCCGGGTCAACGCCGCCACCGGCAAGCCGCTGCGCTTTGAGCTACTGCTGCCGGCCGGGGGCAATGACCGCTGGGTGCTGCCGTTTCAGCACAACCTACAGCGTCTGGGGATCGTCATGGATATTCGTCAGGTTGATAATTCGCAGTACAGCAACCGCCGCCGCAGCCGGGATTACGACATGATGCCAAGCCTGTGGCGCGCCATGCCCTGGCCGGGGACCGACCTGCAAATCTCCTGGGCGTCCGACTATATTCACTCCAGCTACAACGCGCCCGGGGTGCAAAGCCCGGTAGTGGATAAGCTGATTGCGCAGATCCTGCAGTGGCAGGGCAATAAGCAGAAACTGATCCCTCTCGGTCGGGCACTGGATCGTGTGCTGACCTGGAATAACTACATGTTGCCGATGTGGTATATGGCGCAGGACCGCACCGCGTGGTGGAATAAGTTCTCTTTCCCCGCGACCCGCCCCATCTATTCGTCCGGCCTCGATACCTGGTGGTACGACGTGAACAAAGCGGCCACCCTCCCTGCGGACAGACGCTAAGGACATCCCATGGGCAGCTACCTGATCCGCCGTTTGCTGTTAGTCATCCCCACCCTGTGGGCCATCATCACCATTAACTTTTTTATTGTCCAGATCGCGCCTGGCGGCCCGGTCGATCAGGCCATCGCCGCCATCGAGTTTAATCAGCGCGGCGGGATGCCGGGGGCTGGCGACGGCGGCATGGGCGCCAGCCATGCCCGCACCGGCGCAGGCAATATCAGCGAGGGTCACTATCGCGGCGGGCGCGGCCTCGACCCGGAAGTCATCGCCGAGATCACCCACCGCTACGGCTTCGATAAACCGCTGCACGAACGCTATCTGAAGATGCTGAGCGATTATCTGCGCTTTGATTTCGGCGACAGCCTGTTTCGCAGCGCGTCCGTGCTGCAGCTGATTAAAGACAGCCTGCCGGTCTCGGTGAGCCTCGGGCTGTGGAGCACGCTGATTATCTATCTGGTCTCCATTCCGCTGGGCATCCGCAAAGCGGTCAGCAACGGCAGCCGCTTTGATATCTGGAGCAGTACGCTGATTATCATTGGCTATGCGATCCCTGCCTTTCTGTTCGCCATCCTGCTGATCGTGATTTTTGCCGGCGGCAGCTATTTCGACCTCTTCCCGCTGCGCGGTCTGGTCTCGCCAAATTTCGACACCCTCCCCTGGTATCAGAAGATCCTCGACTACCTGTGGCACATCACCCTGCCGGTGCTGGCGACGGTAATTGGCGGCTTTGCCGCGCTGACTATGCTGACCAAAAACAGCTTCCTCGACGAGATCCGCAAACAGTATGTGGTCACCGCCCGCGCCAAAGGCGTTGGTGAGAAACAGATCCTCTGGGGACACGTGTTCCGTAACGCCATGCTGCTGGTAATCGCCGGCTTCCCGGCCACCTTTATCAGTATGTTCTTTACCGGCTCGTTGCTGATCGAAGTGATGTTCTCGCTAAACGGCCTGGGTCTGCTGGGCTATGAAGCGACGGTCTCCCGCGACTATCCGGTGATGTTTGGCACGCTCTATATTTTCACTCTGATTGGCCTGCTGCTGAATATCGTCAGCGATATCAGCTATACGCTGGTCGACCCGCGCATTGATTTTGAGGGCCGCTAATGTCTTTCTTCAGTCCCGTTAATCAGGCCCGCTGGGCGCGCTTTCGCCACAACCGTCGCGGCTACTGGTCGCTGTGGCTGTTTTTAATTCTCTTCCTTTGCAGCCTGGGCGCCGAGCTGCTGGCCAACGACCGCCCGCTGCTGGTGCAGTACCGGGGCCAGCTGTACGTCCCGGTGTTAAAAAACTACACCGAGCAAACCTTCGGCGGCGCGTTCGCCACCGCCGCCGACTATCAGGATCCCTGGCTGCAGCAGCAGCTGGCGACTCACGGCTGGGCGCTATGGCCGCCAGTGCGCTTCGGCGCGACGACAATTAATTTTGCCAGCACGGTTCCCTTTCCATCGCCGCCCTCGGCCAGCAACTGGCTCGGCACCGACGCCAACGGCGGCGATGTGCTGGCGCGGATCCTCTATGGGACACGCATCTCGGTGCTCTTCGGTCTGCTGCTGACGCTGTTCTCCAGCGTGCTGGGGGTGCTGGCCGGGGCGATACAGGGTTACTACGGCGGTAAAATCGACCTGTGGGGACAGCGCTTTATCGAAGTCTGGTCCGGCATGCCAACGCTGTTCCTGATCATCCTGCTCTCCAGCGTCGTGCAGCCGGGCTTCTGGTGGCTGCTGGCAATCACCGTTCTCTTTGGCTGGATGACGCTGGTGGGCGTGGTGCGCGCGGAATTTCTCCGCACCCGCAACTACGACTATGTTCGGGCGGCGCAGGCGTTAGGGGTTAGCGACCGGCAGATCATCCTGCGGCATATGTTGCCCAACGCGATGGTGGCGACCCTCACCTTTCTGCCCTTTATCCTGTGCAGCTCCATTACCACCCTGACGTCGCTGGATTTTCTCGGCTTCGGCCTGCCGCTCGGCTCCCCCTCCCTCGGCGAGCTGCTGCTGCAGGGCAAAAACAACCTGCAGGCGCCCTGGCTGGGCATTGCCGCGTTTCTCTCCGTCGCCGTGCTGCTGACGCTACTGATTTTTATTGGTGAAGCGGTTCGCGACGCCTTTGATCCCAGTAAGGCGGTGTAATATGACCCACCCGCTGTTAGCTATCGACAATCTCTCTATTGCCTTTCGCCAGCAGGGTGAGACGCAGACCGTGGTGCATAATCTGTCGCTCGAGGTGGCGGTCGGCGAAACGCTGGCCCTGGTGGGCGAATCCGGCTCAGGTAAGAGCATCTCCGCCCTGTCGGTGCTGCGGCTGCTCCCTACCCCGCCGGCCAGCTACCCCAGCGGTGACATCCGTTTTCATGGCCAGTCGCTGCTGCATGCGGATGAGGCGACCCTGCGCGGCGTGCGCGGCAACCGGATCGCGATGATCTTTCAGGAGCCGATGGTATCGCTCAATCCCCTGCACACCCTGGAAAAACAGCTCTACGAGGTGCTGTCGTTACACCGGGGAATGCGCAAACAGGCGGCGCGCGGGGAGATCCTCGACTGCCTGGAGCGCGTCGGGATCCGTCAGGCGCCGCGGCGGCTGGCGGACTATCCGCATCAGCTCTCCGGTGGCGAGCGCCAGCGGGTGATGATCGCCATGGCGCTGCTAACTCGCCCGGAGCTGCTGATCGCCGACGAGCCGACTACCGCCCTGGACGTATCGGTGCAGGCGCAAATTCTGCAACTGCTGCGCGAGCTGAAGCAGGAGCTGAACATGGGGCTGCTGTTTATCACTCATAACCTGAGCATCGTCCGCCAGCTGGCTGACCGGGTGGCGGTTATGCAGAACGGCCGCTGCGTGGAACACAATGACTGTCGGGCGCTGTTCAGCGCGCCAGCGCATCCCTACACCCAACGCCTGCTGGATAGCGAGCCGGACGGGGAGCCGGTGCCGCTGGCCGCCGATGCCCCGGTGCTGCTGCAGGCGGACGATTTAAAGGTGGCGTTTCCCGTTCGCAAAGGGATCCTGCGTCGGGTGGTCGATCATCATCGGGTGGTCAACAGCCTCAGCTTTCAGCTGCGCGCCGGCGAGACGCTGGGCCTGGTGGGGGAGTCGGGTTCCGGTAAAAGCACCACCGGCCTGGCCCTGCTGCGCCTGATCCCGTCCGGGGGCAAGATAACCTTCGCCGGCCAGCCGATTCAGGGGCGTAACCGCCGACAGCTGCTACCGCTGCGCCGACAGATGCAGGTGGTTTTTCAGGATCCGAACTCGTCGCTCAATCCGCGCCTCACGGCGCAGCAGATCATTGAGGAAGGCTTGCGCGTCCACCAGCCGACGCTGACGGCGGCCGAACGCGAACAGGCGGTGATCCTTGCCATGCAGGAGGTCGGCCTCGACCCGGCCAGCCGCCAGCGCTATCCGGCGGCGTTCTCCGGTGGCCAGCGACAGCGTATCGCCATCGCCAGAGCGTTGATCGTCAAACCGCAGCTGATCGTCCTCGATGAACCGACCTCATCGCTGGACAAAACCGTTCAGGCGCAGATTCTGAACCTGCTGAAAGCCTTACAGCGAAAGCATCAGCTGGCCTATATTTTTATCAGCCATGATTTAGGCGTGGTGCGGGCGCTGTGTCACCAGGTGATGGTGCTGCGTCAGGGAGAGGTGGTCGAACAGGGCGAGTGCAAGTCCGTCTTCAGCGCACCCCGGCATGAGTATACCCGCCAGCTGCTGGCGCTAAGCTGACGGTCAGAAAGGGTTATTGCCGGAGAAGGGCTCGGCGATGGCCACGCCAAAGTTTTTCAGACGACAGGTGGCGGCAAACTCATCCTGCAGGTTAACGAACAGGCAGGGTTCACCTTCGCACTCCAGCACGGAACAGTCGACTTCGATGTCGCTTAACGCCTGGCTGAGCTTATGCATCACCGGCCAGGCTTTCTCACCGTCCGGGCTCAGCAATTTAAGGGCAACGAGACTGTTCTCGTTCTGCGCGCCGTTTTGCGGAATCGGTTCAACTCTGGAACCCGCAAAACCGGCCAGCCAGCGATAGCTCTGCGGCAGACGGTGTACGATAGAGAGTTGTTGTGTATTCACTTGGTTTCCCCGGAAGCAAAAGGCTTCACAATAAATTTACATCAATATTAACACACTGTTGACAAATAGTCCTGCCTTGAGGCAGAAAACGTTTACAGCGGCGGCGGACCAGGGTTAAGCGCTTATAATCCAGCGCTTTATTTTTTATACCCGGCGAGCCGATTGGCGCTATATGTACCCGTTTCTGTGATCCAAAACAACTTTTTTATCGCAACAATGCGACTTTTTACACTAATTGATTTTACATAAAGGAAACAAATCGCAGAACCCTGAAGCCCATTGCGGTTGACATGCATCAAGAAAGGGGCGATTTCGCCCCTGAAAATGTGACCTAGCGTGCGATTTTTCGCCGCCGGGATGCGTAAAGCGAGAAGAAAATAGAGCAGGTTGCGCAGAAGGCAATAGAGATCAGCATCGGCCAGGCGGTGGTAAACGTCGCCATTGACAGCAGCGCGCCGATAATTGCCCCGATACCGAAACGGAAAGTCCCCGCCAGCGACGAAGCAGTGCCCGCCATATGCGGAAACTCATCGAGGATCACCGCCATGGCGTTAGACGACACCATGGATACGCAGCCGACAAAGGCCGCTACGCCGATCACCAGTGACCAAAAGCCGACATCCAGCAGCGCGCAGACCACCATCCACACCGCCATGGCAAACTGGATCCACAGCCCGGCGCGGAACATACGCAACGCCCCTACCCGCCGCACAAACCGGCTGTTGAACATGGTCATCAGAAACAGAAAAACGATGTTCAGCGCAAAATAGTAGCCAAAGTGCTGAGGCGCGACGTGGTTTATATTGATGTAGACAAAGGGACCGGCGCTAAGGAAAGAGAACATGCCCGCGAAGCTAAAGCCGCTCGCCAGCATATAGCTCAGTACCCGCTTGTGGCGGAACAGCGTGGCAAAGTTACCCAGCGTGGTGCGCAGATGGAACGGCTGACGCCTTTCAGCCGGCAGCGTTTCGCGGACAAACAGGCCGATCATCAGCGAGGCCAGCAGGGCCACCAGGGCGAGGATCCAAAAGATGGCATGCCAGCTGAACCAGACCAACACCGCCCCGCCGACCATCGGCGCCACCAGCGGCGCAATGGTCGTGACCAGCATGACAAACGACATCATGCGCGAAAACTCATCTTTCGGATAGATGTCGCGCATCAGGGCGTTAATCACCACGCTGGCCGCCGCGGCTGCCAGACCGTGGAAGAAACGCATGACAATCAGCATATCGACGGTTTGCGACAGGGCGCAGGCTACCGCCGCCGCCGCGAAGACCAGCGTCCCGCCGAGGATCACCGGCTTGCGGCCAAGGCTGTCCGCCATCGGGCCGTACAGCAGCTGACCCAGCGCAAAGCCGAGGATATAGGTGCTGAGCGTCATCTGCGCGCTGCCGTCCGGGACGTTATACTGGGCGGCGATCACCGGCAGGGCCGGAAGATACATATCAATAGACAGCGGCATCAGCATGGCCAGCAGGCCAAGGATAAACACAATCCCCAGTGAAGAATTTTGCTTCAGCGTCACGTTTTACTCCGTGGCTGCGGGGCGCCCACGCTGGCGATTTCCGCTTCCGTCAGCGGACGATATTCACCCGGCGCCAGCGATTCATCCAGCAGGATGTCGCCGATGCGTTCCCGATGCAGGCCAACCACGTGGTTGCCCACGGCGGCGAACATGCGTTTCACCTGATGGTAGCGGCCTTCGCTGATGGTGAGGCGCACTTCGGTCGGAGTGATAACTTCCAGCAACGCCGATTTGGTGAGATCTTTTTCGTTATGCAGCTGAACGCCTTTGGCGAACAGCTCCGCGGTCCCTTCCGCCAGCGGGCTTTCCAGCGCCACCAGATAGGTTTTTTCACAGTGGTGGCGCGGCGAGGTAATGCGATGCGACCACTGGCCGTCATCGGTCATCAGCACCAGCCCGGTGGTGTCGATATCCAGCCGTCCGGCGGCGTGCAGCTTATGCGCCACCGGCTCGTCGAGGAAATAAAGGATAGTCGGATGATCGGGATCGTCGGTGGAACAGACGTACCCTTGCGGCTTGTTGAGCATAAAGTAACGCGGGCCATTCTGCTGGGTCAGCGTATTTCCGTCATACTCCACCTCGTGCTCCGGCTGGAGCTTAAAAGAGGCATCTTTCACAATGTCGCCGTCCACGGTAACGCGGCTGCCGCGAATTTCACGCCCGGCAATAGCCCGGCTGACGCCCAGCTGCTGAGCGATAAACTTATCAAGTCGCATGAGATTTTTTTAGCCTGTCATAGTGCTGGAGCGGGCAAATCGCCCGAAAAAGAAGAATTTCACCGGCTAGTATAACGGGCTCTTAACACCACTCAAGGGAAAAGATTCATGGCATACTATTCGCCAGTTAATTAGCCCCGTGAATTCATGACTTTTACATTACGTCCTTACCAACAAGAAGCCGTCGATGCCACCCTCGCCTGGTTCCGTCGCCATACCGAGCCGGCGGCGATTGTCCTGCCCACCGGCGCGGGCAAAAGTCTGGTGATCGCCGAGCTTGCCAGGCTGGCGCGCGGCCGCGTGCTGGTGCTGGCCCATGTCAAAGAGCTGGTGGCGCAGAACCATGCCAAATACTGCGCCCTTGGCCTCGAGGCGGATATCTTCGCCGCCGGTCTGCAGCGAAAAGAGAGCCACGGCAAAGTGGTGTTCGGCAGCGTGCAGTCGGTGGCGCGCAATCTCGACCAGTTTCGCAGCGAATTTTCGCTACTCATCGTCGATGAATGCCACCGCATCAGCGATGATGACGACAGCCAGTATCAGCAGATCATCGGTCACCTGCGGCAGGTCAATCCGCAGATCCGGCTGCTCGGCCTGACGGCCACGCCGTTCCGCCTTGGCAAGGGCTGGATCTATCAGTTCCATTATCATGGGATGGTGCGCGGCGATGAAAAGGCCCTGTTCCGCGACTGCATCTATGAGCTACCGCTGCGCTATATGATTAAACACGGCTATCTGACGCCGCCGGAGCGCCTCGATATGCCGGTGGTGCAGTACGATTTCAGCCGCCTGCAGGCGCAAAGCAACGGCCTGTTCAGCGAAGCCGATCTTAACCATGAGCTGAAAAAACAACAGCGTATCACGCCGCATATTGTCAGCCAGATCGTGGAGTTCGCCGAAAACCGCAAAGGGGTGATGATCTTTGCCGCCACCGTGGAACACGCCCGGGAAGTGACCGGCCTGCTGCCGGTAGGCCAGGCGGCGCTGATCACCGGCGAAACGCCTGGGCCGGAGCGGGATCGCATCATCGAGGCCTTTAAAGCGCAGGCGTATCGCTATCTGGTGAACGTCGCGGTGCTGACCACCGGCTTCGACGCCCCGCACGTCGACCTGATCGCCATCCTCCGCCCCACCGAGTCGGTGAGTCTTTACCAACAGATCGTTGGCCGCGGTCTGCGCCTGGCGCCGGGGAAAACCGACTGTCTGATCCTCGACTACGCCGGCAATCCGCATGACCTGTATGCCCCGGAAGTAGGGACGCCGAAGGGCAAAAGCGACAACGTGCCGGTGCAGGTCTTCTGCCCAGCCTGCGGCTTCGCCAATACCTTCTGGGGCAAAACCACCGCCGACGGCACCTTGATTGAACACTTTGGCCGCCGCTGCCAGGGGTGGTTCGAAGATGACGACGGCCACCGCGAACAGTGCGACTTCCGCTTTCGCTTTAAAAACTGCCCGCAGTGTAATGCGGAAAACGACATCGCCGCCCGCCGTTGCCGGGAGTGCGACACTATACTGGTTGACCCGGACGATATGCTGAAGGCGGCGCTGAAACTGAAGGACGCGCTGGTGCTGCGCTGCAGCGGCATGGCCCTGCAGCACGGCGGCGACGAGAAGGGCCCGTGGCTGAAAATCACCTACTACGATGAAGACGGGGCGGATGTCAGTGAGCGCTTCCGTCTGCAGACCCCCGCCCAGCGCACCGCCTTCGAACAACTGTTTATTCGCCCGCATACCCGCACCCCCGGGGTGCCGCTGCGCTGGATAACGCCGGCGGATATCGTGACCCAGCAGGCGCTGCTGCGCCATCCGGACTTTGTCGTCGCCCGCATGAAGGGGCAGTACTGGCAGGTGCGGGAAAAAGTGTTCGATTATCAGGGGCGTTTTCGTCGCGCCAACGAGCTGCGTTAATTACCGGAAAGCTGAGGTTTTGATTGCCCGGGTGTCGTTTGGCGGCTATAATGCCGCCCGCTTTTGCATTCGCAAAGCAGATAATCCGCCTGTTGCTGGGTCGCCTGTAGCAGGCTTTATATATAGAGAGACATCAATGTTTACTATCAACGCAGAAGTACGTAAAGAGCAGGGTAAGGGTGCGAGCCGCCGCCTGCGCGCAGCTAACAAGTTCCCGGCAATCATCTACGGTGGCGCAGCTGCTCCGGTTGCTATCGAACTGGACCACGACAAAGTATGGAACATGCAGGACAAAGCTGAGTTTTACAGCGAAGTTCTGACCGTCGTTGTTGATGGCAAAGAAGAAAAAGTCAAAGTTCAGGCTGTTCAGCGCCACGCGTTCAAGCCGAAACTGACTCACATCGACTTCGTTCGCGCGTAATCGCCGATAGCAAGTTGTATGGCAAGCGCCCCGGGGTCTCAGGCTCCGGGGCGTTTTGTTATCTGCGCTGCCAAAGCTCCGGCGCCTCGTGCACGATGTCGCTAAGCATCCGATGCTTATTCATTCCGGGCAGCCAGAGCATCACCATAGTGACGTTCAGCCCCTGACTGCCGACCTCCGTCGCGATTTCACTGACTCCCTGCCACTCGCCTGGCCGCAAATGGTCCGGTAAAAACCCCCAGCCCCTCCCCTGCTCCAGCGTATGGCCGGAAATCTGCAGCCGGCGGGCGATTTGATCGTCACTGCGCCGGTGCATCACTAACTGCGGCGTCAACGAAAGATTCAATAGCGTCAGCGGCCGCGGAGCGTCGTGGAACAGGCTGTCCGCCGCGTAGAAACGCAGATCCACGGTGCCGAGCGCCCGCCACTCCATTTCGCTCCCCAGCGTGCGGTTGTTAGCCTGACATATCGCCATCTCCGCCACGCCATCGCTCAGCGCCTGCTCGGCTTCGCGACGCGAGGCGCTCCAGCAGCTCAGGCGGATCTGCCGTCGGGCCAGGTTATCGGCCAGCGCACAGAGAAATTCACGCGGCACGAAGGGATCGTACACCAGACGCAGCGCCTGCCCGGCGGTTTGCGGCAGCGTTTGCGCAAAAGACTCGAAAGCCTGCGCCTGACGCAACAGCAGATGCGCCTGGCGAAACAGCTGCTCACCCTCGGCAGTTAGCGTCAGGCTACGTCCTTCACGGCTGAACAGCCGGTAGCCCAGAGCATCTTCCAGATAGTCCAGCAGATCGCGCAGCGTGGTCCGGTCTTTAGCTAAACGAATGGCCGCCTGCGACAGGCTGCCGGTCTCAGCAATCGTCGCGAAGGCTTCAATCTGTGCGAATGAGTACTGTAGGGTTTTCATCCTTTTCTCCCTTAAGGGGGAAAATCCCCCATGTGCTGATTTTAGCCGGCGCGCGCCGATTTATATACTGCGCAGCGAATCTATGGCAAACGAGGAAATGACAATGATAAGAAAACCACTGGCCCTGGCGTTAATATTGGCGGCTCTGCCGGCGGCGGCAATGGCGCAACACTGCGGCAGCCTGACGCTGGATGTCTGCCCAACGCCTTACGATCAAACGCTATCCGCGGCCAAAGACATGCTCAGCTGGGATCAGACTTCACGCGTGATTGGCTTTCGCAATGACTATCGCAACTATGCCGGCGATGTCTTCCGCCACGGCGCCTCGACGCCGCTGGAGCGCGCTGAAAAACAACTGACCGATGCCCGCTATACGCTCAACGGCCACACCTGGAATTTGCAGGATTACCTGAAGCGCGAGAACGTCAGCGGTATGCTGGTGCTGAAAGATGGTAAAGTCGCCTGGAAATATCTCGCCGAAGGTAATACCGACACCACCCTGTGGACCTCGCGCTCGGTAGGCAAATCGGTGGTCTCGACGCTGGTCGGTATCGCCATTCAACAGGGTAAAATCCACTCCCTTAATGACCTGATTACCGTTTATGAACCCGAACTGAAAGGCACCGCCTGGGACGGCGTAACGCTGAAGCAGTTGATTCAACACACCAGCGGGGTGGAATGGAATGAAGACTACACCGACCCGCAGTCGCATTTCGCCCGCCTGACCCAGTGTGAAGCGCACCCCGGCGCCTATGCCTGCGTGCGTAAGATCGTCACCGGCCTGGCGCGTCAACACCCGGCGGGCGAGCAGTGGTCCTACTCTTCCGTCGGCGCCTGGCTGCTTGGGGATATCCTGGAGCGCGCCACCGGCATGTCGCTGGCCGCCTGGCTTGAACAGGCTCTATGGCAGCCGGCCGGGATGGCCCACGACGGCGTGTGGCATGCTTATCAGCAAGGGAAGCACGACGTCGGCGCCCACGGCTTTAACGCCACCCTTGAAGACTGGGGCCGCTTTGGTGAATTCGTCGCCCGTGACGGTCGGTTAAGCAATGGCAAACAGCTGGTGCCGACTGGCTGGTTCGATCAAGCCGCCAGCTGGACCAAGGCGCTAAACTCGGTCTCGGCAGCGCATCCGGAGGGTATTTACGGCTATCAGTGGTGGAATAACGCGATTCCGGCGAATGCGCAAAACGTCCAGCCGACGCCGCAGGAAGGGCTTAAAGGGTCGCTGTGGGCGCTGGGGATCTACGGCCAGGTGATCATGGTGAACCGCGCGGAACACCTGGTGATCGTCCAGTGGTCGACCTGGCCGCAGGCGGAACCTTCCTTCAACGCTCAGCCGTTGGAAGCGGCGCTGATGTACAGCGCCATTGCCCGCGAGCTGCGTTAACTCCCCGCTCCTTGCCGCTCAGCCGGCGAGGAGCGTGTCGGCATTCAGCGCCAGGTGTTGCAGCAGGATAATGGTTTTAGCATCCATGATCTCGCCATCGCGAATGGCCTGCAGCGCCCGCGTCAGCGGCCACTCCAGTACTTCAATGTCCTCACCTTCCGCCGCCAGTCCGCCGCCGTCGCCCCGACGGTCATCGGCCTGATATTCGGCGATAAAAAAGTAGAGTTTTTCGGTGACGGAGCCGGGGCTCATAAAGACGGTGAAGACGGGTTCGACACGGGTCACGCGAAAGCCGGTCTCCTCTTCCGCTTCGGCAACGATCCGCGCCTCCGGCGAGGCGTTATCCAACAGCCCGGCAGCCGCCTCAATGAGATATCCGTCGTGGCCATGAGTAAATACCGGAAAACGGAACTGACGGGTCAGGACCACCGTCCGCTTTTCCCGGTTGTAGAGTAAAATGACTGCGCCGTTGCCCCGGTCATAAGCCTCGCGGCTCTGCTCCTGCCAGCGACCGTCCCGACGCAGCAGTTCGAAGGTATATTTTTTCAACGTGTACCAGTTATCCGAGAGCAGCGTCTCGCGAACGTGGCGGACGTGCGGTGCATGTGTTTGCATGTTATTTCCCCTTTGAGGTGACAGCAGGCACCATAACATGCATAATCGTGCACAAACAAGATCATTCGATGAAGGAAAACCGATGCTCGCCAGTCAGAGAAAACAGCAGATCCTCCAGATCCTCACCGAGGAAAAACAGGTGATGTCCGGGGAGCTAAGCCAGCGGTTTAACGTCTCCGAGGACTCCATTCGCCGCGATCTGCGCGAGCTGGCGGCGGAGGGAAAACTGCAGCGGGTCCATGGCGGGGCATTGCCGGTTTCCGCCGCCATTGCGCCAATTGAAACGCGCAAAAGCGTGCAGATCGACTCCAAGCAGGCGGTCGCCCGCGCCGCCGCCGCCATGATCCAGCCGGGACAGGTGGTGATTGTCGATGGCGGCACCACCACCGCGGCGATGATCGGCTTTTTACCCGCCGACCTCAGCTGCACGGTGGTCACCCACAGCCCTGGCATCGCCGTGGCGCTGGTGGACCATCCGCGAATCGAGGTGATCCTGCTCGGCGGCAGAGTATTTAAACATTCGGTTGTCGCCGTCGGCGCCGAGACGCTGGCGGGAATGGCGCGGATCAACGCCGATCTGTTCTTTATGGGGGTGACCGGCGTCCACCCGCGGGCGGGTTTCACCACCGGTGATTACGAAGAGGCAGGCATCAAGCGCGCGCTGACGGCCAGGGCGGCAGAAACCGTGGTAATGGCCTCCCGGGAAAAGCTCAACGCCGCGTCGGCCTTTGCCATCGGCGAGCTGAGCCTCGCCAGTACGCTGATTGTCGATGGAGAACCCGACGCCGCGCTGCGCCAACAGTTGGTGCAGAGCGGCGTGGAGATCGTCCCCGTTCAGCGGTAGCGCCGCCGTGGCGCAGGGCTTAATTGCCGCCTGACGTCCGGCGCTGCAGCTGGTCGCGCAGATTCGGCGGGGTACCCTTAATGGTCAGGGTATCAGTGGCGGGATCCCAGAATACGCGTTCGCCCAGCAGCATGGCGTCGAAGTTAATGGTCAATCCGCCGCCGCTGCCGGCAAACTTGGTCAGCTGACGTAAGGTGCTGCGATCCGCCGGGAAGCTCTCTTCCAGCTCATAGCCCTGCTCAGCGGTGAATTCCTGGAAGCTCTTTTCGCTGACGCCGGCGAGCTCTTTGGACAGCGACTCCAGCTCAATCTCTTCCCCAGCCTGCAGCTGTTCGTTGCAGTAGGCGTAGACCTGCTGGCGCACGTTCTGTCGCTCGGATTTATCAAGCTGGGCATCGGCGGCGAAGTCATCCACCGCCTGCAGCAGGCCGCGGTTCTGCGCTTTGGCGTTAAGCCCTTCGCTGGCGCCGAGGAAATCCATAAAGAAATCGGCCACTTTGCGCCCTACCCGCCCTTTCAGGAAGGTCAGATAGCGGGTCGACTCCGGGTTGGTTTCCCATTCGGTGAGATCGATGCGCGCGACGATATCGGCATGGTTAATATCCAGATAATGGGTCGAGCGGATATCCAGCTCTTCGTTGACGCGCATACTGCTCAGGTTATTGAGTACCGCCACCAGCAGATACTCGACCGCAAGGTAACGATACTGGCAGAAGAGGACAATGCCTCCTTCGGCGAACGGGTATTTCGCCAGCTCATCGCGCAGGCGACCGGTCGCCGCGCGGCTAAACGCCAGAAACTCTTCTTCCCCCTGACGCTGCAGGCGCAGCGCTTGGGCCAGTTCGCTCTCTTCATTGAACAAGCCATAGGCTTTGCTTTTGGCGCTATAGACCCGGTGCAGTTCAGCCATCATCTCGACGACCGTCGCGTTCGGCTCCAGCAGTGACTCGCGCAGCACCAGCTCCAGATTTTGTTCATCACGTTTGATTAACTGATGCAGGGCAATCTGGTCGATATCCAGACTCATGTTAAACTCTCCTTTTAGACCGGGCGGTATTCAACCACCGCCGGGTGGCCGACGCAACTGGCGCCACACATTTCGACGTCGCTAACGTCGATTGATGCGCTTTTGCGCCGCGGCGAAAAAATGCGGAAAAAAAGCTGCTGCTACGGTAATATGTTGCCCTTTCACGAACAAACAGATTTTGAGTTTATGCCGCAAATTTCCCGCTATAGCGATCAACAGGTCGAACAGTTGCTCAGCGAGCTGACGAACGTCCTGGAATCACACAAAGCCCCGGTGGACCTTTCACTGATGGTGTTAGGCAATATGGTGACCAACCTGATCAACAGTAGCGTCGCGCCGGCGCAGCGTCAGGCCATCGCCCGTTCTTTCGCGCAGGCTTTGCAATCTTCGATTAACGACGATCCAGCGCATTAAGGATAACAGCAACAGTATATGGTGACTCTACGTCAGCCCTACCGAGAAAAAGTCTCCCAGATGGTTAGCTGGGGGCACTGGTTCGCCCTGTTCAACATGTTGTTGGCCATGGTGCTCGGCAGCCGCTACCTTTTTGTCGCCGACTGGCCGACGACGCTTGCCGGACGACTGTTTTCGTACGTCAGTCTCGTCGGGCATTTCAGCTTTCTGGTGTTTACCAGCTATGTGCTGATCCTCTTTCCGTTGACCTTTATCGTGGTCTCGCAGCGCCTGATGCGCTTCCTGTCGGTGATCCTTGCCACCGCCGGGATGACGCTGCTGCTGATAGACAGCGAGGTTTTTACCCGCTTCCATCTGCACTTAAACCCGGTCGTCTGGGAGCTGGTCATCAACCCTGACCAGAATGAGATGGCGCGCGACTGGCAGCTGATGTTTATCAGCGTCCCGGTCATCTTCTTGATTGAAATGCTCTTCGCCACCTGGAGCTGGCAAAAGCTGCGCAGCCTGACGCGCCGCCGCCATTACGCCCGCCCGGTCGCCTGGTTCTTCTTTTTGTCGTTCGTCAGCAGCCACCTAGTCTATATCTGGGCGGACGCCAATTTCTATCGCCCGATCACTATGCAGCGGGCGAATCTGCCGCTCTCCTATCCGATGACCGCCCGTCGTTTCCTTGAGAAACATGGCCTGCTCGACGCCCAGGATTATCAGCGTCGTCTGGTGGAGCAAGGGGCGCCGGAGGCGGTATCGGTCCAGTATCCGCTTAGCAACCTGCGCTACCGTGACCTCGGCGCGGGCTACAACGTGCTGCTGATCACCGTCGACAACCTGAACTACTCGCGGTTTGAAAAGACCATGCCGGCGCTGGCGGCATTTGCCAAAGAAAACGTTAACTTTACCCAGCATATGAGCTCGGGCAATACCGCCGACAGCGGCCTGTTTGGCTTGTTCTACGGTATTTCGCCTGGCTATATGGACGGTGTCCTCTCGGCGCGTATTCCCGCCGCGCTGATTACTGCCCTCAACCAGCAAGGCTACCAGCTGGGCCTCTTCTCCTCCGATGGGTTTAGCAGCCCGCTGTATCGCCAGGCGCTGCTCTCCGATTTCTCGCTGCCGAGCGCGAAGACCCAGAGCGACGAGCAGACGGCCAATCAGTGGATCGGCTGGCTGGACCGTTACGCGCAGGATGAGAATCGCTGGTTCTCGTGGATCTCGCTCAATGGCACCACTCTCGACGACACGCAGCAGCAGGGCTTTGTCCGCCGCTACAGCAAGGCGGCAGGCGACGTTGATGCCCAGATCGATCGGGTGCTGACTGCGCTGCGCGAAGCCGGCAAACTCGATAATACGGTGGTAATTATTACCGGCGGCCACGGCAAGCCGCTGAATGCGAAACACGACGCGTTCGACTGGTCGCGCGAGCAGCTGCAGGTGCCGCTGGTTATTCACTGGCCGGGCACGCCGGCGCAGGAGATTGCCACCCTGACCGATAACAAAGATGTGATGACTACGCTGATGCAGCGCCTGCTTCACGTTTCGACGCCGGCCAATGAGTACTCGCAGGGAGAAGATCTGTTCAGCGCCGCGCGGCGTCGTAACTGGGTCACCGCGGCCAACGGCGATACGCTGGCCATCACCACCCCGACCATCACCGTGGTCCTCAACCATAACGGCACCTATACCACCTGGAGCCGCGACGGCGAGAAAATTAAAGATCAGAAACCGCAGCTCAGCCTGTTGCTGCAGGTCCTGACTGACGAAAAACGCTTTATCGCTAACTGATTGATTAATTATGAATCAATCGCGCGTGACCCGCTTGCATTCGCCTGGGGAACGGGTAATATTGTTCCCCACGCGTCGGCACGTAGCGCAGCCTGGTAGCGCACCGTCATGGGGTGTCGGGGGTCGGAGGTTCAAATCCTCTCGTGCCGACCAAAAACTCCACAGAAACCAGCCTTTTAAGGCTGGTTTTTTTATGCCTGTTTCCCCTGTTGCCGCCCGCTCGCTTAATTTGTGCCCTTTCTTCAATGTATCGTGAAGATGTACGACTATCCTGATGGTAAATTACGTCGTAGCATCTATTATTCGACCGTATGACTCATAAGCAGGAGCGGATAACATGAGAGTTAATGGACTTACCAAAGGATTTTTCATCCTTATCGTCTTCATTGTAACCCTGGCCTTTTTTGATGTTCTCTCACCCTATTATTCCGCCATCCTTTGGGCTGCGATCCTCGCGGTGATTTTTAATCCGGTCAAAAACAAGATCCGTACCCGCCTCGGCGAGCGCAATGGCCTCGCGGCGCTGATGACCATCGTCATTATCTGTCTTATCGTTTTTACGCCGCTGGCTATCATTCTCTCCTCGCTGGCCTACGAGCTCAACCTGGTGTACAGCAAACTACAGCATAACGACACCCAGTTTCCGACGGTGGTCGCCAGCCTGTTCGCCCATCTTCCCGGCTGGGCCAGAAGCTTCCTCGCCGATCATAACCTTGATAGCGCGCAGCAGATCCAGCAGCAGCTCTCTGATGCCGCTCTGAAAGGCGGTCAGTATCTGGCCGGCAGCGCGTTTCTGATTGGCAAAGGGACTTTTGGCTTCACCGTCAGCTTCGGCATCATGCTGTATCTGCTGTTTTTCCTGCTGAAGGATGGACCTTATCTGGTGCTGTTGATCCTCGAGTCTCTACCGTTATCAAGCTATGTGAAGCAGCATTTGTTCGCTAAATTCGCCGCTGTGGCCCGCGCCACGGTAAAAGGTACCGTCGCCGTGGCGCTGGCGCAGGGGGCGCTGGGTGGCTTTGCCTTCTGGATCGCCGGTCTGGACGGCAGCATTCTCTGGGGAGCGCTGATGGCGTTTCTGTCGCTTATCCCGGCGGTGGGCTCGGCCATTATCTGGGTGCCAGCGGCCATCTACCTCTTCGCCACCGGCCAGCTGTGGCAGGGCGCCTTTATCGTCGGCTTCTTTGTGATTGTGATTGGCCTGGTGGATAACATTCTGCGTCCACTGCTGGTGGGCAAGGATACCAGGATGCCGGACTATCTGATCCTTATCGCCACTCTGGGCGGCATGGAGATCTACGGTATCAACGGCTTCGTGATCGGGCCGCTGATCGCCGCCCTGTTTATCGCCTGCTGGAACCTGCTGTCGGGACGAGAACATGCCGGCAATACCGATGAAATCGATGAAGAGTTTATTGAGGAAGCGAAAAATAGCCGTAATGAATAGCTTTCCCGGCAGGGGGCTGGCGGCCCGCCAGCGCCTCTGTTGCGCTCTGCGCGGCCGATGTCTTACCGGTAGATAACACTATTCATTTTGCAAAAATTGGTAAATAAATCTTAACATTCAGCTGAGTGATGATAGGCTATCTCTGTCAGGAACGAAAATAAAGGATGATCAACCGTGAAAAAAATCACTACGCTAGCCGTTTCTCTGCTGACCGCCGCCTGCATGTCCGCTGGCGCATTGGCCGCAGACCAGCCGCTGGAAAAAGTCGCGCCGTTCCCGAAAGCGGAAAAAGGCATGAAGCGTCAGGTTATTCAGCTGCCGCAGCAGCAGGATGAGTCGGCGCTCAAGGTTGAGCTGATGATCGGCCAGACGCTGGAAGTCGACTGCAACCATCATCGTCTCGGCGGGGAACTGGAAAGTAAAACCCTGGAAGGCTGGGGCTATGATTACTATGTCTTTGAGAAGCTGAGCGGCCCGGTATCCACCATGATGGCCTGCCCGGACGGCAAAAAAGAGAAGAAATTTGTCACTGCCGGCCTCGGGGATGACGCCATGCTGCGCTACAACAGCAAACTGCCGATCGTGGTATACACGCCGAGCAATGTCGATGTGAAATATCGCATCTGGCGCGCCGACGAGACTATCGGCAACGCCGTCGTCCGCTAAGGCGAACAGCGCAAACGGCAATAAAAAACGGCAGCCCGCAGGCTGCCGTTTTTGTCAGAGCGTTTATCAGAGCGCGATATCCGCCATCGGCTTGCCGCCGCTCAGCGGCTTCAGCTCCGCCTGCGGTACCTCATCCACCGCCCCAGCTGGCTGATATTTCAGCTCCAGCACTTCACTGGTCCACGCCAGCGCTTTCTCGATCTCCGCCGGATTGCCGTCAAGACGAATACCGTAGGTTGGGATGATCGCCTTCAGCTTGGCCTGCCATTCCGGCGAATTGACTTTATCTTTAAACACTTTTTCCATTAGCTGCAGCATGATAGGCGCCGCGGTGGAGGCCCCTGGCGACGCGCCGAGAAGCGCCGCGACGGTGCCTTCATCATCGCTGACCACTTCGGTGCCCAGGCGCAGTACCCCGCCCTTCTTCGCGTCGCGCTTAATGATCTGCACGCGCTGACCGGCCTGCCACAACCGCCAGTCCTCTTTCCGCGCTTCCGGATAATATTCGCACAGCGCGGCCAGACGATCTTTATCTTTCTGCATCACCTGGCTAATCAGATATTTTACCAGATCGAAGTTGTCCAGGCCGACGTTGAGCATTGGCAAAATATTTGAGGTATTCGTCGAGGCCAGCAGATCCCACAGCGAACCGTTCTTCAGGAAACGGGTCGAGAAGGTGGCGAATGGTCCGAACAGCACCACGCGTTTACCGTCGATAATACGGGTATCGATGTGCGGCACCGACATCGGCGGCGCGCCCACTTCGGCCTGACCGTAGACCTTCGCCAGATGGTGGTTCACCACCTCCGGATTTTCGCAGACCAGGAACTGGCCGCCGACCGGGAAGCCCGCATACTCTTTGGCCTGCGGAATGCCGGTCTCCTGCAGCAGGGTCAGCGCTGCGCCGCCGGCGCCGATAAAGATAAATTTAGCTTTAATGACCCGCTTCTGACGACGATTGTCGGCATCCGCCAGGGTGACCGTCCAGCTCTTGTCGGCGTTGCGCTTGAAGCGACGCACCACGGTGCCCAGCTGTAGGGAGAAATTATCATGCTTTTGCAGACCGGCGATCAGCTGGCGGGTAATTTCACCATAGTTGACGTCGGTTCCCACTTCTGAGCGAGTGGCGGCGACCTTTTGCAGCGGGTCGCGGCCTTCCATCACCAGCGGCGCCCAGGCTTTGATCTGCTGATGGTCTTCAGAATAGCGAATACCGCGGAACAGTTCACTTTGCTGCAGCGCCGCGTAGCGCGCACGCAGGAAGTTGACGTTATCTTCGCCCCACACAAAGCTCATGTGCGGCACGCTGTTAATGAAAGATTTTGGTTTGTTCAGGACGCCGCGTGTCACCTGATGCGCCCAGAACTGACGCGAGATATGGAAGGCTTCGTTGATGTCGACCGCTTTGTCGATATTGATGCCGTTGGCGGTCTGCGGCGTGTAGTTCAGCTCCATCAGCGCCGCGTGGCCGGTACCCGCATTATTCCACCCGTTTGAGCTCTCTTCCGCCACGCTGGACATCTGCTCAACCATGGTAATAGACCAGTCTGGCTCAAGCTCCTGCAGCCAGGTTCCCAGTGTGGCGCTCATAATGCCACCGCCAATCAACAATACATCCGTCTCTTGCTCATGGCGGGTGTTGGTCCNNCCAACCGCCTGTGAGCGTGGTACGGCCATCTTTTTATTCATCGGATTTGAGCCTTACTTTACTCGCTGTTTTTATTTAGCGCAGGTGATACGATTCTCACCCCTCACGTTACCACCGAAGCTCAAAAATTTAAATATTGTTTAAATTTTAAGTTCTGTTTTGAGATCCGTTATAAAAATGTTTAATAAATGTATACACCAAATCACTTTTTGTACTGGTGCGCTGACAGATTCCGCGCTATCATCCCTGGTTTTGTGACAGACCGCACGGAAGCAGGGCCTGACACCGCTCCCTCTTTTTTTATAAGCTGCGAACTTTTTTTATGCCTCCAGTTTCTGACCCCGCCGCTTCCGGCAACCTCCGTCCCATCCTCCGCTCCCCGTCTTTACTGACGCGCGAAGTGCTGGCCGGCGTGCTCACCGCCCTGGCGCTCATCCCTGAAGTGATTTCGTTTTCAGTCATTGCCGGCGTTGACCCGCAGGTAAGCCTGATTGCTTCGGTGGTGCTCTGCCTGGCGATGTCAGTCTTCGGCGGACGCCCGGCGATGGTCACCGCCGCCGCGGGCTCGGTGGCGCTGGTGATTGGCCCGATGGTGCATCAGCACGGCGTGGGGTACATTTTACCGGCTGTCATTCTGGCGGGTATTATTCAAATTTTGTTTGGTCTGTGCGGCATGGCGCGCCTGATGCGCTTTATTCCCCCGGCGGTGATGACCGGGTTCGTCAACGCCCTTGGGATCCTGATTTTCTTTGCTCAGGTGCCGCATTTCTGGAGTCGACAACCGCTAATCGTTGGCCTGTTCGTCCTGACGCTGCTTATCGTCCTGTGGGCGCCGCGCGTTATTAAGGCTATCCCGGCGCCGCTGATCGCCATCGTCGCGCTCACCCTCTATACCGCGACCACCGGCCAGCAGCTGCCGACCGTCGGCGATGAAGGCTCGATGAGCGGTGGCCTGCCGGGGTTCACCGCCCTGACCGTTCCCCTGAACCTGACCACCCTGCAGATAATCTGGCCGTGTGCCCTCAGCATCGCCTTTGTCGGCCTGATGGAGTCCTTGCTGACGGCTAAGCTGGTGGATGATCTCACTCATACCTCGTCGAACAAATCGCGGGAAAGCGCCGGGCTGGGTATCGCCAATATCCTTGCCGGCTGCTATGGCGGCATCGCCGGCTGCGCGATGATCGGCCAGACTATCGTGAACGTGGAAATGGGCCGGGCCCGCAGCCGCCTCTCAACGGTAATCGCCGGCCTGGTGCTGCTCCTGCTGGTGACAGCGCTCAGCCAGGTGATGGCGAAGATCCCGATGGCGGTTCTCGCCGGGGTGATGGTGATCGTGGCGGTGAAGACCTTTAGCTGGCGCAGCATTCGCCCGGGTGAGCTGGCGCGTAATCCGTGGCCGGAAACGCTGGTGATGCTGGTGACCGTCGCCGCGACGGTGGGAACCAGCAATCTGGCGATCGGTGTGCTGGCGGGGATTGTCGCGATGGCGATCATCCCCCGCCGCCTGCGGGCAAAAGCGCAGGCTACATTAGAAACAGCGTCGCCAGACCCAGAAAAATAAAGAAGCCGCCGGTGTCGGTGATGGCGGTGATCATTACGCTGGAGCCGACCGCCGGGTCACGCCCCAACTTCACCATGACCATCGGGATTATCACGCCCATCATTGCCGCCATCAGCAGGTTGAGCATCATGGCCAGCGTCATCACCCCGCCGAGCTGCGGATCGTCATACAGCCACCAGGTGATGGCCCCCATAATCCCGCCCCACACCAGGCCATTAATCAGCGCAACGCCCATTTCACGCAGGATCAGAAAGGTAAAGCTGCCGGGCTGGATCTGCTGCAGCGCCATCGCCCGGACGATCATGGTGATCGTCTGGTTGCCGGTGTTGCCGCCGATGCCGGCGACGATCGGCATCAGCGAGGCCAGCGCCACCAGCTGTGAAATGGTGTGTTCGAAGCCGTCGATGACCCGGGAAGCAATAAACGCCGTACACAGATTGACCGCCAGCCATGCCCAGCGGGTTTTCACCGCTTTGCTGACCGGGGCGAAGACATCCTCTTCATCGCTCAGGCCGCCCATCCGCCGCAGATCGTTATCGGTTTCTTCATAAACCACATCGACGATCTCATCGATGGTCAGGCGCCCGATCAGCTTGCCGTCGGCATCAATGACGGCGGCGCTGAGCAAGTCGTCGCGTTCGAAGGTGCGCGCCACCTTCTCCGCCTCTTCGTGCGGCTGAAAGGTGACCGGGTCGCCCTCCATCACCTCCCCCACCCGCTTCTGCGCATCATTGAGCAGAATGGTCTGCAGCTCCAGCTCGCCGAGCAGCAGCTTGTTACGGGTGGTAACGAACAGCTTATCGGTGTTTTCCGGCATTTTACCGAGACGCCGCAGATAGCGCTGCACCGCCGCCAGGGTGGCCTCCGGTCGCACCGTAATGACCTCAAACTCCATGATCGACCCGACGCTGTTGTCAGCGTAGCGCATAATCTGGCGAATACGGGCGCGCTTCTCGGCCGGCAGGGTCGCCAGCAGCCGTCCGGTCAGGTTGCGCGGCAGATGCTGCAGCAGGTAAACCTGTTCATCGATATCCAGCGGCTGCATGGCCTGCAGCAGCTCGGGGTCGCTCATCTTGTCGATCAGGTCGCCCCAGACGTTCTCTGAGGCCTCCAGCAGCACTTCGCCGCGTTTATCGTCGGGCACCAGGCACCATAGCGCGGTGCGGGCGTCATAGGGAAGCGCTTCCAGCGCATCGGCGAGATCCGGCGGCGGCAGATGCGAGACCAGCATTTCCACTTCGGCCAGGTCATCGGCCAGCGTCCCTTCATCATAGCGCTCAGCCAGCGTCAGTTTGCCCAGCAGCGCGGAAGTCACCGCTTTATCGGTGCTCAAGAGCCAAATCAGACGGGCGCGCTCTTCGTCACGCAAGCGGGCGCTTTTTTTATGCAAAACGGACATCGATCGGGCAATCCTTTTGAGAATGGTGAGCCGGCCTGCGGGCCGGAAGCCTTAAGCATAGCGCGAGGAGGGGGAAATAATAACCGTCAGCGATGTAGACGCTGAAAATTTCAGCGGCGCCCGGGCTTTTCCCCGGGCGCGTGGCGATTGTCAGGCCGTACGGGCCACCGCATCGCGGGAAGCCTGTTCCCGCTCTTCGCCGGTAAGTTCGGCGAGCTGGCCGGCGCGCATCTCCAGCAGACGATCGGCGTGCTGGAAGTAGTGATCGTCATGGCTGATGGCGAACACGGTTTTGCCCATCTGCTGCATCAGCGGCAGCAGGACCTGGTAGAACTCGCGGCGGAAATGCGGATCCTGATCCGCCGCCCATTCATCCAGCAGAATGATGTCCCGGGACTCGGCCAGCGCCAGCAGGAGCGCCACGCGCTTCTTCTGCCCTTTCGACAGCCGCAGGTCGGCGATTTTTCCGTTCTCCAGCTGCAGCTTGTGAGCCATTTGCAGACGCTCCAGCCATGTCGCCACCAGCGCCGGATCGGCCTCCTCGCCCTGCGGCCCGAGCAGGCGGTCAAACAGCCAGACGTCGGTAAACACTGCGGAAAACAGTTTGCGGTACTCCTCTGGCCTCTCCGCCGCCAGCGGCTGGCCGTCGACGAGGATCTGACCGGATATTGGCTGGTACAGGCCGGTCAGGAGCATCGCCAGCGTTGACTTGCCGCTGCCGTTGCCGCCTATCAGAAACACCAGCTCGCCGCGCTTCAGCGTCAGATTAAGCGGCCCTACCGCAAAGCGCTGGTCCGGATAATGGAAGGTGACATCGCGCAGCTCCAGCGTCTGCCAGTCAGGATGCGCCTGCGGCCGGGGAAAGTCGGCCCGGTACGGGGCGAGGGAGAACTGACGAAGCTTGTTAAACGCCACCTGGGCGCTGAGCAGCGTGGGCAGCGCGCCGACGGCGGAGAGCAGCGGCGTGCGCAGAAACAGCAGCGTCAGGGAATAGGTCGCCGCCACGGCGGTATCGGCCCAGCCGAGGCTGTTGGCCATCCAAAACACCAGCCCGATGGCGCCAAGCATCATAATATTCGACCAGTTGACCGCGCTGAGGTGGAAGGTATCGGCGCGAACGATATGATGCCGGTACTCCCGGGCGTCCGGGAGGTAGAGCTGGTTAAACACATACTCCGCGCGCTCGCGGTTGAGGGTCAGCTCTTTACGCCCCTCCAGCACCGTCTGATAGTCGTGATACAGTTTATCTTCCGTTTCGCGCAGGCTGGCCATATGTTTGTACACCCGCGAGACCAGCACAAAGCCGCCCCAGATGGTGAGCGCCATCCACAGCGCCGTCACCAGCATCATTTTTCCTGACAGCCAGGCGAGGTAGGCCGCGGAGCCGAACGTGAGAATGATCCCCTGCACCAGCTCCGGCAGGCGCACAAAGGCGATGGTGATATTGCGGATATCGCTGGTCAGCCCGGCAAGCAGCGACGCGCTGCCGATCTTCTCTACTTGTTCAATCTGGGTATCGAGGATGCGTTTAACAAACTCACCGCGCAGACGATAGACAAAATGGTGGCCGAGGGTGGTTAGCGCCAGCTGCGAACCCAGGGTCACCGCCATCAGCAGCCCCAGCAGACCAAGAAACTCCGGCAGGACCCGCAGCGAGGTATCGACAGCGGTAATCAGACGCAGGTTAATGAAAGCGATTAAGCCGATACCCAGCGCGGCGCTGAGCAGGCTGAGAGCAATAACGCCCAGAAACGGCCAGCGGTACTGGCGCCAGACGAGAGAGAGAAGTTCCATAACAGGCTATCCGCAAAAGCAAAACAGCCAGCAGTTTAAACGGCTCGCCGATGACATCAAGAATAATTCTTATTTTAATACTGGCGACCGCCCGCCTGTCGGAAGGTGAGATTGTAACGACAGTCGCCCGTTTCCGGATGATGCCCCGCTTTCAGCGGCTGAATGCCATGATAAAACAGGCGCGACTCGCCGCCCCAGAGCACCACATCGCCATGCTCCAGCAGCAGCCGCTGCAGCGGGTCGCTGCGTTGCAAGCCGCCAAACTGAAAGATAGCCGGCAAGCCCAGCGAGACCGAGACAATCGGCGCCCGCAGATCCTGTTCATCTTTATCCTGATGCAACGACAGTTTTGCGCCAGGACAATAGCGGTTAATCAAACAGGCGTCGGGGGAAAACTCCGGGTAGCCGCCGGCGGCGGCCGCCGCCAGCGCCAGTTCATGAAATACGGCAGGCATCGGCGGCCAGGTTTGATCGGTTACCGGGTCGACCGGGGCGTACAAATAGCCGTGGCGATCGGTAGTCCAGCCCAGCGCGCCGCAGTTGGTCATGGCGACCGACATGGTGTACCCGCCCGGCGTGACCATCTGGCGAAACGGCGACTGACTGGCGACGTCGGCTATCGCCTGCAGCAGCGCCGGGGCGCGTTCGCGGGCAAATCGCCGCAGCACCACCGCGCCGGGGGCCAGCGGCTCCTGCCACGGTGGGGTATCGCTAAAAAGATCGAGCATTACTCCTCCTCATGTTGGGCCTCGCGCGCCAGCAGCTGCGCTTTTCGCGCCGTTCCCCAACGATAACCGGACAGGGCGCCATCTTCACGCACCACCCGGTGGCAGGGAACAATCACCGCCAGCGAATTCGCCGCGCAGGCGCCGGCCACGGCTCTTACCGCCCGCGGCTGGCCAATATGCTCTGCCACCTGGCGGTAGCTGCGGGTCTCACCCGCCGGGATCTGCCGCAGCGCCTGCCAGACCTGCAGCTGAAACGCGGTGCCCTGCAGATCCAGCGGCAGCGATACCGGCCGCCGGCTGTCGTCGAGGTGGGCGAAAATCTCGGCCATCTGCTGACAAAAATCAGGGTCGCCTTCACGCAGCTCGGCATTGGGAAAGCGCCGGCGCAGGTCGTCGAGCAATGCCGCATCGTTATCACCCGGCAGCACCGCGCAGACGCCGCGCTCGCTCTGCGCCACCAGGCAACGACCCAGCGCGCAGTCGCCCGTGGTCCAGGTTACCACGGTGGCGGCGCCGCCGCGGCGAAACTGGCTGGCGGTCATCCCTAACGCTGCGTCGGCCTGGCGATAATAGCTGCTGCTGTCGGGAAAACCAGCCGCCAGCGCGGCGCGGGTCACCGGTATCCCCTGCTCCAGCGCTTCCCGCAGGCGCTGCGCCCGCCACGCTTGTTGCCAGGCTTTAGGGGTCATGCCGGTGACGGATTTAAATAAACGGTGGAAATGAAACGGGCTCATCGCCAGCTGGCCTGCCAGCGCCTCGAGGGTCAGGGGCGCGTCCTGCTCCAGCAGCCGACAGGCCTGCGCCACTTTGTCGACCCTTTGCTGCTGCGGGTAGTCTTTATCCGGTTGGCAGCGTTTGCAGGGGCGGAATCCCGCCGCCACGGCGGCGGCGACGTCGGCAAAAAAGCGTACGTTTTCTCGCCGCGCGCGCCGCGAGCGGCAGGAGGGACGACAGCAGATGCCGGTGGTCAGTACCGCAAAGACGAACTGACCATCGGCCCGGGTATCACGTTCGCAGACCGCCTGCCAGCGGCGATCATCGGTATCGGCAACTATCGGTTTCATGACGGGTCTCCAGCTGTAAGTGTACCCTCAGTCTGTGGTAAAGCCCGCAGTAAAAAACCCGCAATCTTGCTTTTTAATTTTTCTCGCCGACAAGGAAAGTGCGGAACTGCGGCGACATCCAGGTTTTAAAACCCTCTCCTTCTTTAACGATCATGTAGACCGCCAGCCCCTCCTCGCGCACCACCTGCTGCGCTTTTTCCGGCCCCAGCACCATCAGTCCGGTATCCCAGCCGTCCGCCTCCAGCGCCGTTGGCGCAATGACGGTCACGGAGACCAGCTTATGGGTTATCGGCTGCCCGGTCTGCGGATCGATAACGTGCGAGATGCGTTTGCCATCGAGTTCATAGTAGTTGCGATAGCTGCCGGAGGTGCTGATGCCGTGACCATTGATGTCGACAATCGCCTGAACGGCGTTTTCGCGGTCGGTCGGTTTCTGGATCGCTACCCGCCAGGGCTTGCCTTCGCCATTCATCCCGCGGCTGACCAGCGCCCCGCCCACCGACACCAGATAGCGGGAGATCCCCTCCTGCTCCATCAACCGCGCGAGGTGGTCGGCGGCATAGCCTTCCCCCACGGTGGAGAGGTCGACAAACAGATCGGGAATATCTTTTTGCAGGAACTGCCTGCCGCTCTGATTAATAACCTGCAGATGCTGCAGGCCGGTGCGCGCCTTCGCCGCGGCTATCGCCTCGGCATCCGGGGTGGTGACCGGCTGTTTATCCGGGCCAAAGCCCCACAGGTTGACCAGCGGCCCCACGGTAATATCCATCGCGCCGTGCGTTTTGGCGCCAATCCGCAGCGACAGGGTGACGATATCCGCCATCGCTTCGCTCACCGGCCAGGGTTCGGTAGTGGCGGCATGATTGAAGCGCATCAGCGCGGAGTCGTTTTTCCAGGTCGACAGCAGGCGATCGTCGGCGTCCAGCTGGGCCTGAACCTTGGCGCGCAACGCCTGGGCCTTTGCTTCATCCACGCCAATGACGCTGACCCGCCAGAAGGTGCCCATCGTTTTGCCATCCAGCACGGTGGCCGTCGCGGTGGGGGTCGCAGGAGTGGTAGCTGAATCGCAGCCAGAGAGCAGAACGCAGGCGCCCAGCAGCGCGGCGCGAAAGAAAGTCATATCCATTAATCGAGGCTCCTCTTACCAGGGCGACAAGAGTATACCAGCGAGGTTAAACCGGACATAAAAAAAGGCGCCAGAGGCGCCTTTTTGTTATGCAGCTTGCAACTTAGAACTGGTAAACCAGGCCCAGTGCAACCACGTCGTCGGTAGAGATACCAGCGCGACGAGTGAAATCGTTTTCGTCCAGCAGGTTGATTTTGTAGTCAACATAGGTGGACATGTTTTTGTTGAAGTAGTAGGTCGCGCCAACGTCAACATATTTCAGCAGGTCCTGGTCGCCGTAACCTTCGATGTCCTTACCTTTAGACTGCAGGTAAGCTACGGACGGACGCAGACCGAAGTCGAACTGGTACTGAGCAACCACTTCGAAGTTCTGTGCTTTGTTAGCAAAACCGCTAATAGAATCAGATTCTCCGTTGCCGCTGAAACGAGTTGCGTTGTAGGTCTGGGTGTACTGAGTCGCCAGGTAAATGTTGTTGGCGTCGTATTTCAGACCACCGGTGTAGGTTTCAGCGTTGTCGCCACGGCCTTTATCCAAACGATTCTGATCGCCGTTACGTTTGGAGTGCGAGTACGCGAAACCAGCGCTGATGCCATCATAGATGTCATAGGTCAGAGAGGTACCGAAGCCGTCACCGTTCTGTTTCAGAGCGCCACGACCGTTGTTGGTCGGAGAAGTACCTTCGCCGCTGACGCTGCCGTTTTTACCCTGATACTGCAGAGCAAAGTTCAGGCCGTCAACCAGACCGAAGAAATCAGAGTTACGGTAGGTTGCAACGCCGTTAGCACGGGACTGCAGGAAGTTGTCAGAACCGTAGGTGTCGCCGCCGAATTCCGGCAGAACGTCGGTCCAGGACGTTACGTCGTATACTACGCCGTAGTTACGACCGTAGTCGAAAGAGCCCGCGTCGCCAAATTTCAGGCCTGCGAATGCCAGACGAGTCCATGCCTGATCGCTGGAGCTTTCAGTGTTGTTCGCCTGAACGTTGTATTCCCACTGGCCGTAACCGGTCAGCTGGTCGTTGATCTGGGTTTCGCCTTTCACGCCTACACGCATGTAGGTCTGGTCGCCGTCGACGCTCTTGTCGTCAGAGAAGTAGTGCAGACCGTCAATTTTACCGTACAGGTCTAATTTGTTGCCGTCTTTGTTATAAATTTCAGCCGCATTTGCTGCGCCTGCTACCAGCAGAGCCGGTACCAGGAGGGACAGTACTTTAACTTTCATGTTATTAACCCTCTGTTTGTTATATGCCTTTTATTATGCCACTGCTTACTGATTACCCTTCTAATCAGTCGGCTATTTCATTGTGCTGCAAAATGCAGAATAATCCAACAAGAATATGATACTAAAACTTCTAAGATGTTTCAAAGTTCCCACAAGATGTTTCAATTTGTAAATTCAGCGGAACTTTTTTCACCGCAAAATGGTCAGGGAAATACGCACTAATCATCAAAAAAAATATTTAACCTTTTATAATCAAAGTGATAGACGACAACATATCTATAGCACTGAATGGTAAAACAAAATGATCATTGGTGGCTAAAATAAGAGTCGCTATCATCATTAACTTTATTTATTACCGTCATTCAGTTCTGAATGTCTGTTTACCCCTATTTCAACCGGATGCCTCGCATCCGGTTTTTTTTACCCTTCTTTACACAACTTTAATTTATCTGTGCTACGGCTAATGATTCCCTAACGACTATTAATCAATCAATTAGGCCATCAGTGGTGCATATTCTGCCAATGTCTTGTTATTTCGTGCGATTCTTCCCTTTTGTTTCCGTCAATATCGTCGCCGGTTAACCTTCCCGGCGCGGTTTCATTTACGCTTCGTTTCTAAGATAATTCCTGGGCGGCATCGCACCGCTGGCGCCAATCTGTAGTATGGATTTACGCCATTAGCCTTTATACTGCCAGCAGCATCTGCTTTGTTGCCAGTTACTCTGGCGCTACATCCTGTTTACAAACAATGATGAGTCGTTCAGCCACAAATGACCCCGAAAAAATTCTCCCTGATCCCCGGCAACATCAGCCGCTTCTTCATTTTGATGGTTATTGTCCTGCTGGCGACAATGGGGGTGATGATCCAAAGCGCCGTCAATGCCTGGCTGAAGGAGAAAAGCTATCAGGTGGTTGATGTCTCCCACGCTCTGCACCAGCGCATTGACGCCTGGCGCTATGCCACCTGGCAGATCTACGACAATATCGCCGCCACCTCAGTCAACACCGCAAGCGGCGGTCTGCAGGAGACGCGTTTAAAACAGGACGTTTACTACCTGGAGAAACCCCGGCGTAAAACCGAAGCCCTGATCTTTGGGTCCCATGACAGCTCCACCCTCGAAATGACGCAGAAAATGTCCGATTATCTCGATATTTTGTGGGGCGCGGAGACCATTCCGTGGTCGATGTACTATCTCAACGGCCTGGACAATAGTCTGATCCTGGTCTCCACCCTGCCGTTGAAGGACCTCTCTTCGAGCTTCAAAGAGTCAACGATCAGCAGCGTCGTGGAGTCACGGCGCGCGGAAATGCTGCTGCAGGCTAATACCCTTGATGAGCGCGAGACGTTCTCGCCGCTGCGCCATCTCGCCTGGCAGAACGCGCACTATTTTACGTTACGCACCACCTTCAACCAGCCCGGACACCTTGCCACGGTGGTCGCCTTCGACCTGCCGATTAACGATCTGATCCCGCCCGGCATGACCATCGACAGCTTCCGTATTGAGCCTGACCCGTCGCAAAATCTCGCCACCACGCCGGATAAAGAGAGCGCCGATCATATCGGGATCACCTTTAACGGCATGCAGATTGACATCGCCACCGACATCAGCACTACCGGTATGCAGTTGCTGTGGACGGTACCAATGAGCACCATGCTGCTGGAGTCCATGCAGAACATTCTTCTGCCGCTGCTGCTCAACATTGGTCTGCTGGCGCTGGCGCTGTTTGGTTTTACCACCTTTCGCCACTATAAAGGACGCAGCCATTCGTCTGGCGCCGGGCTCCCCTCCGCCGCCAACAGCGAACTGCGTCTGCTGCGCGCCATTAACGAAGAGATTGTTTCTCTGCTGCCGCTGGGGCTGCTCGTTCACGATCAGGAAGCCAACCGAACGGTTATCAGCAATCCAATTGCCGACCATCTGCTTCCGCACCTGAATCTGCAGAACATCACCAATATGGCGGACCAGCATCAGGGGGTAATTCAGGCCACCGTCAATAATGAGCAGTATGAAATCCGCCAGTATCGCAGCCAGGTAGCGCCGCGCACCCAGATCCTGATCATCCGTGATCAGGACCGCGAAGTGCTGGTCAATAAAAAGCTCAAGCAGGCCCAGCGCTTGTATGAGAAAAACCAGCAGGGACGGGCGGCCTTTATGCAGCACATCGGCAGCGCCCTGAAGCAGCCCGCGCTGACGCTGGCGGCAGAGGCGGCGGCGCTCAGTAGTACAGAGAATCGGACGCTGGCCCAGCATGCCGATGAGCTGGTCAAACTCATCGATGACATTCAGCTCGCCAATCTGCTGGAAAGCGATGCCTGGAAAACCAACCAGACGTTGTTCTCGGTGCAGGAGCTTATTGACGACGTCGTGCCGGAAGTGCTGCCGGCGATGAAACGCAAGGGTCTGCAGCTGCTCATCAACAATGCGCTCCCGGCCGGCGAGCAGCGCTATGGCGACCGTGAAGCTCTGCGGCGCACGCTGGTGCTGTTAATCCAGTATTCAGTGACCACCACGCCTATCGGCAAGATCACCCTCGACGTCTGTCAGGATGAGTCGGCCAGCGATCGCCTGACCTTCCGCATTCTGGATACCGGCAACGGCGTCTCGGCAAACGAGATCGACAATATGCACTTCCCGTATCTCAACGAGACCCAGAGCGACCTGTACGGCAAAGCAAACGCCCTTACCTTCTGGCTATGCGACCGCATGACGCGCAAGCTGGGCGGGCAATTGACCATTAAAGCCCGGGAGTCGCTGGGGACGCGCTATACCCTGCATCTGAAAATGCCGGCTAGCGAAGAGGCGCCAGAGGCGGGAGAGCATTTGCTGGATGACGTTATCGTCCTGCTGGATGTGACTTCCAGCGAAGTGCGGCGGATTGTCACTCGCCAGCTGGAGAGCTGGGGAGCGTCCTGCATCACACCGGACGATCGGGCGACCAGTCAAGCCTTTGATCTTTATTTAACGGATAATCCGTCTAATCTTACTGCTTCAGGCTTGCTTTTAAGCGATGATGAGGTCGGGATACGCAAGATCGGCCCGGGCCAACTGCGGGTCAACTTTAATATTAGCACGGCGATGCAGGAGGCTATCCTGCAGCTTATTGAGCAGCAGCTGGCGGAGGAGGCGGTTCAGCCCGTCACCTCAGGAAACGAGAGTAACGCCGAACTCCATGCCAGCGGCTATTACGCACTGTTTGCCGATACGGTACCGGATGATGTTCAGAGATTGTATACTGAAATCGAAGCGGGCGATTTTGCTGCTCTGGCGCAAACCGCCCACCGCCTCAAAGGGGCATTTGCTATGCTTAATCTGATACCCGGCAAGCAGTTATGTGAAACGCTTGAGCATCTGATTCGCGAAAAGGATGCGCAAGGCATAGAAAAATATATCAGCGACATTGACGCTTACGTCAAGAGCTTGCTGTAGAAGGTAGCCTTATACATGAACACTATGAACGTAATTATTGCCGATGACCATCCGATCGTACTGTTCGGTATTCGTAAGTCACTTGAGCAAATTGAGTGGGTGAACGTCGTTGGCGAGTTTGAAGACTCCACGGCCCTTATCAACAATCTTCCGAAGCTGGACGCCCATGTGCTGATCACCGATCTGTCCATGCCCGGTGACAAATACGGCGACGGGATCACGCTGATTAAATACATCAAGCGCCACTTCCCGGATCTGTCGATCATTGTTCTGACCATGAACAACAATCCGGCGATCCTCAGCGCGGTGCTGGATCTGGATATCGAAGGGATCGTCCTCAAGCAGGGGGCGCCGACCGACCTGCCAAAAGCGCTGGCCGCGCTGCAGAAAGGGAAGAAATTCACCCCGGAAAGCGTCTCTCGCCTGCTGGAAAAAATCAGCGCCAGCGGCTATGGCGATAAACGCCTGTCGCCGAAAGAGAGCGAAGTACTGCGCCTGTTCGCCGAAGGTTTCCTGGTAACCGAGATCGCCAAAAAGCTTAATCGCAGCATTAAAACCATCAGCAGCCAGAAGAAATCGGCGATGATGAAGCTGGGCGTCGAAAACGACATCGCCTTGCTGAACTACCTCTCTTCCGTCTCGCTGAGCGCGACGGACAAAGAGTAATCTCTTCGCCCTCTCCGTCTCGCCCCGGCGAGACGGAGCTCCCCATTATTCCCGCCCTTTACGCACCCGCGCCGCATATACCGTCAGCGTTTGCTTCAGTACGTCGAGGGTGACCGGCTTGGACAGACAACTGTCCATCCCCGATTCCAGACAGCGCTGCTTCTCTTCCGCCAGGGCATTGGCCGTTACGCCAATCACCGGCAGCGTCAGGCCAAGCTGACGAATGCGCTGCGTCAGGCGATAACCATCCATATTAGGCATGTTGACGTCGCTGAGCACGATATCGATGTGCTGCTTGCTGAGGACGTTGAGCGCGTCGATCCCGTCGTTCGCGGTCACGCACTGGTAGCCGAGCGAACCCAGCTGATCCGCCAGTAGGCGGCGGTTGATCGGGTGATCGTCGACCACGAGGATCATCATGTCGTCGTTATTGCCGGCCTGCGCCTCCGGGGCCATCAGCGCCGGGCTATTTTCCGCACTGGCGAGCGCAACATGGAAAATACGCCCCAGCAGCGGCAGCAGTTCGTGGGGAGTCGTCACGCTGTGCAGCCATTCGCCGGCGGACCGCTCCTGCGGAATACCGATATGACGGCGACAGAAGATGACTATGGCCCTTCCCTGCCATCCGCTCAGCGCCTCATCGTCAGTGAGTAAGACATCCTCGGCGCCCGGCGTTTCGCCGGCATGGCGGCGGACCGTCAGGCCGTGGTAGCTGAGCAGCGAGGTGACGAACATCGCCAGCGAAGTGTTATGAATCGCCAACCAGCAGGTCTTGCCAGCGAAACCGTCTCTGCTCACCGGTGAGGTATTCTGCACGCCATACAGAGGAATACGGATGGTAAAGCGGCTACCCATCCCCGGCTCGGTTTCGACAGCAATATCGCCATCCATCATGCTGATCAGTTTTTCACAGATCGCCAGGCCAAGGCCGGTGCCCTGAAAATTGCGCTGCACGCCGGTCCCCACCTGGAAGAAAGGATCGAAGAGGCGCAATACCTCTTTCGCCGGGATCCCCTCTCCAGTGTCGCGAACGCTAATCTGCAGATAATCCCCCGCGCACTGGACGTGCAGGACAATACAGCCGGTATCGGTGAACTTTATCGCATTGCTGAGCAGATTTGAGATCACCTGCTGCAGGCGCATCGGGTCGCCGGACATTTGTTCCGGAACGTCCGGCTCGATAAAGCAGTACAGGCCCAGCTGCTTGCGCACCACCAACGGCAGATAGTTAGCGGAGATATGGTTCATGACTTCGCGCGGAGAGAACTCCCGCGGCTCGATCTTCAACTGCTCGGACTCGATTTTCGAGAAATCAAGAATATCGCTGATGATTTTCAGCAGCAGGCTGGAGGAGTTGTTCATCGCCGTCACAAGGCGATCGACGCCTTTCGGCAACGCTTTGGTCTGCAGCAGATCGAGGTTACCGATGATGCCATACAGCGGGGTACGCAGCTCATGGCTAACGGTCGCCAGGAACATCGATTTCGACTGGCTGGCCTGCTCCGCCGCCTGGGCCATCTCCTGCAGCGACTCCTCCATTTTCACGCGGGCGGAAACGTCCACCAGCACGCAAATGGCGACGTTTTCATTGCGATAGCGTGAATGAACAAAGCTAATCTGCAGGTTGGTATGGTTGCTGGTCAGCACGTCGACAAAATTGACCTGCTGGCCGCAGATGATCTGCGTCAGCCGCTGGCGGTCCTCGTGGGTCAGCATGTTCAGGTAGTTGTGCGCCAGTTCATTACTGAGAATATTGGTCCCGTCGGCAGTGCGCAGAATACAGATCCCTACCGGGGCAGAAGCCACAATTTTGCGGTTGAACTGCTCGTGCTCTTCCAGGCGCTGGGCGTCATTCTCCGCGGGGATAAAAATGCGCCGCTCATACATCCGCGCCAGCGCGAACAGCATCGCGCCGCTGAGGATATTAAGAACGATAGCATTGATGATCAGCATACGGATCCGCTCCAGCACCTGATCCACCGAGACGGAATAGACGATGCTCAGGGAGGACGGCGAGAGGCTTTTTTTCAGCACCAGCTCGCGGAAACCCGAACTGTAGCCAAACCACATCCGCTCCTGCATCCACTTCGCTTCGCTCTGGATTTTACCTTCCGCACCGGCCAGCGAAATCAGCGGCTGCCCGTTATCGTCAAAGATCGTCACGCTCATCGGCAGGCTGCCCGGCGTAAAGAAGCTTTCCATGCGGATGGTCTGCTCCACGCCCAGCATCGCCTGCAGGCGATTGGCCATATAGACCGGCGTCAGGGCGTAAAAATAGCCCACCCCGGGGCGAACGCCCTGGCTTATCCAGAACAGGTTGTTGCCGCGCTCGTTTTGCGGCGCGTTGCGATATTGCTCTATGCGCTGATGCAGGACTTTCAGCGCCTGATCGCGCTCAATCGGCACGTCCCGCAGGCCAAAGTTGGCCATGCAGAGGTTATCGCTGCCGATGAGAAAGATGCGGTTAAGGTCGTAGGCGGCAGTAAAATTATCCCGCCAGTAGCGCATAAACCATGCCAGCGACTGCAGCGAATTACGCCAGGTGGCGCTCATCGCGCTGCAGTCGGAATCGGGGTACAGGGGTTCAAAGTTGGGCACCGCCATATCGCCGTTTTGCCCTTGCGCTACCGCGTCCCCTGCCGACAAGCGATTACCGGCGACATACTTCAGCTCTTTCATTACATCCGCGGTACGCTGGATATAGCGCTGGGCCTGATCGGCGTTGAGATTAAGCTCCTGATGGATTTCGGCTTCCCGCTCGTGCAGCGCGTTGACGATATAAAACACAGAGACAAACGCAATAAGCAGCCACAGCAATACCGCCAGCGCTCTGAACAGATAACGTGAAACCTTCAGGGTTGTATGAAAAGAGGCAAGATATTTCAATGTGGCGATGCTCGGCCGTCAGGGACTCAACAGAATGCGGTTAAGGTAGCGGTAAACCGGCTTTGCCGCAATGTTAATGCAAAAAGGGCCGGGAAAATACCCGGCCCTTCCAGAACATTTACCTCGGACGATTATTCTTCGTCTTCGGCGACATCGTCATCGGTATCTGCTTCCGGGGCGATATCGTCATCGCCTTCCGCCGCGCTACCGTCGATGGCATCCAGCTCTTCATCATCCACCGGCTCAGCCACGCGCTGCAGACCCACCACGTTTTCATCTTCCGCGGTGCGGATGAGGATCACGCCCTGGGTGTTACGGCCCACGATGCTCACTTCGGAAACGCGGGTACGCACCAGCGTCCCGGCGTCGGTGATCATCATGATCTGATCGCAGTCATCCACCTGCACGGCGCCGACCACGGAACCGTTACGCTCGGTGACTTTGATCGAAATAACGCCCTGGGTGGCACGCGACTTGGTCGGATACTCCGCCGCCGCGGTACGTTTACCGTAACCGTTTTGCGTCACCGTCAGGATCGCGCCTTCGCCGCGTGGAATAATCAGCGAGACGACGCTGTCGTTTTCCGCAAGCTTAATACCGCGTACGCCGGTGGCGGTACGGCCCATGGCGCGAACGGCGTCTTCCTTGAAGCGTACAACCTTACCGGCCGCGGAGAACAGCATCACTTCATCCTGACCAGAGGTCAGATCGACGCCGATCAGCTCATCGCCTTCGTTCAGGTTGACCGCGATGATACCGGCGGAACGCGGACGGCTGAACTCGGTCAGCGCGGTTTTCTTCACGGTACCGCTGGCGGTCGCCATAAAGACGTTGACGCCCTCTTCGTACTCGCGGACCGGCAGGATGGCGGTGATGCGCTCATCGGCTTCCAGCGGCAGCAGGTTGACGATCGGCCGACCGCGCGCGCCGCGGCTGGCTTCCGGCAGCTGATAGACCTTCATCCAGTACAGACGGCCGCGGCTTGAGAAGCAGAGGATGGTGTCATGGGTGTTGGCCACCAGCAGGCGGTCGATAAAGTCTTCTTCTTTAATGCGCGCTGCCGATTTGCCTTTACCGCCACGACGCTGTGCTTCGTAGTCGGTCAGCGGCTGATACTTCACATACCCCTGATGCGACAGGGTGACCACCACATCTTCCTGGTTGATCAGATCTTCGATGTTAATATCAGCGCTGTTGGCGGTGATTTCGGTACGACGTTCGTCGCCGAACTGGTCGCGGATCAGCTCCAGCTCTTCGCGAATCACTTCCATCAGACGGTCGGCGCTGCCGAGAATGTGCAGCAGCTCCGCGATCTGCTCCAGCAGCTCTTTATATTCGTCGAGCAGTTTTTCATGCTCAAGGCCGGTCAGTTTCTGCAGACGCAGATCCAGAATCGCCTGAGCCTGCTGCTCGGTCAGATAGTATTTACCGTCGCGTACGCCGAACTCTGGCTCCAGCCATTCCGGACGCGCGGCGTCATCCCCGGCGCGCTCCAGCATCGCCGCGACGTTACCAAGATCCCACGCCTGGGCAACCAGCGCCGTTTTCGCTTCTGCCGGGGTCGGCGCGCGACGGATCAGTTCGATAATCGGGTCGATGTTGGCCAGCGCAACGGCCAGCGCTTCGAGGATATGCGCCCGGTCGCGCGCTTTGCGCAGTTCGAAAATCGTACGACGGGTCACCACTTCACGGCGGTGGCGTACAAACGCGGCGATGATGTCCTTCAGGTTCATGATCTTCGGCTGACCATGGTGCAGAGCTACCATGTTGATGCCGAAGGAGACCTGCAGCTGGGTCTGGGAATAGAGGTTGTTAAGCACCACTTCCCCTACCGCATCGCGCTTCACTTCAATCACGATGCGCATCCCGTCTTTATCAGACTCGTCACGCAGCGCGCTGATGCCTTCCACGCGTTTTTCTTTGACCAGCTCGGCGATTTTCTCGATCAGGCGCGCTTTGTTCACCTGATACGGAATTTCGTGCACGATGATGGTTTCGCGGCCGGATTTCGCGTCCACTTCCACTTCCGCGCGCGCGCGAATGTACACTTTACCGCGACCGGTGCGATAGGCCTCTTCGATGCCGCGACGGCCATTGATAATGGCGGCGGTCGGGAAATCAGGGCCAGGAATATGCGCCATCAGCCCTTCAATGCTGATGTCTTCATCGTCAACATACGCCAGACAGCCGTTAATCACTTCCGTCAGGTTATGCGGCGGTATGTTGGTGGCCATCCCTACGGCGATCCCGGAGGCGCCGTTCACCAGCAGGTTAGGAATTTTGGTCGGCATGACGTCCGGAATACGCTCCGTACCGTCATAGTTGTCGACGAAATCGACCGTCTCTTTTTCAAGATCGGCCATCAGCTCATGAGCGATTTTCGCCAGACGAATTTCGGTATAACGCATCGCCGCGGCGGAGTCGCCGTCGATGGAACCAAAGTTACCCTGGCCGTCCACCAGCATGTAACGCAGCGAGAACGGCTGCGCCATACGCACGATGGTGTCGTATACCGCGGAGTCGCCGTGCGGGTGGTATTTACCGATTACGTCACCAACGACACGGGCTGATTTTTTATAGGCTTTGTTCCAGTCATTGCCCAATACGTTCATGGCGTAAAGTACGCGACGGTGTACCGGCTTCAGGCCATCTCGGACATCCGGCAGCGCACGGCCAACAATGACCGACATCGCATAATCCAGATAAGAGTTCTTAAGCTCTTCCTCAATGTTGACCGGTGTAATTTCTCTCGCAAGGTCGCTCATCTAACCGCTATCCCTCTACTGTATCCCGGATTCAAAGGTCGCAAATTATAACACAGCCGCGCTAATAGAGGTAAAGCAATACGGTTTATTCATGGCGCGCTGCTGATATACTCGCAGGTCTGAACAGAAAAGGAGTAAAAGCGCCCATGAATGCCGAAAAAACGTCGGTAGCCCCTAACGTCGATCATGCTGAAATCGCCAAATTCGAAGCCGTCGCCTCGCGCTGGTGGGATCTGGAGGGCGAGTTCAAACCGCTCCACCGCATCAACCCGCTGCGGCTGGGCTATATTGCCGAACGCTCCGGCGGCCTGTTCGGTAAAAAAGTCCTCGATGTCGGCTGCGGCGGCGGCATCCTCGCCGAGAGCATGGCGCGCGAAGGCGCGACGGTCACCGGGCTGGACATGGGGGCCGAACCGCTGCAGGTCGCCAGGCTGCACGCCCTGGAGAGCGGTATTCAGGTAGACTATGTTCAGGAAACAGTTGAGGAACATGCCGCGAAGCACCCGCAGCAGTATGACGTCGTGACCTGCATGGAGATGCTGGAGCACGTCCCCGACCCGCAGTCGGTGGTACACGCCTGCGCGCGGTTAGTGAAGCCCGGCGGCCAGGTCTTCTTCTCCACCATCAACCGCAACGGCAAGGCCTGGCTGATGGCGGTAGTCGGGGCGGAATATGTCATGAAGATGGTGCCCAAAGGCACTCATGATGTGAAGAAGTTTATCAAACCGGCCGAGCTGCTGGGCTGGGTAGATCAGACTACTCTGAAAGAGCAGCATATCATCGGTCTGCATTACAATCCGCTGACCAATACCTTCAAGTTAGCGCCGGGGGTTGATGTTAACTATATGTTGCATACCACCGCCAAACAGGACTGAGGTCAGCACCTCCGCTTATGATGATTGCGCGGCATCAAGCCGCGTGATTATTTCTTCCGATGAAGAAATCAGCACTCGATCAAATTTTCATTTTTTTTTCTGTTTTATTGACTTCTTCTCCAGGCCTTATGCGACGTGGACTTGCGGATTATTACCCTTCCGCAACCTCAATTTAACGTCAAAATCAACCCTTGTACTCAAAAGATTCCTTACTAAAATACTCACCATATAGCGTTTCTTTTATCGACAACCCCCTACATATAGTATTTATCCACAGAGTTAGTCACAACGGCCTTCTGTGGATAAACGGGGGATATTTTCTTTCACGGACAGGTAAAATCCACATGAATCAGAGTCTGCTGGTGACAAAGCGCGACGGGACCACCGAGCGCATCAATCTCGACAAAATCCATCGCGTACTGGATTGGGCGGCAGAAGGACTGAATAACGTTTCGATTTCCCAGGTAGAGCTGCGCTCCCATATCCAGTTCTATGACGGCATCAAAACCGCGGACATCCACGAAACCATTATTAAAGCCGCTGCGGATCTGATCTCCCGCGACGCACCGGATTACCAGTACCTCGCCGCGCGTCTGGCGATTTTCCATTTGCGTAAAAAAGCCTTCGGTCAGTTTGAGCCGCCGGCGCTCTACGATCACGTGGTGAAGATGGTCGAGAAAGGTAAATACGATCATCATCTGCTGGAAGACTACACGGAAGAAGAGTTCCAGCAGATGGACGGTTTCCTCGACCACTGGCGCGACATGAACTTCTCCTACGCAGCCGTTAAGCAGCTGGAAGGCAAGTATCTGGTACAAAACCGCGTCACCGGCGAAATTTATGAGAGCGCGCAGTTCCTCTATATTCTGGTCGCCGCTTGCCTGTTCTCGAACTATCCGCGCGAAACGCGTCTGGACTATATCAAGCGTTTCTACGACGCGGTGTCCACCTTTAAAATCTCGCTGCCGACGCCGATCATGTCCGGCGTGCGTACCCCAACCCGTCAGTTCAGCTCCTGCGTGCTGATCGAGTGCGGCGACAGCCTGGATTCCATCAACGCCACCTCCAGCGCGATTGTGAAATACGTTTCCCAGCGCGCCGGCATCGGCATCAACGCCGGGCGCATTCGCGCGCTGGGCAGCCCGATCCGCGGCGGCGAAGCCTTCCACACCGGCTG
Source organism: Klebsiella sp. 10 (assembly GCF_018223925.1). Classification (NCBI taxonomy): domain Bacteria; kingdom Pseudomonadati; phylum Pseudomonadota; class Gammaproteobacteria; order Enterobacterales; family Enterobacteriaceae; genus Klebsiella; species Klebsiella sp. 10. Next base: position 119,433 of record NZ_JAGRRB010000016.1, read on the forward strand.
CATTCCATTCTACAAGCATTTCCAGACCGCGGTGAAATCCTGCTCGCAGGGCGGCGTGCGCGGCGGCGCGGCAACCCTCTTCTACCCAATGTGGCATCTGGAAGTGGAAAGCCTGCTGGTGCTGAAAAACAACCGTGGTACCGACGCCAACCGCGTTCGTCACATGGACTACGGGGTACAGATCAACAAGCTGATGTACACCCGTCTGCTGAAGGGCGGCGATATTACCCTGTTCAGCCCTTCCGACGTCCCGGGCCTGTATGACGCCTTCTTCGCCGATCAGGACGAGTTTGAGCGCCTGTACACCCAGTACGAGCAGGACGACAGCATTCGTAAGCAGCGTATTAAAGCCGTTGAGCTGTTCTCGCTGATGATGCAGGAGCGCGCCTCTACCGGCCGCATCTATATCCAGAACGTCGACCACTGCAACACCCACAGCCCGTTCGATCCGGTAGTCGCCCCGGTGCGTCAGTCTAACCTGTGCCTGGAGATTGCTCTGCCGACCAAACCGCTGGAAGATGTCAACGACGAAAACGGCGAAATCGCGCTGTGCACCCTGTCGGCCTTCAACCTCGGGGCTATCGACAGCCTCGACGAGCTGGAAGAGCTGGCGGTGCTGGCGGTGCGTGCTCTGGATGCGCTGCTCGACTATCAGGATTACCCCATCCCGGCGGCTAAACGCGGCGCGATGGGGCGTCGTACGCTGGGTATCGGCGTGATCAACTTCGCTTACTATCTGGCGAAGCATGGCAAACGCTACTCCGACGGCAGCGCCAACAACCTGACGCACAAAACGTTCGAAGCGATTCAGTACTATCTGCTGAAGGCCTCTAACGAGCTGGCTATCGAGCAAGGCGCCTGCCCGTGGTTCAACGAAACCACCTATGCGCAGGGCATCCTGCCGATCGATACCTATAAGAAAGATCTGGACGGCATCGTCAGCGAACCCCTGCACTACGACTGGGAAGCATTGCGCGAATCCATTAAAACCCACGGCCTGCGCAACTCCACGCTCTCCGCGCTGATGCCGTCCGAGACCTCGTCGCAGATCTCCAACGCCACCAACGGCATTGAGCCGCCGCGCGGCCACGTGAGTATCAAAGCGTCCAAGGACGGTATCCTGCGCCAGGTGGTGCCGGATTACGAAAACCTGCAGAACGCCTACGAGCTGCTGTGGGAGATGCCGAACAACGACGGTTATCTGCAGCTGGTGGGTATCATGCAGAAGTTTATCGACCAGTCGATCTCTGCCAACACTAACTACGATCCGACGCGCTTCCCGTCCGGAAAAGTGCCGATGCAGCAGTTGCTCAAAGACCTGCTCAACGCCTATAAATTCGGCGTCAAAACGCTGTACTATCACAACACCCGTGATGGCGCTGAAGACGCCCAGGATGACCTGGCCCCGTCCATCCAGGACGACGGCTGCGAAAGCGGCGCTTGTAAGATCTAAGGTATTTTTGCCGGGTAACGCTACGCTTACCCGGCCTACGTTTGTGTAGGCCCGGCCAACCCATTCCTGCCGGGCAATACAGTTCAACAGGACTCACTTCAATGGCATACACCACTTTTTCACAGACGAAAAACGATCAGCTGCTGGAACCTATGTTTTTTGGCCAGCCGGTTAACGTGGCCCGCTACGATCAGCAAAAATACGACATCTTTGAAAAGCTGATTGAAAAGCAGCTCTCCTTCTTCTGGCGCCCGGAAGAGGTTGACGTTTCCCGCGATCGCATCGACTACCAGGCGCTGCCGGAACATGAAAAACATATTTTCATCAGCAACCTGAAGTACCAGACGCTGCTCGACTCCATCCAGGGCCGTAGCCCGAATGTGGCGCTGCTGCCGCTGATCTCCATCCCGGAGCTGGAGACCTGGGTAGAAACCTGGGCCTTCTCCGAGACCATTCACTCGCGTTCGTACACTCACATCATCCGCAACATCGTCAACGACCCGGCGACCGTGTTCGACGACATCGTCACCAACGAGCAGATCCAGAAACGTGCGGAAGGCATCTCTCACTATTACGATTCGCTGATCGAGATGACCAGCTACTGGCATCTGCTGGGCGAAGGCACCCACACCGTCAACGGCAAAACCGTGACCGTGAATCTGCGCGAGCTGAAAAAGAAACTCTATCTGTGCCTGATGAGCGTTAATGCCCTGGAAGCGATCCGCTTCTACGTCAGCTTCGCCTGCTCCTTCGCCTTTGCCGAACGCAAACTGATGGAAGGCAACGCCAAAATTATCCGCCTGATCGCCCGCGATGAAGCGCTGCACCTGACCGGCACCCAGCATATGCTGAACCTGCTGCGCTCCGGCAGCGACGATCCGGAAATGGCGGAAATCGCCGAAGAGTGCAAGCAGGAGTGCTATGACCTGTTCGTGCTGGCGGCGCAGCAGGAGAAAGAGTGGGCGGACTACCTGTTCCGCGACGGCTCGATGATCGGCCTGAATAAAGACATTCTCTGCCAGTACGTCGAGTACATCACCAATATCCGCATGCAGGCGGTGGGCCTCGATCTGCCGTTCCAGACCCGCTCCAACCCGATCCCATGGATCAACACCTGGCTGGTCTCCGACAACGTTCAGGTGGCGCCGCAGGAAGTGGAAGTCAGTTCTTATCTCGTCGGCCAGATCGATTCTGAAGTCGATGCCGACGATCTGAGTAACTTCCAGCTGTAATGAAGCGGATCTTCCTGAAAATCTCTGACACTCGCCTTGAGTGTCAGGATGAACACCCTTCCCTGCTGGCGGCGCTGGAGTCGCATAATATCGACGTCGAATATCAGTGCCGCGAAGGCTACTGCGGCTCCTGCCGCACGCGTCTGGTCTCCGGCCAGGTTGACTGGCTGACCGAGCCGCTGGCCTTTATCCAGCCGGGAGAAATTTTGCCCTGCTGCTGCCGGGCGAAAGGCGATATTGAGATCGAGATGTAGTCTTGTCAGGTGGCGCTACGCTTACCTGACCTACTGTTCCAGGACCGGCCGTTTACGCACTGCCGCCCTGGGCTGCTGAAACTGCCGGTGTTGACGGCCTCAAAATCGCTGAGACGTTCCCGGAAGGCCGGGGCAGCCCGCATGGATGCGGGCTGAGGGCCGTGTTTTGCATGGACGCTACCTCGGCCCGACCCGAAGCCTGCAGGGATAAGTCGAAGGGACCGCGCAGCGGCGATTTTGCTGGCCGGAGCCCGGGGGTACAGGGGGAGGCGGCGACTGGCCTCCCCCTGTGCGCTCCCTGCGCTATAAAAGGCATAACGCAGAAGAAATATCGGGAGCGCAATCTTCCAGGAAATAACATAGAACAAACGTTATTCCCGGGTCGAAATCGTTGCACGCCGAGAACAGTGTCAACAAAACCGCAGTTCGTACGCCGGGTAAGGCGTAGCCGCCACCCGGCTTTTTACTGTTTCGCGTCCAGGAACTGCACCGCTTTATCCGGGAAATCGGTAAACAAGCCGTCGACGCCCGCCTGGTGATACAGCAGGTCATAGAGCTGATTAACGTTAGTGGCGTACTCCGGCAACTGATCCGCGCGCACGGTGTACGGATGCACCTGCAGATGGCTGGCATGCGCCTCTTTTACCATCGCCGTCAGCTTCACCGCGCCCGGCTTTGAGCCTTCCGCCACCAGCATATGGTAATCCGGGCCAATACCGTCGGCGTACTGCGCAATCTGCGCCATCGCACCCGGCTGGAACATCCAGTCGTAGCTGTAGTTCACCCATTTGCCATCTGCCTGTTTCTGCTGGGTTTCATTCCAGTCGGTATAGGCGATGAGCTGCACCAGATTGAGATCCATCCCCATCTTCGGTTCCAGCTCATTTTTGATACGTTTGAGCTCGTTGGCGTCAAAGCACTGCAGATAAACCTTATCCTGCTTGCTGGTGTAGCCATATTCCTTCAGCACTTTCAGGGTACTGGCAGCAATATCTTTGCCTTCCTGATGGTGGAACCACGGCGCTTTGATTTCCGGGTAGATACCGATATTTTTACCCGTCGAATGGTTCAGCCCCTGGACAAACTCAATCTCTTCTTCAAAGGTATGAATGCGAAAATCGGATTTGCCCATCGGGAAACGCCCGGGATAGGTTTGGACGTTCTTACCATTTTTCGGCTCAAAACCTTCGGTAAACTTCAACGACTTAATCTCGGCCAGGGTAAAGTCGATGGCGTAGAAACGGCCATCTTTACGCGCCCGCTGCGGGAAACGCTGCGCAACGTCAGTCACCCGATCGAGATAATGGTCGTGTAACACCACCAGCCGGTCGTCTTTGGTCATCACCAGATCTTGCTCAAGGTAATCCGCCCCCTGAGCGTAAGCCATCGCTTTCGCCGGCAGGGTATGTTCCGGCAGATACCCGCTGGCGCCGCGGTGGGCGATGACCATTTTCTCCGCTGCGACAGCGCTGAAGCACAGCGCCGAACTGGCCAAAATCATGCCGCTCATTAGCGCGGTGAGTTTCATGTTCATCGTCGCTCCTTAGGCTTGTTTCAGTTGTTGATGATGACGACGCTCGCCAAGCATCACGATAACCAGCAGGATAACCGCCAGCACGCTGCCGCCGATCATCACCATGAAGCCGCCGTCCCAGCCGAAGAAATCGACGGTGTAGCCGACGATGGCGCTCGCCGCCACGGAACCGCCAAGATAGCCAAACAGGCCGGTGAAGCCCGCGGCGGTCCCGGCGGCTTTTTTCGGCGCCAGCTCGAGGGCATGCAGACCGATCAGCATCACCGGGCCGTAGATCAGGAAGCCGATAATAATCATACAGGCCATATCGACGCCCGGATTGCCCGGCGGGTTCAGCCAGTAAACGACAGTGGCGATGGTCACCAGGGTCATAAAGAACACGCCGGTCGCGCCGCGGTTGCCTTTAAACACTTTGTCCGACATCCAGCCGCACAGCAGGGTGCCAGGGATCCCCGCGTACTCGTACAGGAAGTAGGCCCAGGAGGATTTATCCAGCGCGAAGTGTTTGACCTCTTTCAGGTAGGTCGGCGACCAGTCCAGAATGCCGTAGCGCAGCAGATAAACGAAGACGTTAGCGATAGCGATGTACCACAGCAGCTTGTTCGGCAGAATGTACTGCATAAAGATCTGCTTCGCCGTCAGCTCTTCTTCGTGCTTTTCACTATAGTCATCCGGATAGTCGTTTTTATATTCTTCAATCGGCGGCAGACCGCAGGACTGCGGGGTGTCGCGCATCATTGCGAAGGCGAAAATCGCCAGCAGAATGGCGCCGAATGCCGGCATATACAGCGCCGCGTGCCAGTCGTTAAACCACGCCATCCCTAACAGGAACAGCAGCGGCGGAATGCCGCCGCCGACGTTATGCGCGCAGTTCCACACCGAGACAATCCCGCCGCGCTCTTTCTGCGACCACCAGTGCACCATGGTCCGGCCGCACGGCGGCCAGCCCATCCCCTGGAACCAGCCGCAGAGGAACAGCAGCACGAACATTATCATGATGCTGGACGTCGCCCACGGCACGAAGCCCATCACCAGCATCACCAGCGCGGCGAGGATCAAGCCAGCCGGCAGGAAAATGCGCGGATTCGAGCGGTCAGAGACCGATCCCATGATGAATTTCGAAAATCCATAGGCGATGGAGATACCGGAAAGGGCGAAGCCGAGGTCGCCACGAGAGAACCCCTGCTCGATAAGATAAGGCATCGCCAGGGCAAAGTTCTTACGAACCAAATAGTAGGCGGCATAACCAAAAAAGATGCCAATAAAAATCTGCCAGCGTAATCGGCGATATAGCGGGTCAATCTCCGCTGCTGGCAAACGCGCTTTATGCGCGGCGGGTTTAAAAATACTTAACATATCAGCCTCCGTGGCCCTTGCTGTTTTCTACTGACGTCACGACAAAATCCCAGATTAATCACCAACTTCAAATATGGTCGCGATGGTAGGCAATACGTAGAGTTGATACTGTGAAACATCGCACAATTTGTTACAGAAATATGACAAAACGTTCCAATGTGAGCACGAAATCACATAACACGCTCAAATAACGCGCGAATATGCTCGAAATCAAACAATAACCTTACTAATTGTGGCTAAATGGCGTTAAACGAAAGCAGAGGAGCTGAAGATGACGGGACGTCTTGATAGCGAGGTCATTATCATCGGCGGCGGAGCAACCGGCGCCGGTATCGCCCGCGACTGCGCCCGGCGCGGATTACGAACGCTGCTCATTGAGCGCCATGATATCGCCACCGGGGCGACCGGCCGGAATCATGGACTGCTGCACAGCGGCGCCCGCTACGCGGTGACCGACAACGAATCCGCCCGCGAATGCATCAGTGAGAACCGCATCCTGCGCCGCATCGCCCGCCACTGCATTGAACCGACCAATGGGCTGTTTATCACCCTGCCTGAAGATGACATGGCGTATCAGCAGACTTTTATCACCGCCTGCCAGCAGGCCGGCATTGAGGCCACGCCGCTCTCGCCGCAGGACGCGCTGCGCCGGGAGCCCGCCGTCAACCCGACGCTGCTGGGCGCGGTGCAGGTCCCGGACGGCACCATCGACCCGTTTCGCCTCACCGCGGCCAATATGCTCGACGCCCGCGAACACGGCGCGCAGATCCTTACCGGCTGCGAAGTGACAGGCCTGCTACGCCAGGGCGATCGCGTCTGTGGCGTCCAGGTATACGACCGCCAACTTCACCAGGCCCGCACGCTGTACGCCGGGGTGGTGGTTAACGCCGCCGGGATCTGGGGGCAGCGCATTGCGGAATATGCCGACCTGCGCATCACCATGTTCCCGGCGAAGGGATCGCTGTTGATCCTCGACCACCGGATTAACAACCTGGTGATCAACCGCTGCCGTAAGCCGGCCGACGCCGATATTCTGGTGCCCGGGGATACCATCTCGCTGATCGGCACCACCTCAATGCATATTCCTTATGACGACATTGACGACAACCGGGTAACGACGGCGGAAGTCGATACCCTGCTGCGCGAAGGCGAAAAGCTGGCGCCGGTCATGGGCCGCACCCGGATCCTCCGCGCCTACTCCGGCGTCCGCCCGCTGGTGGCCAGCGATAACGATCCCAGCGGGCGCAGCGTCAGCCGCGGCATCGTCCTGCTCGACCATGCCCAGCGTGACGGTATGGAAGGCTTCATTACTATCACCGGCGGCAAGCTGATGACCTATCGCCTGATGGCCGAGTGGGCCACCGACGCCGTCTGTCGTAAGCTGGGAAACACCACCCCCTGTAGCACGGCCGAGACCCCGCTGCCCGGTTCACAGGAGCCAACGGAAAGTACCCTGCAAAAAATTATCTCCCTCCCCACCCCGCTGCGCGGCTCGGCCGTCTACCGTCACGGCGATCGCACTCCTGCCTGGCTTGGCGACAGCCGCCAGCACCGTAGCCTGGTCTGCGAATGCGAAGCCGTTACCGCTGGCGAAGTGAAATACGCGGTGGAAAATCTGGCGGTCAACACCCTCCTCGACCTGCGCCGCCGCACCCGGATTGGCATGGGCACCTGCCAGGGGGAACTCTGCGCCTGCCGCGCTGCCGGACTGTTGCAGCGCTTTAACGTCACCACCCCCGCGCAGTCATTAACCCAGCTCTCGGCGTTTCTCAATGAACGCTGGAAGGGCGTTCAGCCCATCGCCTGGGGCGATGCGCTGCGCGAAAGCGAATTTACCCGCTGGGTCTACCTCGGCCTGTGCGGACTGCCACAGGAGCACCAGGATGAAGTTTGATTGCGCAATTGTCGGCGGCGGGCTCGCCGGCCTGTTGTGCGGGCTGGCGCTGAATCAGTACGGCCTGCGCAGCGTCATTATCAGCCGCGGGCAGAGCGCGCTGCATTTTTCCTCCGCGTCGTTAGACCTGCTCTCGGCGCTGCCCAACGGCGATAACGTTACTGACGTCGCACAAGGTCTGCAGCAACTCGCTGAACAGCTTCCTGAACACCCTTATTCCCGGCTCGGCGCCGGGGCGGTACTCGAATACGCGACACAGACCGAAGCCCTGTTGGCCGCCTGCGGCGCGGTGATGCAGGGCGACGCGCGCCAGCCTCACCGACGGGTGACGCCGCTGGGGACGTTGCGCCCGGCATGGTTGTCACCACAAGAGGTTCCGCTGGCGCCACTGCCGCAGCAAGGCGTCTGCCTGGTGGGGATCAGCGGCTTTGCCGATTTTCAGCCGCATCTCGCCGCCGCTGCACTCGGTCAACACGGAGTTACCGCCGCGGCGGTGGAAATCGAGTTACCGCTGCTGGATGTGCTGCGTGACAACCCCACCGAGTTTCGCGCCGCTAACATCGCCCGCGTGCTGGATGATGAGAATCTATGGCCGGCCCTGCATGCAGCGCTGCTGCCGCTGGCGCAGCAGCATGACCTGCTGATCATGCCCGCCTGTTTTGGCCTCGCCGACGATCGCCTGTACCCCTGGCTGCAGACGCGTCTGCCCTGCCCGCTGCGTTTGCTGCCGACGCTGCCGCCTTCGGTTCCCGGGATGCGTTTACATTCTCAGCTGCAACGCCAGTTCATTCGTGAGGGCGGCACCTGGCTTGCTGGCGATGAAGTGGTGAAAATCAGCCATCAGCAGGACGCCGTCGAGGCCGTCTGGACGCGAAATCACGGCGATGTCGCACTGCGTCCGCGTTTCACCGTGCTGGCCAGCGGCAGCTTTTTCAGCAACGGTCTTGTCGCCACTCGCGATAGCGTGCGCGAGCCGATCCTCGGCCTCGATCTGCAGCAGACCCTGCCACGGGAAAGCTGGTACCAGCGCGATTTCTTCGCCTCACAACCGTGGCAGCGGTTCGGCGTGAAAACCGATGCCCTGCTGCGCCCCCTGCTGGACGGGCAGCCGTTCCATAATCTGTTCGCCATTGGCTCATTGCTCGGCGGGTTCGATGCCATTCAGCTCGGCTGTGGCGGCGGTGTCTGCGCCGTCACCGCGCTGCACGCCGCCAGACAGATCCACGCCCTTGCCGGAGGCCGGCCATGAACGATACCCGTTTTGAAAGCTGCATTAAGTGCACGGTCTGTACCACCACCTGCCCGGTAAGTCGGGTCAATCCACGCTATCCCGGCCCGAAACAGGCGGGGCCGGACGGCGAACGTCTGCGTCTGAAGGATGGCGCGCTGTACGACGAGGCGCTGAAGTACTGCATTAACTGCAAGCGCTGCGAGGTTGCCTGCCCGTCGGATGTGAAAATTGGCGATATCATTCAGCGCGCCCGGGCACAGTACGGCCAGCAAAAGCCGACCCTGCGCGACGCCATCCTCAGCCATACCGACCTGATGGGCACCCTTTCCACTCCCTTTGCCCCCCTGGTCAACGCCACGACCGGTTTAAAACCGGTACGCCGCCTGCTCGACGCGGCGCTTAAAATCGACCACCGGCGCACACTACCGAAATATGGCTTCGGCACCTTCCGCCGCGCTTACCGCCAGCTCGCGGCCAGACAGGCGCAGTACCCTGAGCAGGTGGTCTTCTTTCATGGCTGCTACGTCAACTATAACCATCCGCAGCTGGGTAAGGATCTGATCCGCGTCGTCAACGCGCTGGGTACCGGCGTGCAGTTGTTATCGAAGGAAAAATGCTGCGGCGTGCCGCTGATCGCCAACGGCTTTTTCGACAAGGCGCGTAAACAGGCGCAGAGTAACGTCGCTGCGATGCGGGAAAACACGCTACCGATCATTGCCACCTCCTCGACCTGCGCCTTTACGCTACGTGATGAATACCCCCATCTCCTCGATGTCGATAACAGCGATCTTCGCGATCGGGTCGAGCTTGCCACCCGCTGGATCTGGAAACAGCTGGCTGCCGGCAGGACGCTACCGCTGCGCCCGCTGCCGCTGAAGGTGGTCTATCACACCCCGTGTCATATGGAAAAGATGGGCTGGTCGCTGTATACCCTCGAGCTGCTGCGGCTGATCCCCGGCCTGCAGCTGGAGGTGCTGGATTCACAGTGCTGCGGCATCGCAGGCACCTACGGGTTTAAAACTGAGAATTACGCGGTATCCCAGGCTATCGGCGCCCCGCTGTTCCGTCAGATTGAGGAGAGCGGGGCCGACCTCGTCGTCACCGACTGCGAGACCTGCAAATGGCAGATTGAGATGTCCACCAGCAAACGCTGCGAGCATCCGCTGACGGTGCTGGCGCAGGCGCTCGTCTGAGCCCAGCGCCAGCCTGTGCCGTCAATAGCTCGTTTTCTCTTGCGGCTGGGCGCTGTCAGATTTAAACATCGCCAGCCGGCGGTCCAGCGCCTGGGTATACAGCATGGTATCCACCCCGACGGCGACAAAGTTGGCCCCCCAGGCAAGACATTTTTCCGCCATCGCCGGGTCGACCGCCAGAAATCCGGCCGCTTTCCCCGCCGCGCGAATGCGCCGGATGCTCTGCTCGATCACCCGCTGCACGTCAGGGTGACCGGCATCGTCCGGGTAGCCCAGCGAGGCGGAGAGATCCGCCGGACCGATGAACACCCCGTCAATGCCGTCCACCTCGAGAATAGCGTCCAGGTTCTCCAGCGCGGTTCGGCTCTCGACCTGAATCAGCAGACAAAGTTCGTCATTTGCCTCCGCCATATAATTCTCCACCCTTCCCCAGCGCGCCGCTCTCGCCACGCCGGCGCCAACGCCGCGGCTCCCGATGGGGGGATAACGGGTCGCTGAGACCACCTCCCGAGCCTGCTCGGCGGTATCGACCATCGGCACCAGCAAGGTTCTGGCGCCAATATCCAGCACCTGTTTTATCAGGCTGCGGTTGCCCTCGACCGGGCGAATGACCGGCTGGCTGGCATAGGGGGCAATCGCCTGCAGCTGATGATAAAGGTCCTGAATGGTGTTCGGGGCATGCTCGCCGTCGATCAGAAGCCAGTCGTATCCCGACGTCGCAGCGATCTCCGCCATGTAGGATGAGGTGGAGCTCAGCCACAGGCCGATTTGCGTCTCACCGCGTAATAATCCCCGTTTGAAGGGGTTAGATAACAGTGCGTTCATAGCGATTCCTTTATTCAATGCTGTACGCTGCCGCGCTGGGGTACCGCGCGGGTAAGGCTCAATGAAAAGATAATGACCACCCCGACAATGGCGACGCCGGCCAGGGTTAACAGTCCGGCGGCGCTGCTGGCGAACAACGTTTCGGCCTGCACGCGCACGATCGGCGCCAGAAAACCACCGATGGCGCCAAACAGGTTAACAAAGCCAATCCCTGCGGCCAGCGCCGTGCCGGACAGCAGCTGCGTCGGCATCGTCCAGAAGACCGGCTGCACGGCGATCACCCCGACCGCCGCCACGCACAGCGCGATGATAGCCAGCACCGGCGCCACCAGTCCGGACACTGCAATCCCGACCGCCGCCGCCAGCAGCGTCAGGGCGGCAATATTGCGTCGCTCGCCGGTGCGATCGGAGTAGCGAGGGATAAGCCAGGTGCCAAACAGCGCCGCCACCCACGGGATGGCCGTCACCACCGAGGCAACGAAGCCGACTTTGGTGCCCAGCAGCGCAGCAACCTGGGTGGGCAGGAAGAAAATCAGACCATAGACCGCCACCTGAATGGTCAGATAAATCAGCGCCAGCTGCCAGACCCGCCCGTTACGCAGCGCATCGGACAGGCGCGAGGCAATCTTTTTCTCCTCCTCGCGCGCCAGCTCGCTTATCAGCGCCTGTTTCTCCGCTGCGCTCAGGAAGCGGGCATGCTGCGGCGAATCGTCCAGCCAGAAGAAGGTGAACGCTCCCGCGGCGACGGCGAGCAGGCCTTCAATGACAAACATCCAGAACCAGCCGGGATGGCCCATAAATCCATGCATCTCCAGCAGCGCACCGGATAAAGGCGATCCCAGCGTCAGGGCCAGCGGCGCGCCCATATAAAACAGCCCCATAATGCTGGCGCGGTTTTGCTGGGGAAACCACTGTGAAGTGAGGTAGATCATTCCGGGAAAGAAGCCCGCCTCCGCCGCGCCCAGCAGGGTACGTACCAGCAGGAATTTCGCTTCCGTATCCGCCCACGCCATCGCCGCCGACAGCACGCCCCACAGCAGCGTGGTGCAGCCGATCCATCGCCTGGCGCCAAATTTGCGCATCAGCAGATTGGCCGGCACCCCGAGGAAGGCATAGACCACAAAGAAGATACCGGCCCCCAGCGCGTAGGCCTCATTGCTGAGTCCGGTATCCAGCTGGTAGGTCTCTTTGGCGAAACCGATATTAGAACGGTCAAGAAACGCCAGCACGTACAGCGCCAGCATAAAGGGGATTAAGCGGGCGCGGTTTTTCTTCACCACGCTCTCCAGCAGAGTGTTGCTCATCATAATATCCTCAGGCGCGGGCCGCCGGGCGGCCTGACGCAATCAGTGTTGATAAGGACGCTTCAGGTTGCAGTCGCGATTGAGCTCGACGCCAAAGCCGGGTTTATCCAGGACCGATTTATGAATGCGCCCTCTCTCCGGCACCGGCTCGCCGAGCAGGATCGGGTCGAACTGCGGGCGCAGCGTGGCGCAGTCCGGACTGGTCATCAGAAACTCGCTGAACGGCGTGTTGGTAAAGGTGATCACCGCATGATGTGAGTAAACCGACGAGCCGTGGGGCACTACCAGCTGCCCGCGCGCTTTGGCGATGGCCGCGATCTCCACCAGGGTGGTTAAGCCGCCGCACCAGCCGACGTCGGGCTGCATAATATCGATGCCGGTTTCCGACAGGGTGCGGAAGGACTGCAGCGTGCCGTGGTGCTCGCCGCTGGTCACCATCATCCCGGCCGGCGCCTGGCGCTTCAGCTCGCGATAGCCTTCATACTGCTGCGGCGGCAGACACTCTTCGATCCACTTGAGGTTATAAGGGGCGCAGGCATGGGCAAGTTTGGTGGCATAGTTAACGTCCTGGCTCATCCAGCAGTCCAGCATTAACCAGAAATCCGGGCCGCATTTTTCGCGCATATCCGCCACCATGGCGACGTCTTTGCGGATCCCGGCGTCGCCATCGTGCGGCCCCCAGTGGGTAGGCATTTTGCCGCCGATAAAGCCCATCTCCTGCGCCAGGTCCGGACGTGCGCCGGTGGCATAGAACTGGATTTCGTCGCGCACCGCCCCACCCAACAGTTTGTAGACCGGCAGGCCAACCACTTTCCCGAACAGGTCCCACAGCGCCAGGTCGACACAGGAGATGGTATTCATCACCAGGCCGCCGGATCCCGCGTAGTAAAGGGTGGCGTTAAGCATCTGGTCATGGATCAGTTTGATATCGCTGACGCATTTGCCTTCGATAAAGCGGTTGAGATGTTTTTCGACGATAAAGCAGCCCATCTCCCCGGCCGTCGACACCGCAAAGCCGGTCTGTCCGTTGTCGGCTTCCACTTCCACAATCAGCGTCCCCAGCACGTTGATGCCAAACGACTGCCGGGACTGCTCATACTGTTTATATTTGCTCATCGGGGTGGCGATATGATCGTCAATCCAGTGGTTAGCCCCCTGGTCATGGTAATCGCCGCCGCCGGCGCCCTGCTCTGCTGTGGCGCCGCCGATGAACCAGGCGCGGACGTGTTTAATTTTCGGTAGGGTCATGATGTTCTCCTTATGATGAGGCGAGTTGTTCGAAGGGGCTTTTCCACCCCAGCAGACGTGAAATATCTTTCGCGCAGGCAATCGCCTTACCAGCCAGGTAATCGCGATTGTCTTCATTGATTTGCAGACGGGTACCCACCACCGAGATGGCGGCGGTCAGGTCGTTATTGGCGTTAAATACCGGGGCAGCCACGCAGCGCACATCCGGATAGTCCTCGCCATTATCAAAGCTCCAGCCCCGGGCGCGGATCCGCCCCAGCTCCTCCCGCAGCTGTTGAGCATCGGTGATGGTCGTTGGCGTGGCCCGCTCCCACTGCAGGTCTTCGATAATCGACGCCTGAACGCTGGCGGGCTGCCAGGCCAGCAAACATTTGCCGATCCCGGAGCGGTAAAGAGACAGGCTCTTACCCTCATGCGAGCGCACGCTGATGGTGGCGGGAGACTCAATTTTCAGAATGTAGTAGGCGTTACCCTGATCGATAATGCCCAAGTGACAAAGCAGGCCGCACTCATCCATCAGCCGGGTGAGGCGCGGCCGCGCCAGCTCGCGCAGGTCCATTTTGCTCAGCGCCTGCCCGGCCAGCTCCACCAGCTTGGTCCACAGGCAGTAGTTATCCTGATTATCCATACTGATGAAGCGCTGCTTTTTCAGCTCGCCCAGCAGCAGATACACCGTGCTTTTCGGGATCCCCAGATCCGCTATTATCGTCGCCGCGCTGCAGGGGCCGATGCGGCCAATTAAATTGAGGATCTCAATCGCGCGGGTCAGCGCCGGGACTTTCGTTGATTCCAACATACTGGACTCCAATCCTGAATACTGGAATCAGTGTTGCGATTGTCCGGGCGGTAAAGTGTGAGCGACATCGCGGGGCAATCGTTTTCCCGTATACTGGACCGTTCGCAGCAGAAAATTGCGACTTAACGCACAGAATTTTTTCAGAAGAGTACAACAGGTTGGACGACCGGCGCCCCGAGGATACGGTGCGCCGGGGGGAATGACTTACAGCGAGAGGGAATCCACCACGTTAATCCAGCCATGTTCGCTGGCCAGCGGTTGGCCATTCAGCCAGCGACGCAGCATGTTTAACGCCATCATAGCGCAGACTTCCTGGCGTACCGCCAGGCTGTGGCGGGTGGCGCTAAACTTCACCCGCAGTGCGAAGGTGCCGTCCGGGGTGGCCAGGGCCACGTTAAGATGATCGTTTTCCTGACCGCTCACCGCCAGAGCCAGGCCGGCAAAATGGTTTATGCGCCGCTCGGCCGCCCAGCGGGCCGCCTGCGCCAGCGTCTCCTCCTGCGCCGGAACGACTTCGCTGGCCAGCAGCGGCGCGCCGGCGCGGGACAGCTGGAGCGCCAGCAGGCCGCTGGTAAACTGCTCGCTGAGCGTCAGGCTCAGCTGCCGCTCCTGCAGACAGCGGGCGATCTGCGCCGGTAACCCTTCCGTGCCTTCGAAAATCAGGCTGTCGCCAGCCACCTTACGCACCTCCGGCCACAGAGCCAGCATGGCGTCGCGCTGGTTGGCCGGTCCGGTTAGCTTGAGTTCAATGATCGGCATCGACGAGCGGTAAC
Source organism: Klebsiella sp. 10 (assembly GCF_018223925.1). Classification (NCBI taxonomy): domain Bacteria; kingdom Pseudomonadati; phylum Pseudomonadota; class Gammaproteobacteria; order Enterobacterales; family Enterobacteriaceae; genus Klebsiella; species Klebsiella sp. 10. The sequence goes on from NZ_JAGRRB010000016.1 coordinate 134,526, forward strand.
CCATCACCACGCCCGGAGGCAGCGTCAGCGGATTAAGACTTTGCGCCAGCTCGCTCTCCGAGCGGCCAAAGGTGGTCAAACGCAGGCATACCGGCGGGTCCGGCAGCGTAAAGCGCTGGCGCAGGCGCGGTAAAATTTCCTGCTCGACCATCACCTTAAATTCAGAGGGGACCCCGGGAGTGAAAAACATCAGGCAGCGGTTGAGCTGGATGGCAAAGCCACAGGCCGTACCGACCGGGTTGTTGATCATCTCGGCGCTGGCCGGGATTTCCGCCTGCTTACGGTTGCTTTCCGCCATCGGCCTGCCGCGCTCGGCAAAAAAGCGGGTCATGGTTTCCAGCCACTCCGGATGCAAAATAAGCCCTTCGCCTTTCGCAGTGGCGGCGGCCAGCGCGCTCAGGTCGTCGCTGGTTGGGCCGAGGCCGCCGTTGACGATCAGCACATCCGCCTGTTCGCTGCGTTCGCGCAGAATCGCCACCAGCGCATCGAGATCGTCGCCAACGGTATTGCGGCGCGTTAACGGTAAACCCTGATTAAAAAAGAAATCCGCCAGCCATGCCGCATTGGTATCAATAATTTGACCATGCAACACTTCATCGCCGGTGGACAGCATTTCCACATTCAACATTGCTCACTCCTTGCCTGCCAGGTGAGAAATACTATAACGCAAAGCGGGATGCTGACGAGGAGGAAAATCTGGCGCAGCAAGAAGATGCCGCGCCGGAAGAGATTAGAAGCTGGCGCTGGCGCCGATGTATGGGCCGTCGGCGATGGTGTTATCGCGGTTGCCATCTTTGCCCGCCAGGTTCAGGTAACGGTAGCCGGCCTGGATGCTAAGCGGACGCATAATGGTCCAGCTGGCGCCGACGTTGGCTTCCTGGTAGCTATCAATGCCGCTGGAGAGCGAATCCGGAGAGTAGTAATAATCGCCGTACAGGCGGAAGCTGTCGCCGATTTTCCACTGCAGGCCGCCGCCGACCGCGGCCGCATAACCTTCATCGCCCTGTTTCGGATTGGTGTAAATACCTTTACCACCCACGGTCGCGAGGAACGGCCCCAGCGGAATATTGAGTCCCAGGCCTAAACCCGCGGCGTCGCCGTCGTTATCGCTGTGCAGCCAGTTACCCGAAACGGCCAGGCCGGTGGACTCGGTGCCGAAGCCGACGCCAAGGTTGGTGTAATGCTCGCCGGCTTCACCGGTAACGCTAATCGCATGGGCCGCCGAAGAAACCATCATCACGCCCGCCAGCGCCATAAAAATGCTTTTTTTCATTATTTACTCTATCCAGAAAATTAAAATCAAAGAAGTCCCGAAAAAACCTGAAAATTCTACTGCGCACCCATCAGGAATCAATGACCTGGCGAAATGAATTTTCACAAGAGTGTAACCAGTTGCGTATTTTTACGGCATCGAGCGTTGCCAGAACCACGAACAGCCTATCCAACGCCAGTAATATTCATGTTTATTATGATTAACGCTGACACATTGACGAAAACAGAGAGCTGGCGCCGCACGATCGGCGCGGCGCGGGTGGATAAGGGAATAATTAATGCTGCAGCCGGGCCAGACATTCCGGGGCGAGGCCGGTCAGTTTCGCCACCAGCGACAGGTCGAGTCCGTTAGCAAGCATCGCCCGGGCGATACGCTCCGCGGTCTGCTGCTCACCTTGCTCGATACCTTGCTGTAGACCTTGTTCAAGACCTTGCTTTAATCCTTGCTGATGGCCGCGTTGTTCCAGAAACTGGGCAATATTCATTAGCGTCTCCTTATGCGGCCGCCGGGGAACGTTTTGCGCAAGATGGCGCAAAAAAGCAACCGGATCGGCGGCGTTTCCTGCCTGTAATAAATAGTGCAACAGCGTCTTAAGCTGCCTGCGGCTAGTGTATCCCAGCGCCAGGAGCCTGACCAGCTGCTCATGCAGGTCCATCAAATCCCGCTGGCGAATATGCTTCTGTAGCAGCTCCAGCATCGCCACGCGCCGATGGCGCATGATTTCATCGTCCGGGGTGCTAGTGATATCAATTAAGGGAAAATCTTCACCATAGATCCGCCGCGCGATGTCCGGATCGGCAAAGCCTGCCAGCCAGCACATCGGGTAAGGCCAGGGAGAAACGCGACCATGATAAAACAGCAGCGGGATCACCAGCGGCAGCTGCGTATGCCCTTTATCCAGATGACGCTGCATCGCGGCTATCGCATAGCGCATCAGGCGAAATGCCATATGGCGGTCCGCCGAGCTTTGGTGCTCTATCAACAGATAGATATAGCCCTCCCCCGCCTGCGTTTGCAGCGAGTAAAGGATATCGGAATGACTCGCCCGCAGTTCGTCGTCAATAAAGCTCCCGGACTCCAGCCGCAGCGTGTTCAGATTACATAACGCGCGCAGCGGTGCGGGAAGGTGAATGTCCAGAAAATCCCTGGCCGTCGCCCGATGCGACAGCAGGTGTTTAAATACAGCATCGTGGGGGGAATTCGTCGCCCTTTCCATGGCGGTGCTCCATACAATCATTTTCGCTTAACGTAGCACTCAACAAGACCTGAACTGTATTTCGCTTGCAGTTTACCGAGGCGGCTCGCAAACTATTTCACCAGCATACCGCCCCATCCCTCTGCAGGAGAAAACCCATGCGCCACAGGACGATTGTTTGCCCGCTGATCGAGAATGAAGGCCATTATCTGCTTTGCAAAATGGCCGCCGACCGCGGGGTTTTTCCCGGGCAATGGGCCTTATCCGGCGGCGGCGTGGAGCCAGGGGAACGTATTGAAGAGGCGCTGCGGCGGGAAATACGCGAAGAGCTCGGCGAAAAACTCATCCTTACCCATATCGCGCCATGGTGCTTTCGCGACGATACCCGCGTCAAAACCTACCCCGACGGGCATCAGGAAACGATCTACATGATCTATCTCATCTTCAACTGCGTGAGCGCCAATCGCGATGTGACGATCAACGAGGAGTTTGACGATTACGCCTGGGTCAAAGCCGAAGATCTCAAAAACTACGATCTTAATGCCGCCACCCGCGTTACTCTCAGCCTGAAAGGGCTACTTTAGTCCAGCATACCGCGTTCAACCCACCCGGCGTTATGCCGCGGGATAATGAGGGTGGCTACGATACGGTCGCATGCGTCTGCTGCCTGACCCACTCGCACAGCGCCCGGCGCGAAATCTTAATCCCGCCGTTTTTTAACGTTTCCGGCAACCGCAGCCAACGCACCGGCTGCTGAAAACGCGCTAACCGCTCAGCGCTCCATGCCGCCAGCGCGCTCAACTCGCAGCCGTCATCGCATTCCACCACCGCTACCGGGCGCTGGCCGTATTCCGCATCATCCAGCGGCACGATAAACACCTGCTGTACCTGTGGATGGGCGAGTATCACACGCTCGACCTCTTCCGGTTGAATACCTTCTCCACCGCTAAAAAAGAGGTTATCCAGTCGCCCAACAACCGTCAGCCGACCGTTATGCAATGCTCCGCGATCGCGCGTCGCAAACCAGCCTTCATTGTTGGTTAATGACAACAATTGACCATCCCGCCAGTAGCCTGCGGCCATACTCGACGCCCGCAGCCAGATCTCGCCGGCGACAATTTTCACCTCTCGCCCCGGCAGCGCTTCGCCAACATCCGCAGCGCCGTCGGCCTCTTTGGCACACACGGTGGAGGCGAATTCGGTGAGGCCATAGCCGCAGAAGCTGCGTATGCCCTGCTTTCGCGCCCGTTCAGTCAATTCGACCGGGATCGACGCGCCGCCGAGCAGCACCGCCTTGAGGGAAACCGCAGCATCATCATTCAGCAGGCGCCATAGCTGAGTCGGCACCAGCGAAGCATGGGTACAGCCGTGCAGCATCTGCGCCAGCGGCTGTTTGTCACATACCGTAAGTCGCGCGCCGGCCAGCAGCCAGCGCCAGACGATCCCCTGACCGGAGACATGGAACAACGGCAGCGACAGCAGCCAGTCATCTCCTGCGGCAAACGGCATCAGCGCCAGCACGCCAGCCGCGCTGGCCAGATGGGCGCTGGCGCTATGTACCGCCGCTTTCGGCAGGCCGATTGAACCGGAGGTCAACGTCATCGACACCAACCGATCGCCATGCCAGCAAACAGCATGCTCGCCCTCGACCAACTGCAGGGTTAACATCGGTAAATTCCCCGGCAACACATCGCCATTCAGTACCAGCTGATGCTGCATGGTTAACGCGGGTAACAACGCCTGCAGCAACACCGCTGGCAGCTGCGGATTCAGCGGCAGCACCCGCGCCCCGCACTGTAGCAGCGCCAGCCATGCCAGCAGAGTTTCCGGCTGGTTATAGGCCCGGAGCGCCACGCCCTGCCCTTCCATTACGCCCTGCGCGGCAAAACCAGACGCCAGCGCGTCAACCCGCGCGCATAGCTCCCGCCAGGTCAACGGCTGGTTATTCAGACGTAAGGCGAGGGCCTCTCCGCGCCGCTGACGCCAGTGCCGCCAGGGCCAGTCGTTAAAGGTCACAGCAGCGGCTCCAGCGCATCAATGTTGAGCACCGGCAGCGTACTTTCGGGCCACGGCCGTACCAGTTGGGCGCCCATCAGCGACAGCGTATCCAGCCCAGGAATAGTCTGCGGCGTCAGCCAGGCGGCAATCCGCGCCAGCTGGGTTAAGCCGAGACTGGACTCGATCGACGAGCTGATCACTACGCTCAACCCCAGCGCATGCGCCGCGGCGACCTGTTGCTGCACCTTCAGCAAACTGCCGGTTAGCGTCGGTTTGATCACCACCGCACGCACCCCCGGCTCGGCGACAAAGCGGAAATCCGCCTCGCGCAGGCTTTCATCCCAGGCGATAGCGATCCCTGTCTCGCGGCTAAAGGCCCGAGAATCCTCCCGCGTTTTGCAAGGTTCTTCAAGAAAAGCAATGCGCTGGCGGTACGCCGGATTAACGTATTTGGCGAACTGTTGCGCTTTGAGCGGCGTCCAGGCGCGGTTGGCATCGAGCCGCAGCTGCAGGTCGGGGATCGCCTCCAGCAGCAGATTGACCACCATACCGTCGCGGACCGCCTCCCAGAGGCCAACTTTGACCTTAGCGACCTTCTCGCCGGGCATCGCCGCCAGTCTGGCGAATAGCTCATCCGGATCGCCGGAGCAGAGCGGCGCCGCGCGATAATCCGCGGCCTGCGGTAGTTCGCCGCCAAGCTCCGCCTGCGCGCAGCTGATGCCAAACGCGACGGAGGGCTGCGTGGGAAGCGGCGGCTCGGCGCCGTCGCGCCAGGCCTGTGCCCACGCTAACAGCGCCATTTGCGCCTCTTCCAGCGTCTCGACACTGAATCCCGGCAGGGGAGAAATTTCGCCCCAGCCTTCGCGTTCCCCCTCCTGCAGGCGGATGAACAGCCCGTCGCGGGTTTTTAACCGCCGCTCGCGCAGCACCACGCCCGCGTCCATCGGTATCTGCCAGCGGTAAACCTGCGAAACGCGCATTATGGATTCCGTTTAAATTTGCTGAAGTCCGGCTGACGTTTCTGGTTGAAGGCGTTGCGTCCTTCCTGCCCCTCTTCCGTCATATAGAACAGCATGGTGGCGTTGCCCGCCAGCTCCTGCAGACCAGCCTGGCCGTCGCAGTCGGCGTTCAGCGCCGCTTTCAGGCAGCGCAAGGCCATCGGGCTGTTCTGCAGCATTTCACGACACCAGCGCACGGTCTCTTTTTCCAGATCCGCCAGCGGTACCACGGTATTCACCAGCCCCATGTCCAGCGCCTGCTGAGCGTCATACTGGCGGCACAGGAACCAGATTTCGCGCGCTTTTTTCTGCCCGACGATCCGCGCCATATAGGAGGCGCCCCAGCCGCCGTCGAAAGAGCCGACTTTTGGCCCGGTCTGGCCGAAGATGGCGTTTTCCGCCGCGATAGTCAGATCGCACATCATATGCAGCACGTGACCGCCGCCGATAGAGTAGCCGGCCACCATCGCGACCACCGGTTTCGGGCATGTGCGGATCTGACGCTGGAAGTCGAGCACGTTAAGATGATGAACGCCGGAGTCGTCCTGATAGCCGCCGTAGTCGCCGCGGACTTTCTGGTCGCCGCCGGCGCAGAAGGCTTTCTCACCTTCACCGGTCAGCACGATGACGCCGATATTGTCGTCATAGCGGGCATCCGCCAGCGCCTGGATCATCTCTTTGACGGTCAGCGGGCGGAAGGCGTTGCGCACCTGCGGACGATTAATGGTGATTTTGGCAATCCCGTCAGTCGATTTGTGATAGCGAATATCGGTATAGCCTTCGGAGCAATCGTGCCATTCAACGGGGGCGTAGAGCATTGCTTCATCAAGAGAGATCATAGAATGTCCTTCAGTTAACTTGCCAGAATCTGCGCCAGACAGGCAATCACCGCCGCCGGGTTGTCCCGGTGCGCGTTGTGTCCGGCATGGTGAATAAGATGGAGATCCGCCGCGAGCGTCTGCGCGATGGCGCGAAACTTCGCGTCGCGCTCGCCGCACAGGTAGTGAAAAGGAAAATCGCGCGCCTGCAGAGACGCGCGCAGATCGGCCTGCGCGGCAAGGGAGGTTGCCTGCAGCATCGCCGCCAGCGTCGCGCCGTTGTTCCGGCTGCGTAAGGCGACCAATGACTCACGCTGCGCGGCATTCAGCGAAGCGAAGACCGGCTGCTGATACCAGTCGGCAAAGACCTGCTCAAGCGGCTCGCGGCGAAAACGTTCCGCCCAGGCGCTATCATTGCTGCGCCGCGCCTGCCGCGCCTCTACATCCTGCAGGCCCGGATGGCCGCCTTCAACGATCAGCCCGCGCATGCCTGCGCGCGGCTGGCTGGCGAAGTTCATTGCCACCCGGCCGCCCAGCGAGTAGCCGATCAGCCAATACTTATGTATGTTGTAACTATTAAACATAGACTGCAGCAGAGTATTGACCCCGGCAAAGTCCTGCACCGCGATATCCGCGGAGCCGCCGTGCCCCGGCAGATCGAGGTACAGCCGCGGCCAGGCGGGAAAGGCGTCGCCCACTTTCCGCCACTCGTTGCGGTCGCCGGAAAAACCGTGCAGAAACACCAGCCAGGGATAGCCCGGCTGGCCGTTGTCGACAGCAGCGCTGAGGATCACAGGCGACTTACCTGCGCCAGCAGCTGCTGGAGGGTCTGCGCGCCGTCGGTCTCATTGACCGCCAGCTCAATCACCGTCGCCCCTGCCCTGCGCCAGGCGCCGGCCAGCGCCTCATCCAGCGACGGCCAGTCATCAGGGCGATGATAGGCCAGGCCGAACATCGCCGCCGCGTGGCTGAAATCCACGTTCTGCGGCATTAAATAGAACTGACGGCGTTCGTCCTGCGGCGTCGGCAGCATAGAAAAAATCTGCCCGCCGTTGTTATTCACCACGATCAGCACCAGCGGCGCCGACGCCTGGCGCAGCAGGGCCAGCGAGTTGAGATCGTAGAGCGCGGAGAGATCGCCAACGATGGCCAGCGTCGGTCGGGCGCTGGCGCGCTGCACGCCGGCCGCAGTGGCGATCAGGCCATCGATACCGCTGGCGCCGCGGTTGCTGTAGACCGGATACCCGGCCGGCAACTGCGCCAGGGCGTCGATCAGGCGCACCACCAGGCTGTTGCCAACAAACAATTGGCCCTGCTCCGGCAGATAGCGCCGAATACGCTGCGCCAGCTGCGCTTCGCCAAAAGGCTCGTTGCTGGCGACCGCAGCCTGCCACGCCTGCCCGGCAAGCTGTGGGATCACCGTCGCCCACGGCTGGCGTTTCTCCGCCGGATGTAATTCGAGCCAGCGCTCAACGCTTGAGAGCAGACGGCGACCGCGGTGCTGCGCCGGGTCGAGGCGACCGGGCAGATTATCCACCAGCCAGTATTCATCCGGCTCGCAGGTCGCCTGCCACTGGAGCACGCGTTTGCCGGTCAGGCTGCTGCCGAGTTGCACGACGATCTGCGCCTGCGCCAGCTCGCTGACCGCTTTGCCGTTGCCCAGCCACAGGTCGGCGCACGGCAGCGGCTGCCCGGTCTGCGACAGGACATCGCCGATCAGCGGCCAGCCGAGGGTCTGCGCCCACTCAGCGACCTTTTTCCCTTCCGCGGCGCTCATTCTGCCCGCCACGACGACGCCGCGTTTTTGTCGCCAGAAGAACCAGTCGCGCTGCTTCTCGCTCTCTAACTGCAGCGCCTGGCGCAGCCAGGGTTTGTCGCTCTGCCACCAGTTGCCGAGCTGCTGCTGCCACTCCACGCCGGTCTCATCCATATCACCATACAGCGGTTCAGCGAACGGACAGTTAATATGCACCCCGCCGGCGTGCAGCGCCCCCAGCGCCTGGTCGATGGTTGAGACCAGCCAACGGGCAGGAATATCCTGCGAGGGACGCGGCAAAGAAATCGTCTGCACAGGATGGGAGGCAAACATCCCCGGCTGGCGGATAGCCTGGTTCGCGCCGCAGTCGATCAGCTCCGGCGGACGGTCGGCGGTTAACAGGATCAGCTTTTCACCGGTGAGCCCTGCCTCAATCAGCGCCGGATAGAGGTTTGCGGTGGCGGTCCCGGAGGTGACTATCACCGCCACCGGCTGCCGGCTGGCCTTCGCCAGGCCGAGCGCCAGGTGGCCGAGGCCGCGTTCGTCGAAATGGGTATGATGGATAAAGGCGCGGTTTTCCGCCGCCGCCAGGGTTAAGGGTGTCGATCGCGAGCCCGGCGCGATGCAGATATGCTGCACGCCATGGCGCGTTAAAGCTTCCAGGATCACCGCCGCCCAGCGTCGGTTAAATGCGCTTACTGACATGAAATTGTCCGGTATCAAATATTGATGCTAAGTATAGATAAGGCAAAGTGACGTCGTTTTGATATGCATCGTCATTCAAGCTTTATGGACACAGCAGCGAGCGCAGCCCGGCTGCTTTGTTGTCAATCTCCTGCCACTCCTGCTGTGCATCAGAGCCGCTGACGATCCCCGCCCCGGCATACAACCGCAGGGTGTCGTGGTTCACTTTCGCCGAACGCAGCGCCACGCAAAACTCGCTTTGCGCCAGTGACAGATACCCGGCGGACCCGGCGTACCATTCGCGGGAAAACGGTTCATGACGCTGAATGAACGCCAGCGCCGCCCGGCGCGGCAGGCCGGCCACCGCGGCGGTGGGCTGCAGCTGCAGCAGACAGCGGCTGTCGTCAGGCGCCGCCAGCTCGGTCCAGATGCAGCGTCGGAGATGCTGCACCTTACGCAGCCTCACCACTTGCGGCGGCAGGACGTCCAGCGTCGAGGCCTCACTCTGCAGGCGCTGGCAGATATCCTCTACCACCAGCATGTTTTCCCGCTGGTTTTTGTCGTCTTTCATCAACCAGTCGGCCAGTTGCTGCGCCTTCGCGTCTTCCTGATGGTTCGCGACGGTCCCCGCCAGCGCTTCGGTGCGCAGCAGCGCGCCGCGCCGGCGCCACAGCCGTTCCGGCGTGGAGCCGAAAAATGCCTGCCGGGCATTGAACGCCATCAGGAAATGAAAACAGTTAAGATTGCTGCGCCGGCTAGCCGCCATGATGCTCACGGCATCCAGCGGGGCGGCAAACTGCAGGTCGGTTGCCCGCGCCAGTACTACTTTATCCATTTCACCGGCGCTGATCGCCTTAGTCGCCCGCGCAATCATTGCCTGCCATTGAGGATAGTCGGATGAGTGGCGCTCGCTCAGCAACGGCGGTATGGCGCCGGGAGTCGCCTGAGTGGTTGTCAGGCTGGCGAGAAACGCGCGGGCCGTCGCGGCATCCTCACGCAGGGAGATATCACTATGCAGCACCAGCCGCAGCACGGCCCTGCCGCCGCACCGGCGCCACTCCAGACGCGGCAGCGCCAGGCTGCCCTGCTGCGGTTCAAACGCATTCAGGCCGCAGATACGCAGATCCTGCCGGCCGGCCTGGCGTAAAAAGCGGTTCGCCGCGTCGAGCGAGAAAAAGGTTTTTACCGCCCCCAGCGTCGCCAGTTCCTCATCGCCATTGCGCTGCTGCCAGTAAAACTGCGGCCATTGCGCCTGCTGGCCACACCATAGTAGCGGATCGAAGGCATCATTCAGCGGAAAGGCAACATCGATAATTCGCGTGCCGGGCGAGTCTGGAAATGACTCGCCCAGGCCGTCTTGCAAACGGGCCAGCGCAGTGGAAACAGACAGCACGCAAACCTCCACGGTAGTAAAACCCCACATTATAAGGGGTTCGACGACGGAATAGCAGTACCCATGATGAGGGAGCGGGTTTTATCTTACCCGCTCGCCGGGCCAGAGCTGCGCGTGGACGAGGGTGCAGAGGAGTCAGACAGCGCGCTTTTCTCGCGCCATGCCAATGTGGGGGATGCCATCCTCATCATAGACCTCGGTCACCGGCGTAAAACCGAAGTGGGCGTAAAAGGATTGCAGGTGCGCCTGCGCCCCGAGGTAAATCGCCTTTTGCGGCCAGTGCTGCTGACAGCTAGCCAGCGCCTGCTCCATCAGCTGATAGCCGAGCTTCGCACCACGGGCGGCGGGGCTGACGATGACCCGGCCAATCACCACCGGCGCAAACTCCTCTTCGCTTTTGAGGATCCGCGCGTAGGCCACCAGTTCGCCATCGCGCCAGCCGAGCAGATGGCGATTTTCACCAACCAAATCATCGCCGTCGACATCCTGATAGACGCACTGCTGCTCTACGACAAAGACTTCACTGCGCAATTTCAGCAGCGCATACAGCTGGGGAACGGTGAGTTCACTATGGTGGAGATCCTGCCAGGTCATCATCTGCTGCTCCTTATTGATATACTGATACTTTGCGACTCGCCCTGAGGACACTGGACGATGGAATTAACTTTTTTGGGGACATCCGCCGGGGTGCCGACCCGCACGCGTAATATGACGTCGATAATACTGAATTTGCAACAGCCGACCCGCACCGAAATGTGGTTGTTTGACTGCGGCGAAGGGACCCAGCATCAGTTTCTTCACACGCCCTACCATCCCGGCAAACTGAATAAGATTTTTATTACCCATCTGCACGGCGACCACCTGTTCGGCCTGCCCGGCCTGCTGTGCAGCCGCTCGATGCAGGGAAACTCCCTTCCCCTCACCCTCTACGGGCCAAAAGGACTCAAAGAGTTTGTTGAGACCGCGCTGCGCCTGAGCGGTTCGTGGACCGACTATCCGCTCACCATCATCGAAGTCGGCCCTGGTCTGGTGTTCGACGAAGAGGGCTATCGGGTCACCGCGTATCCGCTCAGCCATCCGGTGGAGTGCTATGGGTATCGCATTGCGCAGCATGACAAGCCCGGCACCCTCGACGCCGCCCAGCTGATTGCCGATGGCGTACCTCCCGGGCCGCTGTTCCATCAACTCAAGCGCGGACAGCGCGTCGAGCTGGCAGATGGCCGGGTCATCGACGGCAGCCGCTATCTGGGGCCAGCGACCCCGGGTAAAACGCTGGCCATCTTCGGCGATACCGCCCCCTGCCCGCAGGCGCTGGAGATGGCTCGCGGGGCGGATGTGATGGTCCACGAAACCACCCTTGAGCAGGCGATGGCGGAGAAAGCCAATAGCCGCGGCCACTCTTCCAGTCAGCAGACCGCGGCGCTTGCCAAAGAAGCGGGGGTCGGTACGCTGATCGCCACCCACTTTAGCTCGCGCTACGATGCCGAAGGCTGTCTGCGTATGCTGGCGGAATGCCGGGAGATTTTCCCTAACACGCTGCTGGCGGAAGACTTTATGGTCTACAAGATGGCGTAAAATCCGGGCATAAAAAAACCGCCATCCCGGCGGTTTTTTATTGAGTCAATCAACTTACATCAGCGGCGTCGCCAGCTGCACGATGCTAATCAGCGGCTGCGGCCAGATACCGAGCACCAGCACCAGCAGCGCGGAGATCAGCACCACGATACCGCCGGCGCTGTACTGCCAGTTTGACGGCGCATCGCGATTCAGCTGCTCCGGCGCGCTCAGATACAGGCTCACTGCCACGCGCAGGTAGTAGTAGAGACCGATCGCCGAGCCGACAACCACCGCGGCAACCAGCCACCACAGATGCGCATGCACACCGACGGCCAGCACGTAGAACTTACCGATAAAGCCGAGGGTCATCGGGATACCGGCCAGGGAGAGCATCATCACCGTCATCACAGCCGACAGGATCGGACGGTGCCAGAACAGGCCGCGGTAGGAGAACAGCGAGTCAGCATCCGGACCGCGGTACGGGCTGGACATCAGGCTGACCACGCCGAACGCGCCGAGGCTGCTGAACAGGTAACCGGCCAGGTAAACGCCCACGGCTTCCATCGACATTTCACCGCTCTGCAGGGCAATCAGCGCCACCAGCAGATAGCCGAGATGGGAGATGGAAGAGTAACCGAGCAGGCGCTTAATGTTGGTCTGGCTCAGCGCCATCAGGTTACCGAAGATGATAGAGGCGAAGGCGATCAGGCCCAGCACCACGCGTACCGCTTCGCTGTTGCCCACCGGCATGTACAGGAACAGACGCATCACTACGCCGAAGATAGCGATCTTGCTGGCGGTCGCCAGGAAGGTGGAGACCGGCGCAGGCGCCCCCTGGTAAACGTCCGGCGTCCACAGGTGGAACGGCACCAGCGACAGTTTAAAGCCAAGACCGACGATCATCAGACCGAGGCCCGCCAGCAGCAGCGGCTCGTGCAGCATGTTGTCCGCCAGGCTTTTGCCCAGCGCGAGGAAGGACAGGTTGCCGGAGTTCGCATACACCAGCGCCATACCGAACAGCAGGAAGGACGAAGCTGCCGCGGAGAGGATGGTGTATTTGATGCTCGCTTCCAGCGAACGCTTCTGGCGGAAGGCGTAACCAACCAGGCCGAACAGCGGCAGCGAAATCAGCTCAATACCGAGGAACAGCGCCGCCAGATGATTCGCGCCGGCCAGCAGAATGCCGCCCAGGGCGGCGATCAGCACCAGCAGGTAGAACTCTTCTTTGTTGTCCTTGTAACCCTCAAGCCACGGGTAGGCGAAAGTACAGGTCGCGAGGCTCGCCAGCAGCACCAGACCGGTGTAAAGCATGGCGTAGCCGTCAACGCGGATCAGCGGCGTGACGTCCATCGCCCCGTTCTGGCCGACGAACCAGAGCGAGACCAGCGCGGCGTTAAGTCCAAGAACCGACAGCGTGGCATTGAGAAAATGATTGCGTCGCCACGCAATGGAGAGCATCACAACCACCACCGTCAAGCCGACGATCAGCAGCGGTAGCAGTGCGATCAGTTGTTGTGGAGTTATTGTCATGGCGAATTACGGCCTTGTAGTAGAAACAGAATTAACAAACCACTGCTGAATGTTGCTCATCGCAGCATGCGAGGTGTCGAGGATCGGCTGCGGGAAGAAGCCCAACAGCACCAGCAGCACCACCAGCAGCAGGATGATAGACAGTTCACGCAGGGACATCCCCGGCAACTCTTTCGCCGCCACTTCGCTCTTCGCTTTACCGAAGTAAGCGCGATGTAACATCGACAGCGAGTAAACGGACGCGAATACCAGACCAAAGGTGGAGATGACGGTGATCGTCGGCACCACTTTATAGCTGCCGAACAGGATCATAAATTCGCCGACGAAGTTACCGGTGCCCGGCATCCCCAGAGTGGCGACCGCGAAGAACATCGACATCGCCGGCAGCCATTTAATTTTGCTCCACAGACCGCCCATTTGGCGCATATCGCGGGTATGCAGACGTTCGTACAGCTGGCCGCAGAGAATAAACAGACCCGCCGCGGACAGACCGTGAGCAATCATCTGGATCACCGCTCCCTGATAGGCCAGCTGGCTGCCGGTGTAGATAGCAATCAGCACGAAGCCCATGTGGGACACGGAAGTGTAGGCGATCAGGCGTTTAATATCGGTCTGGGCGAAGGCCATCCACGCGCCGTAGAAGATACCAATCACGCCCAGCCACATGGCGATGGGCGCAAACTCGGCGGAGGCATTCGGGAACAGCGGCAGCGCAAAGCGCAGCAGACCGTAGGCGGCGGTTTTCAGCAGGATCCCCGCGAGGTCGACAGAGCCGGCGGTCGGCGCCTGGGAGTGAGCGTCCGGCAGCCAGCCGTGCAGCGGCACCACCGGCATTTTCACCGCGAAGGCGATGAAGAAGCCGAGCATCAGCAGGTATTCCACGCCGTGAGACATCGGGGTTTTCAGCAGCTCTTCATAGTTGAAGGTCCACACGCCGGTGGCGTTGAAGTGGACGAAGGCCAGCGCCAGAATGGCAATCAGCATCACCAGACCGCTCGCCTGGGTATAGATGAAGAACTTGGTGGCCGCTGTGATACGCGTTTTACCGTCCGAGGCTTTGTGGCCCCACAGCGCGATCAGGAAGTACATCGGCACCAACATCATTTCCCAGAAGAAGAAGAACAGGAACATGTCGATGGCGAGGAACACGCCGATAACGCCGCCCAGGATCCACATCAGGTTGAGGTGGAAGAAGCCCTGGTATTTTTCGATTTCACGCCACGAACAGAGCACCGCCAGCACGCCGAGGAGACCGGTCAGCACCACCATCAGCAGCGACAGGCCGTCGATCGCCAGATGGATGCTAATGCCGAAGCGTGGGATCCACGGCAGCACGAATTCCGACTGCCATTGCGGAATACCCGCGGATTGCGTCAGAGAATAGCCGCCCTGCATCCACAGCTGCAGGCCAAGCACCAGCGTCAGTCCCATGGTAATCAGCGCAATCCAGCGCGGCACTTTCACGCCAAAGCGTTCGGTCTGCCAGCACAGGAAGCCGCCGATAAAGGGAATTAATATTAGCCAGGGTAGTAACATGGCGATTTTTATTCCTTGTTAAAGTCCCGTTCAGGACCGATTTTCAACGAATTCGACTACATTCACGTTTGAGTGCGGTTTGTTGTGTCGGGTGGCGCTTCGCTTACCCGACCTACGGTCTCGTAGGCCCGGTAAGCGAAGCGCCACCGGGCAAAACCGCGCGATCAAATCAACGCAATACCATCAGCAGCGCCAGCACCACCACCGCGCCGATGCTCATTGAAGCCACATACCAGCGCAGATAACCGTTCTCGCTCACCAGCAGGCCTTTGCCTGCGAAGCGGGAAAGGATCGCCGGGATATTCATCAACGAGTTCAGCGGATCGCGTTTCAGCAGCCAGGCAATACCGAGGAATGGTTTTACGAACACCTTGTCGTATAACCAGTCGAAGCCCCAGGCATGGAACCACCAGGTACCGAAGAAGCGGCCAGGCGCACTGTTGGCGATGGAGGTCACCAGCGTGCGTTTGCCCAGCCACAGCCATGCAGCGATCAGAATCCCGGCAATGGCGATGATCCCGGAGGCAATCTCCAGCGTCATCACGCTACCGTGGGCGAGCTCAGTGGTCTGCGGCAGTACGCCTTCCAGCGGCGGCACAATCAGCGCGCCAACGAAGGTGGATAGTACCAGCAGCACAATCAGCGGCAGATGATGGGTAATCCCCTTCCCTGCGTGCGCGTGAATTTGCTCTTTACCGTGGAATACGATGAAAATCATCCGGAAGGTGTACAGCGAGGTCATAAAGGCGCCGACCAGGCCTGCCACCATCAGATTGATATGGCCATTGGCCATCGCGCCTGCCAGAATCTCATCCTTACTGAAGAAGCCTGCGGTGATAAGCGGCAGTGCGGACAGCGCCGCGCCCCCCACCAGGAAGCAGACGTATACCAGCGGAATCGATTTGCGCAGGCCGCCCATCTTGAAGATGTTCTGTTCGTGATGGCAGGCCAGAATGACCGAACCAGACGACAGGAACAGCAGCGCTTTAAAGAACGCGTGAGTCATCAGGTGGAAAATCGCCGCGTCCCATGCCTGCACGCCCAGCGCGAGGAACATGTAGCCAATCTGGCTCATGGTAGAGTAGGCGAGAACGCGTTTGATATCGGTCTGCACCAGCGCGGCGAAGCCCGCCAACACCAGGGTGACCGCCCCGACGATACCGACCAGATGCAGCACTTCCGGCGTCATCAGGAACAGGCCGTGGGTACGGGCGATCAGATAGACGCCCGCGGTGACCATGGTCGCGGCGTGGATCAGCGCAGAGACCGGCGTCGGACCCGCCATCGCATCGGCAAGCCACGTTTGCAGCGGCAGCTGGGCGGATTTACCGACCGCGCCGCCAAGCAGCATCAGCGTCGCCCACTGCAGCGTGGTGCTGCCGTTAGCGAAGTGCTGCGGCGCCAGCTCCACCATTTCGCGAAAGTTCAGGGTGCCCAGTTCGTTATAAAGAATGAACAGCGCGAAGGCGAGGAACACGTCGCCGACGCGGGTCACCACAAACGCTTTCATCGCTGCGGCGCCGTTCTTCGGATCGGTGTAGTAGAAACCGATCAGCAGGTAAGAACAGAGGCCCACGCCTTCCCAACCGAGGTACATCAGCAGCAGGTTATCGGCCAGTACCAGAACCACCATGCTGGCGATAAACAGGTTGGTATAGGCGAAGAAGCGGGAATATCCCTCTTCACCGCGCATGTACCAGGAGGCGAACATGTGGATCAGGAAGCCGACGCCGGTAACTACGGAGAGCATGGTCAGCGACAGGCCGTCCAACACCAGGTTGAAGCCGATGTTGAAATCACCGACCGACATCCAGGTCCACAGCGGCACGCTGACCGCCTGTTTGCCGTTAGCGAAAAAGTCGACGCCAACGTACGCGGTGACCAGCGCCGCCAGGCCTACCGAGCCCATGCCAACGGTGGCGGAAAGATTTTCCGACCAGCGCCCGCGGGAGAAGGCCAGCAGCACAAAGCCAATCAATGGCAAAAGAATGGTTAAGGCAAGCATGTTCATCCACGCAACTCACTTACTGAATCGATGTTCAGGTTCTGGCGGCGACGATGGAGCTGCAGCAGCAGCGCCAGGCCGATACTCGCTTCCGCAGCCGCGAGGCTGATGGCGAGGATATACATTATCTGACCATCTGCCTGACCCCAGTAGCTACCCGCCACCACAAAGGCCAGCGCGGCGGCGTTAATCATGATTTCCAGGCTAATCAACATAAACAGCAGATTGCGGCGGATCACCAGCCCCGTCAGACCAAGCACAAACAGGATGGCCGCGAGGATCAGTCCATGTGTTAAGGGGATCATGCGTGTTCCTCCGTTTTTCGTTTGTCGCTGTCGTTCAGACGGTTGCTCAGCACCTCGCCGGCGCGCTCTTCGCGGCCAATGTGGAAGGCAACCACCAGGCCCGCCAGCAGCAGCATGGAGGCCAGCTCCACCGCCAGGACGTACGGCCCAAACAGCGCAATGCCCACTTCTTTGGCGTTAATCGCCGCACCGTCGATACCCTGGTCGTTAATGCCCAGGATGGCGTAAACGATAACCACCAGCAGCACCGCGGAGAGGATGGCCGGGCCAATCCAGATCCCCGGCTGCAGCCACTTGCGCTCCTGTTCGATCTCGGTGCCGCCCAGGTTGAGCATCATCACCACGAAGACGAACAGCACCATAATGGCCCCGGCGTAGACGATGATTTCCAGCGCTCCGGCGAAGTACGCGCCCAGCGAGAAGAACACCCCGGCAATCGCCAGCAGCGAAATAATCAGGTACAGCAGCGCATGCACCGGATTGGTGTGGGTGACGACCCGCAAGGTTGCGAGGATGGCTATCAGGCCACAGATATAAAAAGCGAATTCCATTGCCCCTCTCCTTACGGTAACAGGCTCTTGACGTCGATTGGCTTAGCTTCATTTTCCGCTTCGCCCTTATCTTTACCGTCGATTGCCATACCCGCCATCCGGTAGAAGTTATATTCCGGGTATTTGCCCGGACCGGAAATCAGCAGATCCTCTTTTTCGTACACCAGATCCTGACGCTTGTATTCACCCAGCTCGAAGTCCGGGGTCAACTGGATCGCCGTGGTCGGGCACGCTTCTTCGCACAGGCCGCAGAAGATGCAGCGTGAGAAGTTGATGCGGAAGAACTCCGGATACCAGCGGCCGTCTACCGTCTCTGCTTTCTGCAGCGAGATACAGCCCACCGGGCAGGCTACCGCACACAGGTTACAGGCGACGCAGCGCTCTGCACCGTCCGGATCGCGGGTCAGCACGATGCGACCGCGATAGCGCGGTGGCAGGTAGACCGGCTCTTCCGGATACATCCGGGTTTCACGTTTGGCGAAGGCATGCAGGCCAATCATCCAGATACTACGGACCTGGGTGCCGAACCCCACCAATAATTCTTTTAAGGTCATGTTCAATTCACCCCTTATTGCGCCTGCCAGAGAATGACAGCCGCCGTTACCAACAAGTTGACCAGCGTTAACGGCAGGCATACCTTCCAGCCAAAGGACATTACCTGGTCATAGCGCGGACGCGGTAATGATGCGCGGATCAAAATGAACATCATCATGAAGAACGCGGTTTTCAGCGCGAACCAGATGAAAGGAGGTAACCACGGGCCATTCCAGCCGCCAAAGAACAGCGTGACGATCAGCGCTGAAACGGTGACGATACCGATGTATTCCCCGACGAAGAACAGACCGAATTTCATGCCGGAATATTCAATGTGGTAACCATCGGCCAGTTCCTGCTCCGCTTCCGGCTGGTCGAACGGGTGACGGTGACACACCGCCACGCCGGCGATGGCGAAAGTCACGAAGCCGAAGAACTGCGGGATAACGTTCCACAGATGCGCCTGGTTGTTGACGATATCGGTCATATTGAATGACCCCGCCTGCGCCACCACGCCCATCAGGGAGAGACCGAGAAATACTTCGTAGCTCAGGGTCTGCGCGGAAGCACGCATCGCCCCCAGCAGCGAGTATTTGTTATTGCTCGACCAACCGGCGAACAGCACCGCGTAGACCGCCAGGCCTGCCATCATCAGGAAGAAGAGGATGCCGATGTTCAGGTCGGCCACCACCCACGTCGGGCTAACCGGCACGATAGCGAAGGCCAGCAGCAGCGAGGTAAAGGCGATAACCGGCGCCAGAGTAAAGATCACGCGATCGGAGAAGCGCGGGATCCAGTCCTCTTTAAAGAACATCTTGATCATGTCGGCGACCAGCTGCAGCGAACCGCCCCAGCCGACGCGGTTAGGTCCGTAGCGGTTCTGGAACAAGCCGAGCAGACGACGCTCGCCGAAGCTCATGAACGCGCCGCAGGTGACAACCACCAGCAGAATGACCACGGCCTTCAGGATGCTTAACAGAATGTCGATAAGATCCGGCGTTAACCAGCTCATGCTTTCGCCTCCTGCAGTGAATCAATACGCGATCCGGTCAGCACCGGCGCAATGCCCGGCATGCCCATCGGTAAGCCAACCTGTCCCGCGGTCAGGCCTTCAGATATAACCAGCGGCAGACGCAGGGTCTGGCCTTCCACGCTAAAGGAGAGCATTGCGCCTGGGTTGACGCCAAGCTTCGCGGCATCCGCCGGGTTCAGCTTGATGTACGGCTCAGGCATCCGGCTCTGGAACACCGGCGCGCGCTGAGACAGCTCATCGCTGCCGAACAGATGGTAGTACGGCGCAATTCGCCATTTGCCCTCTTCCGCCTGGAAGCTGGCCGGCACCGCCGTGAAGTACTCCAGTCCGCTGGCGGACGCTTCAAACAGACGAACGCCCGGATCGCCGTGGCGCAGTTTCCCGCCCACTTCATCCTGGAACTTGTTCCATGCCTGCGGGGAGTTCCAGCCCGGCGCCCAGGCGAACGGGATCTGCGAACGCGGGGCGGACGGCTGGTTGTTCCCTTCCATGGAGAAGGCGAACATCGTGTCTTTATCCTGCGGCTGACGCGGCTCGTGCACGCTGATGTTAGCGCGCATCGCCGTGCGGCCGCTGTAGCGGTGCGGTTCACGCGCCAGCTTCTGGCCACGGATGCGGAAGGTCGCATCCGGCGCGGCGTCTTTAATGCCCGCCAGCTGCGGCAGCGCGGCAATCGCCGCATCAATGACGTGGTCCAGCTGAGTCCAGTCAACCTGACGGTTGTTGACGGTGCTGTGCAGCGAATGCAGCCAGCGCCAGCTTTCCAGCATTACGGTTTTCGCGTCGTAGTAAGCCGGATCGTAAACCTGGAAGAAACGTTGGGCGCGGCCTTCGTTGTTCACCACGGTACCGTCGCTTTCCGCAAAGCTTGCCGCGGAGAGCACCAGGTGCGCTTTGTCCATAATCGCGGTGCGCTGATGATCCACCACCATCACCAGCGGCGCTTTCGCCAGCGCAGCGTCAACGCGCGCGGCGGAAGCATGACGGTGAAGGTCGTTTTCCAGCACGATCACCGCGTCTGCGGCGCCGCTTTCCAGTTCGTCCAGCGCCTCTTCAAGCGAGCCGCCGCCGATCATGCCCAGTCCGACGCTGTTAACCGCCCGGGCGACCATGGTCACCCCGACATCGGCGCCGCGGCCTTTCAGAGCTTTCGCCACGTTAGCGGCGGCCTGGATGATCTCCATGCTGCCGGCGTTGGTCCCGGAGATGATCAGCGGTTTTTTCGCCCCGGCCAGCGCCTGAACGATAACGTCGACTTTACCCTGCAGGTCCTGGCTCAGGCCTTCAACCGCCGGCGCGCTGTCGTCCAGCGCATGGGCAATAGCAAAGCCGAGACGCGCCTGATCTTCTACCGGCGCACGGTAGGTCCACGCCGCGATGTCATCCAGGCGGGTGTCATCGACGTTGGTGACGAATAGCGGGTGCTTGGCGCGCTGGCCGATGTTGAGGATCGCGGCGATCTGCCAGTCGGCCACTTTCTGCGCCGCCGCCATTTCGCGTGCTTTCCCTTTCACTGCCTGGCGTACCGCCAGGGCCACGCGCGCGCCGGTCTGGGTAATGTCTTCGCCCAGCACCAGTACCGCATCGTAGGATTCGATATCGCGCAGGCTTGGCGTGTGGATCCCGCCCTCGCGCAGCACTTTCAGCATCATCTGCAGGCGCGCTTGTTCGCCTTTGGCGATACCGGTATAGAAGTTGTCGGCGCCCACCAGCTCGCGCAGCGCGAAGTTGCTTTCAATGCTGGCGCGCGGGGAGCCGATGCCGATCACTTTCTTCGACTGGCGCAGGATATCCGCCGCCCCCTGCATCGCCTGCTCGGCGTTAAGGGTGATCAGATCGTCGCCGCGGCGCTGTACCGGCTGACGCGGACGGTCTTTCAGGTTCACGTAGCCATAGCCGAAACGACCGCGGTCGCAGAGGAAGTAGCGGTTCACTGTACCGTTATAGCGGTTTTCGATACGACGCAACTCGCCATAGCGTTCGCCCGGGCTGATGTTACAGCCGATGGAACACTGCTGGCAGATGCTCGGCGCAAACTGCATGTCCCACTTACGGTTATAGCGCTCGGAGTGGGTTTTGTCGGTGAAGACGCCGGTCGGGCAGACTTCCACCAGGTTGCCGGAGAACTCGCTCTCCAGGGTGCCATCTTCCGGGCGGCCGAAGTAGACGTTGTCGTGCGCGCCATAGACGCCCAGATCGGTGCCGTCGGCATAATCTTTGTAGTAGCGCACGCAGCGGTAGCAGGCGATGCAGCGGTTCATTTCGTGCGAAATAAACGGCCCCAGATCCTGATTGCGGTGGGTACGCTTGGTGAAACGATAGCGGCGGAAGCTATGACCGGTCATCACCGTCATATCCTGCAGGTGGCAGTTGCCGCCCTCTTCGCAGACCGGGCAGTCGTGCGGGTGGTTAGTCATCAACCACTCCACCACGCTTTCGCGGAACTGCTTCGCTTCGCTGTCGTCGATAGAAATAAAGGTGCCGTCGGATGCCGGAGTCATACAGGACATCACCAGGCGACCACGCGTGTCTTCCGCGTTCTGATATTGCTTCACCGCACACTGGCGGCAAGCACCGACGCTCCCTAGCGCCGGGTGCCAGCAAAAGTAGGGAATATCAAGACCAAGAGAGAGACAAGCCTCTAGCAGGTTGTCCGCCCCGTTGACCTCGTATTCTTTGCCGTCTACATGAATCGTAGCCATTTGCGTGCTTCCAAAAATAAAAAACCTTTAGATTACCAGCGCGTCTTAAGCAGGTTCGGCTGAATCCCGTTGATTGCATGGGTATTGCTGAACTGCTGCTTAATGCCAGCCTCGAATTCTTCGCGGAAATATTTAATCGCGCTCTGTAGCGGCTCGACCGCGCCCGGCGCGTGCGCGCAGAAGGTTTTACCCGGGCCCAGGAATCGACACAGTTGCTCAAGGGTTTCGATATCGCCAGGCTGGCCTTCGCCGCGCTCCAGGGCGCGCAGGATCTTCACGCTCCACGGCAGACCATCGCGGCACGGCGTACACCAGCCGCAGGACTCGCGGGCAAAGAACTCTTCAAGGTTGCGCACCAGCGAGACCATGTTGATCTCGTGGTCAACGGCCATCGCCAGCGAGGTGCCCAGACGGCTGCCCGCTTTACCAATGCTTTCGAATTCCATCGGCAGATCGAGGTGCGCTTCGGTGAGGAAGTCGGTCCCTGCTCCACCCGGTTGCCAGGCTTTAAACTTCAGGCCATCGCGCATACCGCCGGCGTAATCTTCGAGGATCTCGCGGGCAGTGGTGCCGAACGGCAGCTCCCAGACGCCCGGATTCTTCACCCGGCCGGAGAAGCCCATCAGCTTGGTGCCAGCATCTTTGCTGGTGGAAATGTTCTGGTACCACTCGACGCCGTTGGCGAGGATCGCTGGCACGTTGCACAGGGTTTCTACGTTGTTGACGCAGGTCGGCTTGCCCCAGACGCCGGAGCTCGCCGGGAACGGCGGCTTGGATCGCGGGTTGGCGCGGCGGCCTTCCAGAGAGTTGATCAGCGCCGTCTCTTCGCCGCAGATATAGCGCCCTGCCCCGGTGTGCACGAACAGCTCGAAGTCAAACCCGGTGCCGAGGATGTTTTTCCCCAACAGACCCGCTTCGGTGGCTTCAGCAATCGCGCGACGCAGATGCTGGGCCGCTTCAATATATTCCCCGCGCAGGAAGATGTAGCCGCGGTACGCTTTCAGCGCAAACGCGGAGATCAGCATGCCTTCCACCAGCAGGTGCGGCAGCTGCTCCATCAGCAGGCGGTCTTTATAGGTGCCCGGCTCCATTTCATCGGCGTTACACAGCAGGTAACGGATGTTCATGGATTCGTCTTTCGGCATCAGGCTCCACTTCAGACCAGTAGAGAAGCCCGCGCCGCCGCGCCCTTTCAGGCCAGCGTCTTTTACCGCCGTGACAATCTCATCCGGGGCCATCCCGGTCAGGGCTTTACGCGCCCCTTCATAGCCATTTTTACTGCGATACTCGTCCAGCCACACCGGCTGCTTGTCGTCGCGCAGGCGCCAGGTGAGCGGATGCGTTTCCGCAGTACGAATTACGGTTTTCATTTGTACTGCTCCAGCAGGTCAGGAATTGCCTCCGGCGTCAGATGGCTGTGAGTATCCTCATCAATCATCATGGTCGGTCCCTTGTCGCAGTTACCCAGGCAGCAGGTCGGCAGCAGGGTAAAGCGGCCATCAAAGGTGGTCTGCCCCGGCTTGATATTCAGTTTCTTCTCAATGGCGGCCTGAATACCCTGATAGCCGGTGATGTGGCATACCACGCTGTCGCAGTAGCGGATCACGTGACGGCCAACCGGCTGGCGGAAAATCTGGCTGTAGAACGTCGCCACGCCTTCCACGTCGCTGGCCGGGATCCCCAGCACATCGGCGATGGCGTAGATCGCGCCATCCGGCACCCAGCCGCGCTGTTTCTGAACGATTTTCAGCGCTTCGATGGACGCCGCACGCGGGTCTTCGTAGTGGTGCTTCTCGTGCTCAATAGCCTCACGCTCTGCCGCACTCAGCTCAAAAGCCTCGGTTTGTGGTTGTTGATTCTCGTGCATAATTAGCGGTCCACGTCTGACATAACAAAATCGATACTACCCAGATAGACGATCAGGTCGGATACCAGGCTGCCGCGGATCGCCGACGGGATCTGCTGCAAGTGCGCAAAGCTCGGCGTACGCACGCGGGTACGGTAGCTCATGGTGCTGCCGTCGCTGGTCAGGTAGTAACTGTTGATCCCTTTGGTCGCCTCAATCATCTGGAAAGATTCGTTGGCCGGCATCACCGGGCCCCACGATACCTGCAGGAAGTGGGTGATCAGGGTTTCGATATGCTGCAGCGTGCGCTCTTTCGGCGGCGGCGTGGTCAGCGGGTGATCCGCTTTGAACGGGCCTTCCGGCATGTTATCGAGGCACTGCTGAAGAATGCGCAGGCTCTGGCGCAGCTCTTCTACTTTCAGCATCACGCGAGTGTAGCAGTCAGAGACGCCACCCCCGGTCGGGACTTCGAAGTCGAAGTTTTCATAGCCAGAGTAAGGACGCCATTTACGCACGTCGAAGTCGATACCGGTGGCGCGCAGGCCTGCGCCGGTGGTGCCCCACTCCAGCGCCTCTTTGGCGGTATAGGCTGCCACGCCGACGGAACGGCCTTTCAGAATGGTGTTGCGCAGGGCGGCCTTCTCATAGGAGTCCAGACGCTTCGGCATCCACTCGAGGAACTCACGCAGCAGGCGATCCCAGCCACGCGGCAGATCGTGCGCGACGCCGCCGATGCGGAACCACGCCGGGTGCATACGGAACCCGGTAATCGCTTCCACCAGATCGTAAATTTTCTGCCGATCGGTAAAGGCGAAGAAGACCGGCGTCATCGCGCCGACGTCCTGAATAAAGGTCGAGATATACAGCAGGTGGCTGTTGATGCGGAACAGCTCGGAGAGCATCACGCGGATCACGTTCACGCGATCCGGTACGGTGATCCCAGCCAGTTTTTCCACCGCCAGCACGTACGGCATCTCGTTGACGCAGCCGCCGAGATATTCAATACGGTCGGTATACGGGATGTAGCTGTGCCAGGACTGACGCTCGCCCATCTTCTCGGCGCCGCGGTGGTGATAACCGATATCCGGTACGCAGTCGACGATCTCTTCGCCGTCCAGCTGCAGAATAATGCGAAACGCACCATGCGCCGATGGGTGGTTCGGACCGAGGTTGAGGAACATGAAGTCCTCGTTGTCGGTGCCGCGCTTCATGCCCCACTCTTCCGGTTTAAAGGTCAGCGCCTCCATCTCCAGATCCTGTTTGGCTTTGGTCAGCTCAAACGGGTCGAACTCGGTGGCACGCGCCGGATAATCTTTACGCAGCGGGTGACCTTCCCAGGTCGGCGGCATCATGATGCGACGCAGGTTCGGGTGACCATCGAAGGTAATGCCAAACATTTCCCAGGTTTCACGCTCATACCAGTTGGCGTTGGGGAACAGTTTGGTGAAGGTCGGCAGATGCAGATCGTTTTCCGACAGCGCCACCTTGAGCATGATGTCGCGGTTGCGATCGATGGAGATCAGGTGATAGAAAACGGAAAAATCCGCGGCGGGCAGGCCATCGCGGTGCGTGCGCAGACGTTCGTCCATGCCGTGCAGGTCAAACAGCATCACGTAAGGCTTCGGCAATTTCTTCAGGAAATCACCCACCTCCAGCAGCTGTTCACGCTTCACCCATACCACCGGTACGCCGGTACGGGTTGGCTGAACGGTAAAGGCATCCGGCCCAAAGCGGTTGCGCAGTTCGCCAATCACCGGGTCATCAAGGTGATCGCGGGTTTGCCAGGCTGGTGCGGCGTCATGCGCGGTTAAATCGGTCATATTGTTCACCATTGCAAAAGGTCCGTGGTGACTGCCGGCGAGACTTCGCGCTGTTGTAGATTGATTTGCGAAGTGGTTCTCCCGCCCGCAGGCGCAAATTAAATCTCGTCCGGCGTCCGCAGATTGGTCACTGCAATACGTTCGCCGCGTTTACGCTCGCGTTCCGACTGCATATTGGCGCGATAAACGCCCTGATCGCCAACCACCCATGAGAGCGGACGACGTTCTTTACCAATGGACTCCTGCAGCAGCATCAGCGCCTGCATATAGGCCTCCGGACGCGGCGGGCAGCCCGGGATGTACACATCGACCGGAATGAATTTATCCACGCCCTGGACGACGGAATAGATGTCGTACATCCCGCCTGAGTTGGCGCAGGCGCCCATGGAGATCACCCACTTCGGCTCCAGCATCTGATCGTAGAGACGCTGAATAACCGGCGCCATTTTGGTAAAGCAGGTTCCCGCGACCACCATCAGGTCCGCCTGACGCGGAGAGGCGCGCAGAACTTCTGCCCCAAAACGCGCAACGTCATGCACCGCAGTGAATGACGTCACCATTTCCACATAACAGCAAGAAAGGCCGAAGTTGTACGGCCAAATTGAGTTCTTACGGCCCCAGTTCACCATGTCATGCAGCGCGTGTTCGAGTTTCCCCATATACACGCTTTTATTGACTTCCTGCTCCAGAGGATCGGTAACGATCTCCTGTTTCTGCAGGGGGTAACGGTCGTTCTCACCGTTAGGATCTATGCGGGTGAGCGTATAATCCATCTTATTGCCTCGCTTTTACTGCATATGACGGTTAGTGGGACTGTCTGTTTCCGGGTTAACCAGCGTGCGACGGGAACGCGCAGGCGTCCAGTCCAGTGCGCCGATGCGAACGAGATAAACCAGACCAGCCAGTAGCACTAAAATGAAAATTGCGGCTTCCACAAAGCCGACCCAGCCGCTCTCGCGGATAGAGGTCGACCATGCGTAGAGATACAGGGCTTCCACGTCGAAGATAACGAAGAACATGGCAACCAGATAAAACTTCGCAGAAAGACGTAAGCGGGCCGAACCGACGGAGTCGATCCCCGATTCAAACGGCGTGTTTTTACTACGCGCGCGCGCGCGACCGCCAAGGTACCAGCCGCCGACGAGCATGAGGCAGCACAGGCCGATAGCGATGATGAGAAATATAGCGAATGCCCAATGATGAGCGATGACTTCAGTGGATGTTGACATACGCATTGCTTAACCAAAAAAGTGTAGCGCCAAAACCCTCTGCTCTTACTGGCAGATGAACGCCACAGCGTTTCACGGGAGGAATAAAAAATAACCGTGCAAAAAAGCGTCCCTGGTCGATGTGAGAAGCCCAGATGCCGTGGCTTTTTACCCCTTTCTTTAACCTTTTGTCAACTTTAACAAAAGTTTTCATAACATTAATTTACATTGGAATCTTTTCATTAACATTAAATGCCCTTTTCTGCGAAATAACCTTGCATACTGTTCGGTTTTAGTGTTGTTGAATCGTGTCCGTTTCCGTCGTAAATCAAAAATCCCTTCTATTTTGACAGGATTTAGCCTCGATTCCTCCCCCCAAAGAGGGGTATTTTCTTGATCTGCGACACGGTTTTGTTAATTACCCCAGGAAATCGGCAACAATCCATCCGGTTTTTTAACATTAGCAGGAAGTGTTGAAAGTGCAGGGAAAAGTCGACAAGCTGAGCGCCTTGTCACGCCAATACGCTGATTTTTCTGCAAAGAAATACAAAAAAGATTCAAAACATCAATAAGAGTGCAAAAAAAAGAGCCGCCAGGCGGGAAACCAACTCCTGAGGCTCTTTTTGGGCACTTACATTCTGTTACCAGTTTTTGTGATCTTTGTTAGCAAGAATACCCTTACAAAACCAAGGTATTCCCTCCCTCTTCCGGAGTAAGTGCTGTGCCCGTTTCCCAGGGATGGATCTCCTGGCTCAGAGACTGAAAAATCGCCTGCGGCAGTTCGCTCACCGTCCGCGGATTGCAGCTGACGACGTACCGGGTGTCCGGCAACGCCGGTAACCCCTCACTGATGCCAGCCACGCGTAGATCCGGGCTCATCATTTCGACCGGGCGCGCCGTCACGCCCAGCCCGGCCTTCACCGCCGCTTTCACGCCCGATAGCGAGGAAGCTCCGTGGGCCAGATGCCAACTGACGCGAGCAGTTTCCAGCGCGGCGATAATATCCTGGCGGAATGGGCTTGGCTCTTCGAGCAGGATCAGGGGGATAGATTCCCCCTTCGCCAGCACATATTCCGCTGCGCAATACCAGAGAGTAGGTGATGTTCTCAGGGTAAAAGAGGTAAAGCCGGGAGGCTGATGGGTGGTCAACGCCAGATCGACCAGCCCCTCGGCCAACATATCCATGATGGCGGCATGGGGGTGAACTTTGATCTCCAACGTCATTCTGGGATAGAAACAGCCGATGCGGTTTAACAAAAACGGCAGGATGGTGTCAGCCGTTTCTTCTGACGCACCGATGCTCAGAGCCCCCTGCAGGCTGCCATACATCAGCGACATACAGGCTTCATCGTTAAAACGGAGAATTTTGCGGGCATAGCCCAGCAGCTGGATCCCCTGCTCGGTCAGCAGCTTATTGCGGCCGTGGCGGGCGAAAAGCTCTTTGCCCACCAGCTGTTCCAGGCGTTGCATTTGCTGACTGACCGCGGACTGAGTACGACACACTGCGGCGGCGGCGGCGGCAAAAGTGTTCAAATCAGCGACCGCGACAAAGGTACGCAGCAGATCGAGATCGAGGTTGAGTATGGGACGTGTTGTATTAATCATCTTTCTTCACTTACAGGTGGCTAACGCTGACCTGCCTTGTTGATGCTTTACGCCAGGTTTCCGGCTATTCCCTGAGCCTCGTGCTCACCGTCTAACGGCGGATAAACAACTGGACGAACGTTATTACATGCCAAAGTACTCGTCTGGGCAAATGCGCAGAACTGCGGAGTAATATATTGTTCGTATTTCTCATTATTATTTATTACCACGACCAGCCAGGCGCCATACGTCGCCGCGGGAACCCGGTCAGTGATGCTGAGAAAATCGCTCTTCTGGCGTAACTTTCCGGCAGAAAAGGAACAATAAAATCCTGTAATAACAATATATTAAATATCAATGCAACCGCAGTTCTTGGCGGTTAACACGGATATTAACGGTGATATTCTAACCTATCCCCCTCCTTTTTATAAGCCTTAATAAGGATTAACTGAGACAATTTTAAATTTTTTTCAACATTTTATATTAATTAACAAACCTCAGATTATTACCCGCTAAAAATAATAATAATGTGGTCGCACGCTGTTTTTTATTAAAATTATTTAACATCAAAATTACAAGCCAATCGCGCTTGTATGCAGGATAGCGTTTTTTAGCGACTCCCCCTTCTCCCTCCCCATATTACCGGGCAAACAAACGAGATAAATGATGGCAAAATCGCTACTAAATCTATATTTACGACCAAAAAATCGACATAAAAAGGCATAAGCCACAGACCAAATCCGCAATCGGTAGATAAATCAATTGCGCTTAAAATCCGGCGTTAGCAAAATCTTCTCCTGCAAAGCCTTCAAAACAGCGGGGAGGGGGAGTACATTGTTCCGTGCTGACTTCCACGGCAGGGAGTGGCGATAACAGCTAAAAGGTCAAGATTCATGTCCCCCATCGAAAAATCCAGCAAGTTAGAGAACGTCTGTTATGACATCCGCGGCCCGGTTCTGAAAGAAGCCAAACGTCTTGAAGAAGAAGGCAATAAGGTTCTGAAACTGAACATCGGCAACCCGGCGCCATTCGGCTTCGAGGCCCCTGACGAGATCCTCGTCGACGTCATCCGCAATTTGCCTACCGCCCAGGGTTACTGCGATTCGAAAGGATTGTACTCGGCGCGTAAAGCTATCATGCAGCATTACCAGGCCCGGGGTATGCGCGATGTCACGGTGGAAGACATCTATATCGGCAACGGCGTGTCCGAACTGATTGTGCAGGCGATGCAGGCGCTGTTAAACAGCGGCGATGAGATGCTGGTTCCCGCCCCGGACTACCCGCTGTGGACGGCGGCGGTGTCGCTTTCCAGCGGCAAAGCGGTGCACTATCTGTGTGACGAATCCTCTGACTGGTTCCCGGATCTGGACGACATCCGCGCAAAAATCACACCGCGCACCCGCGGGATCGTGATCATTAACCCTAACAACCCCACCGGCGCGGTCTATTCCAAAGAATTGCTGCAGGAGATCGTGGAGATCGCTCGTCAGCATAATCTGATCATTTTCGCCGATGAAATTTACGACAAGATCCTCTACGACGAAGCCCAGCATCACTCTATTGCCGCCCTGGCGCCGGACCTGCTGACGGTGACCTTTAACGGATTGTCGAAAACCTACCGCGTTGCCGGCTTCCGTCAGGGCTGGATGGTGTTGAATGGCCCGAAAAAACACGCGAAGGGCTATATCGAAGGGCTGGAGATGCTGGCTTCAATGCGTCTTTGCGCCAACGTGCCGGCCCAGCATGCTATCCAGACGGCGCTGGGCGGCTATCAGAGCATCAGCGAATTCATCATCCCCGGCGGACGCCTGTATGAACAACGCAACCGCGCCTGGGAGCTTATCAACGATATTCCGGGCGTCTCCTGCGTGAAGCCAAAAGGCGCGCTGTATATGTTCCCGAAAATCGATGCCAAACGCTTCAATATTCATGACGACCAGAAAATGGTGCTCGACTTCCTGCTGCAGGAGAAAGTCCTGCTGGTGCAGGGCACCGCCTTTAACTGGCCGTGGCCGGATCACGTACGCATCGTGACCCTGCCGCGCGAAGACGACCTGGAGATGGCTATCTCCCGCTTTGGCCGCTTCCTCTCCGGCTACCATCAGCTTTAATCGCGCCGCCGCCGGCATTTGCATCCGGCGGCGATCCCTGCGCACAATGGAACCCGATGTTGTCACTGATTAAGGGTCCCTATGAGTCAGAGTCATTTCTTTGCCCACCTCTCCCGCCTGAAACTGATTAACCGCTGGCCGCTGATGCGCAACGTGCGCACCGAAAATGTCTCCGAACACAGCCTGCAGGTGGCGATGGTCGCCCACGCGCTGGCGGCGATTAAAAACCGCAAATTTGGCGGCCAGGTCAACGCCGAGCGTATCGCCCTGCTGGCGATGTACCATGACGCCTCGGAAGTACTAACTGGCGACCTCCCTACTCCGGTGAAATATTTCAATTCGCAGATTGCCCAGGAATATAAGGCGATTGAGAAAATTGCTCAGCAAAAGCTGGTGGAGATGGTCCCTGACGAGCTGCGCGATATTTTCGAGCCGCTGATTGATGAGCATCACTACAGTGAGGAAGAGCAGTCGATCGTTAAACAGGCTGACGCCCTCTGCGCTTACCTGAAGTGCCTCGAAGAGCTGTCTGCAGGCAATAACGAATTTCTGCTGGCCAAAGGTCGGCTGGAAAAGACCCTGGCATCGCGGCGCAGCGCGGAGATGGATTACTTTATGCAAGTGTTCGTCCCAAGCTTCCAGCTGTCGCTGGACGAAATTAGCCAGGATTCGCCGCTGTAAGGTTCTGGCCGGGCGGCGGTTGTGCTCTACCCGGCCAGAATATCTTAAAACGGAAACAGTACCGGGATCAGCAGGACGCAGACCACCATCACCAGTATGGTAAAGGGCACGCCTATTTTGACAAAATCGCTAAATGAGTACTTGCCAGGGCCAAGCACCAGGGTGTTAACCGGCGAGGAGACCGGGGTCATAAACGCCGCCGAAGCCGCCATCGCCACCACCATGGCAAAAGGATAGGGAGAGACGCCCATTGACTTCGCCGCCGCTAAGGCAATAGGCGCCATCAGCACCGCCGTGGCGGTGTTTGAGATAAACAGCCCAATCGCCGCGCACATCATGAACAGGCAGCCGAGCATCAGATAAGGCCCCTCGCCTCCGGCGACATCCATCAGTCCCTTCACCACCAGATCCACCCCGCCGGTTTTTTGCAGCGCCAGGGCAAACGGCATCATCCCAACAATCAAAATAATGCTCGGCCAGTGGATCGCCTTGTAGGCGCTCTCGGCATTGATGCAGCGGAATTTGCCCATCAGCAGACAGGCGATAATCGCGGCAATCGGGTTGGGAATTTCATCGGTGAGCATCAGGGCTACCATCAGCACCAGGCAGAAAATCGCATGCGGAGCCTGGCTGTGGGCCGGCGAAGCGTCATCGACCTCAACCGGCATATTGAGTACCACGAAATCCCGGCCGCGCTTCGCCAGCAGGGCAATTTGCCGCCAGTTGCCGACCACCAGCAGGATATCGCCGAGCTGCAGCGGCTCATCGACCACCGAACCATCCATCGCTTTGCCATCGCGCTTCATGCCGACGATATTGAGACCAAACCGGGTGCGGAAGGCTATCTCACGCACCGTTTTGCCAATCATCTCTGAATCCGGGATCAGCGCCACCTCCGCCATCCCCACATCCAGCGCCTGATCGGCAAAATACTCGCCGCGCAATACCATCGGCTCAAGCATTTGCTCGCCGCAGAACTGGCGTAAATCGACATCGGAGGCGGACATATCGATCAGCAGGACGTCGCGGGCGCGAAATTCCGATACCCCGTTGACGTTGACAATTACCCGGCGGAACCGCCGCCAGCGTTCAACGCCGATCACGTTGGCGCAGTAGCGCTCACGCAGCTTTAAATCATCCAGCCGCTGACCGATCATCGGCGAACCCGGGCGGATGGCCAGCCGGCGAGCGCGGCCGGTGAGGTGATACTCGCGGATCAAATCGCGGAAGGTGCTTCTTTTTCGCCCATCGCGTGCGGAGTCGCCATTATCCGTCTTCAGCATAAAGCGCACCGCCAGCATATAGACGATGCCCAGGATCAGCACCACCAGGCCAATCGGCGTGACGCTGAAAAAGCTGAAGCCGTGCAGTCCCTCGCGCAGCAATTCACTGTTGACCACCAGGTTGGGCGGCGTCGCCACCAGGGTCATCATCCCGCTGATAAGCCCGGCGAAGCTCAGCGGCATCATCAGCCGCGATGGCGAGGTATTCATCCGCGCCGAGACGCTAAGTACCACCGGGATGAAAATGGCGACCACCCCGGTGGAGCTCATAAACGCGCCCAGACCGGCGACGGTGAGCATCAGGTAGATCAGCATTTTGGTTTCGCTGTTCCCCGCCACGCTCACCAGCCATGCCCCCATTTTGGTGGCGACTCCGGTGCGCACCAGGCCATCGCCGATAATAAACAGGGCGGCAATCAGGATCACGTTAGGATCGCTGAATCCGGAAAAAGCTTCATTTAACGTCAGCGTTCCGCTGAGGACAAAGGCGACAATGACCATCAGGGCGATAGCATCCATGCGCACCTTGCCGGTAGCAAACAGCACAACCGCGATGGCCAGGAGGGATAAAACCCAAATCAATTCACCGTTCACAACGTTTCCTTGTCACAAGTGGGAGTCGACATAGTGGCATAAAAAAGCCCCGACGACGCGGGGCGAAATCATGGGTTTACGCTTTGAGACGCACATTTACCACGCCGTCAGTCTGGCGTTCAACCACCAGATCTTCCAGGCTGCTCAGCACGAGGTCGGCTTCATCCAGGCGAGGGGCATCGGCGGGCACGTTGACCGCGATAGTGCGACAGNNGCGACAGCCGGCCGCCAGTCCGGAGAGGAGCCCCGCCGGCGCATCTTCCACCACCGCGCACTCCCCGGCAGGCAGACCCAGCCGCTCGGCGCCCAGCAAATAGGCGTCCGGCGCCGGTTTGCCGTGTTTCACCTGCTCGGCGGTGACGAACACCTCAGGCATCGGCAGGCCCGCCGCGCGGTGACGCGCGTGGGCAACCGGAATCGAGCCGGAGGTGACAATCGCCCACGGGATCCCGGCCTCATTGAGCGTATTCAGCAGGGCTAATGCCCCCGGCAGCGCGACGATACCCTCAATATCAGTGGCTTCTATCTGCTCGAGGTAGCGAAATTCGGCCTGGATATCCTCCTCGCTGCGCCCCGGCATAAAATGGCGAATGGAGGTAATGGCCTGCTTGCCGTGAATAAAACTGAGAATTTCATCATGGTCAATGGCGAAACGATCGCCCCACTTGCACCATGAACGCTCTACCACCGGCAAGGAATCCACCAGCGTCCCGTCTAAATCGAACAGGAAACCTTTACACTGCACGGGCACCTCCCTCAGGCGTTGATAATTTGATTAATTTCATTACTGCTCAGATGATACTGGCGCGGGCAAGCGTGCCAGACGCTCAGCATCCGCTGATATTTCTCCCACATCGGGGTCTGCGAGTTAAAGCCATGGGTACCGGCGTCAAAATGGCTGTAGCGGCCTTCAACGTTGACCATAAAACGCACATAGCCGAGATAACGCGCTTCGGTGGCGGCATCAAATCCGAGGAAGGTGACCCGGCGTTCATCGATACCCGCCGCGTCTTTCAGGTTGGTCCAGGAGACGTGCAGCGCGTGGTACATCTCCATGATATCAATAACGGTACGGCAGGTTTCTTCCGTCAGCTGGCCGAACTCGCGGTCCAGTTCACGCATCTGTAGCCCATACCCACGCTCTATGATGGTTTGCAGACGACGGTAGCGTTCCGCATTATCCGGGTCGAGCATCGTCATCATTTTGTACTGATTGGATAAAATCAGACGCTGCGCATTGGTCATTTCCATGTTGTGACTCCTGTAGCACGGTAGGGCGTGAAATAAAGAAGGCGCATAAATCATGCGCCTTCTTTTATATGCGTTTTCCGTAGTGAATTACAAATCATCAAGGAAAGTTTTATCCAGTTGTTTGAAGGCGCGCTTAAGCGTGTCAGCCAGCGCCTGATAATCGGGCTTGCCTTCGACCGGTGCCAGCGCCTGCCCCGCCTCCTGCAGTTTGCCGCGCACTTCATAGAACCAGTTAAGAATGGAGGGCGGCAGCGGCGTCACCGAACGCTTACCCAACCACCAGAGTCCCTGCATCGGCAGGCTCAGCGCAAACAGCGCGGTAGCGACGGCGGGGCCCAGCTGGCCGCCAAGAGCTATCTGCCAGCAGAGGGTAAAAATGGCGATTGGCGGCATGATGCGGATGGCATAGCGGGTGGCACGAATAATGCGGTTTTCAATAAACACCGGTGCGAGGCGCTTGTCGAGAGGCCAGGTCTTTGCGTAATGCTGCCCGCGGTTGAACAAGCTAAAGAAGCTAACGGGGCGTTTCTCAGGGGTCGACATGGCTTTACCTCAACTTTACATATAAAACTTAAAAAATTCGTGCAAAACACCAACTATGCATGACATCGTTCAAAAGATTTTGGCAAAGGATGCCGCAATCAGGTATCCTGTGCCCGCCTGAAAGGGCGGTTAGACTCTTTGCCAGGCTAGTCAAATTATCGCATATTCTGCCATTGGCTGAAAATTATGCAAAATGGCATAAAATCAAATGTACTTCTCTCATCGTGCCCGAAAACAGAACAAGGCATGATGTTAATCATAAATGTCGAGGTCATCCTGCGCTACGCTAATGACACACTGACGTTTTTTTAGCCACGTATCATAAAAAGGTACTTCCATGTCGAGTAAGTTAGTACTGGTTCTGAACTGCGGTAGCTCCTCTCTGAAATTTGCTATCCTTGACGCCGTGAACGGCGACGAATATCTGTCCGGTTTAGCGGAATGCTTCCACCTGCCGGAAGCCCGTATCAAATGGAAAATGGACGGCAGCAAACAAGAAGCCGAGTTAGGCGCGGGCGCCGCGCACAGTGAAGCGCTGAACTTTATCGTTAACACTATTCTGGCACAAAAACCAGAACTGTCTGCTCAGCTGACCGCAATCGGCCACCGTATCGTACACGGCGGTGAAAAATACACCAGCTCCGTGGTGATCGACGAGTCCGTAATTCAGGGTATTAAAGACGCCGCGTCTTTCGCACCGCTGCACAACCCGGCACACCTGATCGGCATCGCTGAAGCGCTGAAATCCTTCCCGCACCTGAAAGACAAAAACGTGGCTGTATTCGATACGGCGTTCCATCAGACCATGCCGGAAGAATCCTATCTCTACGCCCTGCCGTACAGCCTGTACAAAGAGCACGGCGTTCGTCGTTACGGCGCGCACGGCACCAGCCACTTCTACGTGACTCAGGAAGCCGCTAAGATCCTCAACAAGCCGGTGGAAGAGCTGAACATCATCACCTGCCACCTCGGCAACGGTGGTTCTGTTTCCGCTATCCGTAACGGTAAATGCGTTGACACCTCCATGGGTCTGACCCCGCTGGAAGGCCTGGTGATGGGTACCCGCTCCGGTGACATCGATCCGGCCATCATCTTCCATCTGCACGACACCCTGGGCATGAGCGTTGACGCGATCAACAAAATGCTGACCAAAGAGTCCGGCCTGCTGGGTCTGACCGAAGTCACCAGCGACTGCCGCTACGTGGAAGACAACTATCAGGAAAAAGCCGACGCTAAACGCGCGATGGACGTTTACTGCCACCGCCTGGCGAAATACATCGGTTCCTACACCGCGCTGATGGACGGCCGTCTTGACGCCGTTATTTTCACCGGTGGTATCGGTGAAAACGCCGCGATGGTGCGTGAGCTGTCGCTGGGTAAACTGGGCGTACTGGGCTTTGAAGTTGACCATGAGCGTAACCTTGCTGCCCGCTTCGGCAAGTCTGGCTTCATCAACAAAGAAGGCACCCGTCCTGCCGTGGTTATCCCGACCAACGAAGAGCTGGTCATCGCGCAAGACGCCAGCCGTCTGACCGCATAATTCCACATCGCCAGCCCTGACCCGCAATAATTCGAGCTGCAGGAAGGCGGCGACACAGCAAAACCCCGGCCGCGTACAGCGCGTACGCCACCGGGGTGAGCAAGTAGAGCCAACGCACGTGCAACTTGAAATATGACGGATAGCTGGCGGTGCTGTTTTGTATCCCGCCTGATACTGGCGGTAACGAAAGAGGATATACCGTGTCCCGTACTATCATGTTAATTCCTACCGGTACCAGCGTAGGTCTGACCAGCGTCAGCCTCGGTGTGATCCGCGCTATGGAACGCAAAGGCGTTCGTCTGAGCGTCTTTAAACCTATCGCCCAGCCGCGTTCCGGTGGCGATGCCCCAGACCAGACCACCACCATCGTTCGCGCCAGCTCCTCCACCACCACCGCCGCTGAACCGCTGAAGATGAGCCATGTTGAGTCTCTGCTCTCCAGCAATCAGAAAGATGTGCTGATGGAAGAGATCATTGCCAACTACCACGCGAATACTCAGGACGCGGAAGTGGTGCTGGTGGAAGGCCTGGTACCGACCCGTAAGCATCAGTTCGCCCAGGCGCTGAACTTTGAAATCGCCAAAACGCTGAACGCTGAAATCGTCTTCGTGATGTCTCAGGGCACCGACACGCCAGAACAGCTGAACGAGCGTATCGAACTGACCCGTAACAGCTTTGGCGGCGCCAAAAATACCAGCATCACCGGCGTTATCGTCAACAAACTGAATGCCCCTGTCGACGATCAGGGCCGTACCCGTCCTGACCTGTCGGAAATTTTCGACGACTCGTCGAAAGCAAAAATCGTGAAGATTGACCCGGCTCAGCTGCAGAAAGGCAGTACGCTGCCGGTGCTGGGCGCAGTGCCATGGAGCTTCGATCTGATCGCGACCCGCGCGATCGACATGGCTCACCATCTGAATGCGACCATCATTAACGAAGGCGATATCAATACCCGCCGCGTGAAATCCGTGACTTTCTGCGCGCGCAGCATCCCGCACATGCTGGAACACTTCCGCCCTGGTTCTCTGCTGGTTACCTCCGCAGACCGTCCTGACGTGCTGGTTGCGGCCTGCCTGGCGGCAATGAACGGCGTGGAAATCGGCGCCATTCTGCTGACCGGCGGCTATGAAATGGACGCGCGCATCAGCAAGCTGTGTGAACGCGCTTTCGCGACCGGCCTGCCGGTATTCATGGTCAACACCAACACCTGGCAGACCTCCCTGAGCCTGCAGAGCTTTAACCTCGAAGTACCTGTTGACGATCACGAGCGTATCGAGAAAGTTCAGGAATACGTGGCCAACTACATCAACGCCGACTGGATCGAATCGCTGACCGCGACATCCGAGCGCAGCCGCCGTCTCTCTCCGCCAGCCTTCCGCTACCAGCTGACCGAGCTGGCGCGCAAAGCCGGCAAACGTGTCGTTCTGCCGGAAGGCGACGAACCGCGTACCGTGAAAGCGGCGGCGATTTGCGCTGAACGCGGGATCGCCACCTGCGTCCTGCTGGGTAACCCGGATGAGATCAACCGCGTAGCCGCGGCCCAGGGCGTTGAGCTTGGCGCCGGCATTGAAATCGTCGATCCGGAAGTGGTTCGCGAAAGCTATGTGGGTCGCCTGGTCGAACTGCGTAAGAACAAAGGCATGACCGAAGCGGTCGCGCGTGAGCAGCTGGAAGACAACGTGGTTCTCGGCACCCTGATGCTGGAACAGGACGAAGTCGACGGTCTGGTATCCGGCGCGGTTCACACCACTGCCAACACCATTCGTCCGCCGCTGCAGCTGATCAAAACCGCGCCGGGCAGCTCGCTGGTCTCCTCCGTGTTCTTCATGCTGCTGCCGGAACAGGTTTACGTTTACGGCGACTGCGCGATCAACCCGGACCCGACCGCCGAGCAGCTGGCGGAAATCGCTATTCAGTCCGCTGAATCCGCGATTGCCTTCGGCATCGAGCCGCGCGTGGCGATGCTCTCCTACTCCACCGGTACCTCCGGCGCGGGTAGCGATGTCGAGAAAGTCCGCGAAGCGACCCGTCTGGCCCAGGAAAAACGTCCTGACCTGATGATCGACGGCCCGCTGCAGTATGACGCCGCGGTGATGGCTGACGTAGCGAAGTCCAAAGCGCCGAACTCACCGGTAGCTGGCCGCGCGACCGTGTTCATCTTCCCGGATCTGAACACCGGTAACACCACGTACAAAGCGGTACAGCGCTCTGCCGACCTGATCTCCATCGGGCCGATGCTGCAGGGTATGCGCAAGCCGGTCAACGACCTGTCCCGTGGCGCGCTGGTAGACGATATCGTCTATACCATCGCACTGACCGCGATCCAATCGGCTCAGCAGCAGAAGTAATCTGCCGCTGTGGTCAAAGCAAAAGGCAGCCGAATGGCTGCCTTTTTGTCGTCAGGAGGCGAGCGACGATTGCTGTCGCGCGTTTGCGATCTTTATTCGCGCTCGCTCTCTTCCGCATCATCATACTCATTACCGGCGTTGCGGGTCATCCACAGCGCCAGCGCTTTCAGGGAGTCCGGCGTGAACTCATCGCAGCGGGCGGTGATCTCTTCCGGCGTTAACCAGCACACCTCGCTGACCTCTTCTTCCTGCAGGGCGAACGGCCCGTGGGAGACGCAGCTAAACAGACTTCCCCAGACGCGGCAGAATTTGTCTTCGTAATAAAACTGGCCGTGATCGGCAAACGGCACCCCGGCGATGCCTAACTCCTCTTCCGCCTCGCGACGGGCCGATTCCAGCAGCTGCTCATCAGCCTGCACGACGCCGCCAGCGGTGGCATCCAGCATGCCCGGATGAAAGTCTTTTGTCTCGGTGCGTCGCTGCACCAGAATTTTCCCCATTCCGTCATGAACGACGATATAGGTCGCCCGGTGGCGCAGGCACTGCGCGCGCATTTGCTCGCGGCTGGACTGTGCTATCACCTCATTGTTTTCATTAACAATATCGACCCATTCTGTGCTTGCCAAATGATTCTGTTCCGCCATCAGGAAACCTTACTTTAAATGCGCTCTCGCGGCGCGTCTTTATGATTGAGGGCTAAATTACGGGTAAATTGCAACCTCTGCAATAACCTGATTATCATTGAGTGCTAAAACCTGCAGCCGCCCCTGATCCAGCAGCCCATAGCTGGCGGAATATCCCCCTTTCGGGATACTCACTGAGCCGGGATTAAAGAGGTAAATTGCGCCGCGTTTTTCCGCGACCGGTATATGAGTATGGCCATATGCCAGGACATCGCCAGCGGCCAGCGGCGGCAGATTATCCGGACTATAGAGATGCCCGTGGGTCAGAAACAGGCGATAGCGTTCGCTAAGCACCTGCTGCCAGGGCGCGGTCATTGGAAAACGAAGCAGCATCTGATCCACTTCGCTGTCGCAGTTGCCGCGAACGGCAACAATGCGTTCCGCCACGCTGTTCAACCGCTCCGCCACCTCACCCGGCGCATACCCCTCAGGCAGCGCGTTACGCGGACCGTGATTGAGCACATCGCCGAGTATGATCAGCCACCTGGCGCCGCTTTGCGCGAACCGTTCAAGCACGCGTTCCGTGGCGGGCAGCGAACCATGAATATCGGAGGCAAACATCAGCTTCATAGGTTCCATCTCCACTGGTTACGATGCCTCTATGATAGCGGAAGCGCGGCGGGTTATCAGCCTCAGCGTTTGGCGGAAAGCGCCACGTAACGCTGGATTGAGGCCCGCTGCCACTGGAAAGACGCATAATCAGCCAGCGCCTCCGGTACCTTATCGCCATTGAGAACCAGGCGATTGAGCATCAGCGCCAGGTCTGCGTCGGCAATAGACCATTCGCCAAATAAATTTTTCCCGCCGTGGGCCAGTAGCGTGGTGGCGGTGGCAAACAGCTTTTCCGCAGATTGCCTGCCGGCCTCGCTGAGGTCCGGCATTTTCGCCCCGTCAAACACCACGGCGGTGGATCGCTCTTCACGAATTGGCATCAGATCGCTGCGCAGCCAGGCCTGGATCTGCCGGGCGCGGGCTCGTTTTTGCAGATCATGCGGGTAGATGCGCTCCCACTCCGGCGGCGCGAAACGCTCATCCAGATACTCAGTAATCGCCGAAGACTCACTTAGCGCGAAATCATCAACCTCCAGCAGCGGTACGCGACGGGTGGCGGCATAGCCTGTCCAGCCCGCCTGCAGATGTTCGCCGCGGTTCAGGTCGACGGTTTTAAGGGTAAAAGGCAGGCTTTTTTCCTGCAGAGCGACATAGACAGACATCACGTACGGTGAGAAAAAATCGGCATCGGACCACAGGGTAATGACAGGCTGGCTCATAGCTTCCTCAAGGGTGGTAGACAGGACAATAAGCCAACATAGCCTGTCTTACAGGCGATGTCACTGCTCGAGCGCGGACGACTCGTCGCCTGGCTGCCGGGTCGCTTGCGGAATTTCTCCCGGGTGGCGCAGCTTCACCTATACTCGAACAGTTTGCGACCCACGACGGCGGGAAATATTATGATCGATCTTTACTATGCACCCACCCCAAACGGCCACAAAATCACCCTGTTCCTCGAAGAGGCGGAGCTAGCCTATCGGCTAATTCGGGTCGATATCGGCAAAGGGGAACAATTTCATCCGCAGTTTCTGGCGATTTCGCCGAATAATAAAGTTCCGGCTATCGTCGACCACATGCCTGCTGACGGCGGGGCGCCATTGAGCGTTTTCGAGTCCGGCGCCATCCTGCTCTATCTGGCGGAAAAAAGCGGTAAGCTGCTGAGCGGCGAGCTGCGGGAACGCTACGTCACGCTGCAGTGGCTGTTCTGGCAGGTCGGCGGGCTGGGGCCGATGCTGGGGCAAAATCAACATTTTTCCCACTCCGCGCCGCAAACCGTGCCCTACGCTATTGAACGTTTTCAGGTGGAAACCCAACGACTGTATGGGGTGCTAAATCAGCGTCTGGGATGCAGCCCGTGGCTTGGCGGCGACCACTACAGTATAGCCGACATCGCCGCCTGGCCCTGGGTGAACTGCCATGTCCGACAGCGTATCGATCTGGCGAACTATCCGGCGGTGCACAACTGGTATGAGCGCATTAAGCAGCGGCCGGCAACGGCGGAAGCGATGTTAAAAATTCAGCTTTATTAACCCCCTGCTCGCCCGTCGCGCTTTGTTGTATGATTGCAGGACTTACACCACGGAGGAAGCCTGCAATGTCTCAACCAGACGCCATTATTCGTATTAAGAACCTGCGCCTGCGGACTTTTATTGGTATTAAAGAGGAAGAGATCGCCAACCGCCAGGACGTGGTAGTGAATGTAGCCATTCACTACCCTGCCGATAAAGCGCGCGACAGCGAGGACATCAATGATGCGCTGAACTATCGCACCATTACCAAGCGCATAATCAGCCATCTTGAGAATGGCCGTTTTTCGCTGCTGGAAAAATTAACTCAGGATGTGCTGAATATCGCATGCGAACATCACTGGGTCACATATGCTGAAGTGGAGATTGATAAACTTCATGCGCTGCGCTATGCCGACTCGGTGTCCATGACCATGAGCTGGCGTCGCTAACCATGTCAGGGAGGTGGTATGAAGATCCTGCTTACTGGTGGTACCGGCCTGATTGGCCGACATCTGATACCCAGATTGCTGGAGCTCGGGCATAGCGTCACGGTCTCCACGCGACATCCGGATACCGCCCGCGCCCGTCTCGATCCGCGCGTCACCCTGTGGCGCGATTTCGAGGGCCATCACCACCTCAATGACATTGATGCCGTCATCAATCTGGCGGGTGAACCCATCGCTGATAAACGCTGGACGGCCGAGCAGAAACAACGCTTGTGCCATAGCCGCTGGGATCTCACGCAGCGGCTGGTGGGCCTGATCCACGCCAGCGACACCCCTCCCTCCGTGCTGATCAGCGGGTCTGCCATCGGCTACTATGGCGACCTCGGCGAGGTGGTGGTGACCGAAGAAGAGCCACCGCACAATGAGTTTACCCATAAGCTGTGCGCCCGCTGGGAGCAAATTGCCTGCGAAGCGCAAAGCGAGCGCACCCGCGTCTGCCTGCTGCGCACCGGCGTGGTACTGGCTCCGCGGGGCGGTATTCTCGGCAAAATGACACCCGCCTTTAAGCTCGGCCTCGGCGGGCCTATCGGCAATGGCAGACAGTACCTGGCCTGGATCCATATCGACGATATGGTTAACGGCATTCTGTGGCTGCTGGATAACGATCTGCGCGGTCCGTTCAATATGGTTTCTCCCTACCCGGTGCATAACGAGCAGTTCGCCCATGCGCTGGGTCATGCGCTCCATCGACCGGCGATTTTCCGCGTTCCCGCCGCCGCTATCCGCCTGTTGATGGGGGAATCCGCCGTCCTGGTGCTCGGCGGCCAGCGCGCGCTGCCAAAGCGTCTGGAGGCCGCCGGCTTTGCCTTCCGCTGGTACGATCTGGACGAAGCGCTAAAGGATGTGCTGAGTTAATGGCTGACACAGGGGAGCATTGGCTCCCCTGATTCCATTCTGCTGGCTCATGCTCCACGCCTTGATGGCCTCACCCTGGCGCTGCAGCATCGCCATATTCAGGACAACCAGCGCCCTTAATCGCCTGAATTCACCGCCAGCCGGCCGGTTCGCCGGTGTTACCTGGCAAAGCAAAGTGCTAAGGTAGGCTTTTCTTTCTGCGTATTGACTGCTTTATGACGACCATCACCACACCACGCCTTTCGCTTACCCGCTTTGTTACCGATGACTGGCCCTTTTTTCTGCGCCTGCGCCAGGATCCGCAGGTGATGCGTTTTATGGGGGAGGTGTTAAGCGAGGAGGCGCTGCGCAGCGTCTTCGTCAGTCGCTGTGCCGATCCCGGGGTGTTTGTATTGCGCGATAAATTCGGCGAGGCGCTGGGCGATATTGGGCTCCGCATCAGTCCGAAAAATCCGCACGAAGCTGACGTCGGCTACGCGCTGCTGCCTCAGGCTCAGGGAAAAGGCTATGCCAGCGAAGCGCTGCGGGCGGTCTGCGAGTATGGTTTCACCACCCTGGGGGTGCAGGCCATCAATGCCTGGGTGCTGGGTGAAAACCGTGGCTCATCGCGCCTGCTGGAGAAGCAAGGCTTTGTGCGCACCCAGGTGCTGGAGAAAGCCTATCATCTGAACGGCGTCGATTACGATGACTGGATCTATCGGCTGGAGCGGGAAGCTCATCCGGCGTCCGCAGACGCCGGATGAGCCGATTATTTCAGCGAACCTTTCAGAAACTGCTGCAGGCGCGGGCTTTTCGGCGCGCCAAACAGCGCATCCGGATGCCCTTCTTCTTCAATTTTACCCTGATGCAGAAAAATGACATGTGAAGAGAC
Organism: Klebsiella sp. 10; assembly: GCF_018223925.1. Classification (NCBI taxonomy): domain Bacteria; kingdom Pseudomonadati; phylum Pseudomonadota; class Gammaproteobacteria; order Enterobacterales; family Enterobacteriaceae; genus Klebsiella; species Klebsiella sp. 10. The sequence goes on from NZ_JAGRRB010000016.1 coordinate 178,178, forward strand.
GTGGCGGGCAAAGCCCATTTCATGGGTCACCACCACCATGGTTTTTCCCTCTTCTGCCAGCTGCTGCATAATGCGTAACACTTCGCCCACCAGTTCCGGATCCAGCGCGGAGGTCGGCTCATCAAACAGCAGCACTTCCGGTTCCATCGCCAGCGCGCGGGCAATAGAGACACGCTGCTGCTGGCCACCGGAAAGATGCACCGGATACTTCGCCTGCTGACGTTCGTCTATCCCGACCTTGGCCAGATATTTTACCGCCCGTTCGCGCGCTTCCTGTTTGCTTAAGCCCAGCACCTGAATCGGCGCCTCCATGACGTTCTCCAGCACCGTCATATGGCTCCACAGATTGAAATGCTGAAACACCATGGTCAACCGGGTGCGCAGCAGGCGCAACTGGTTCTTGTCGGCCACCTTCAGCTGGCCGTCTTTATCCCGTACCAGACCAATATTTTGGCCGCTGACGACGATCGTGCCTTCGCTCGGTTTTTCAAGGAAGTTAATACAGCGCAAAAAGGTACTTTTTCCGGAACCCGATGAACCGATGATGCTGATAACGTCCCCGGCTTTCGCCTGCAGCGAGACGCCCTTCAGCACCTCGTGTTCCCCATAGCGTTTATGCAGATCGATAACGTTTAATTTATTGTCGGACATGGCGTTCTCAATGCGTCGAAGAAGGTTTGATATGCTGCAACCAGCGCTTTTCCGCTTTACGGAACAAGCTAATCAGCACATACGAGATAATTAAATAGAGCACCGCGGCGATGCCAAACGCGGTGAACGGCTGATAGGTGGCCGAGTTGATATCGCGGGCGATTTTCAGCAGATCCGGTACCGTAGCGGTAAACGCCAGCGCGGTAGAGTGCAGCATGAGGATCACTTCGTTACTGTAGGCCGGTAGCGCAATCCGCAGCGCGGAAGGCAGAATAATGCAGCGATACAGTTTGACTGACGAGAAGCCGTAGGCCCGCGCCGCTTCAATTTCTCCGGCGGGTACTGAGCGGATCGCGCCGGCGAAAATTTCAGTGGTATAGGCGCAGGTATTCAGGGTTAACGCCAGTACCGTGCAGTTTAGCCCGCTGCGGAAAAAAGCGTTCAACAGCTCCGTGCCTTTGACGATTTCCAGGGTATACATGCCGGAGTAAAAAACCAGCAGTTGCACATACAGCGGCGTGCCGCGAAATATGTAAGTGAACAGCCAGATGGGGAACTGGATAAACTTATTGCTCGAGACGCGGCCGATGGCCAGAAACACCGCCAGGATGCCCCCCATTACCACTGAAGAGATCAGCAACCATAAGGTAATCGCCACGCCGGTAAAGCGATAGCCGTCGGTCCACAGTAGTGATTTCCAGTACTCCTGAATAATTTCAATCACAGGTCAGCCCTCTTCACGCCAACGGTATAGCGGCGTTCGAGCAGCAGCAGTACGCCATTAGAAACGGTGGTAAACACCAGATAAATCAGGCCGCAGACGATGGCGAAGTAGAACGGCTGCCAGGTGCTTTTCCCGGCCAGCTGCGTGGCTTTGACCACATCCTCCAGCCCCAGCAACGAGACCAGCGCCGTCGCCTTGAGGATAACCTGCCAGTTGTTGCCTATCCCCGGCAGCGCGTAGCGCATCATCGCCGGGAAGAGAATACGCCGGAACGTCTGCCCGCCGCTAAAGCCAAAGGCGGTAGCCGCTTCGATATGCCCCTTCGGCACCGCCAGGTAGGCGCCGCGGAAGGTTTCCGTAAAATAGGCGCCATAGATAAAGCCAAGGGTAATAATCCCGGCGATCATCGGATCGATATCAAACTGGGCCATGCCCAGCGCGTCGGTAACGCTGTTTAGCGCAATCTGCAGGCCGTAGAAAATCAGCAGCATCAGCACCAGATCGGGCACGCCGCGGATCAGAGTGGTATAGCCTTCAAACACCAGCGCCAGTGGACGATTGCTCGATAACTTTGCGCCAGCGCCCGCCAGCCCTATCAGGACGGCGAGAACGACCGAGCTGAGCGCAAGCTCCAGGGTGACGAGCGCACCCTGCAAAATAACCTGTGAAAACCCATACAGCATGCTGCCTACCCTGTCTGTCATTCACCATTGCGCGCGAAACGCGCGCAATGGCGAGGCGTGAGAATTATTCGCCGTATACGTTAAAATCGAAATATTTTTTCGCCAGCTTGTCGTAGGTGCCGTCCTTACGCATCTCTGCAAACGCCTTATTCAGCGCTTCACGCAGTTCGTTGTCTTCCTTACGCAGCCCCATACCGGTGCCAACACCAAACAGTTTCTCGTCTTTGATTGACGGGCCACCAAACTGGTAATCTTTACCGATAGGCTGTTTCAGGAACCCTTCGCTGGCCGCGACCTCATCCTGGAACGCGGCGTCGATCCGGCCGGCGGTCAGGTCGGAATAGATATTGTCCTGCCCCTGATAGGAGACAATTTCGATACCTTTCGGCGCCCAGTGCTCATTGCCATAGGTTTCCTGAGTCGTCCCCTGCAGCACGCCCACGCGCTTACCCTTGAGGGTGGCGAGATCCGGCGTTACCGGGCTGCCCTTTTTCACCACCAGACGCGAATCTGCCGCATACAGCTTGTCAGTGAAGGCAATTTCCTGCTGGCGCTTTTCAGTAATCGACAGCGAAGACATAATCGCGTCGATTTTCTTCGCTTTTAAGGAGGGGATCAGCGCATCCAGCGGGTTTTCAACAAAGGTACATTGCGTATTAATACGCTTACACAGCTCTTTTGCCAGATCGATATCAAAACCGACCAATTCTCCCTGCGCATTCTTCGATTCGAAGGGAGCATAAGTCGGATCGGTACCGATACGAATTTTTTGCGGGATGGCGGCAAAGACCGTGGAAACGCTGGAAAGGGCCAGCGCTAAAGAGAGAGACAACGCCAGTTTTTTCATAACTATCCTCGACAGACTGTCATTCTAACGGGTTTATTAGAACTATTTACGCCAGTTATCGTGCCATTATTCGCCCCTTAAGGGCAAAGATTTATGCACCAGAAAGGCCGATTTTTTGCATCAGAAACGCTTAACTATGCATTTTTTAGCCAAAAAACTGGCTGCTTTTGCACTGAAATGATCCACAGCGCGTTTAGATGCACCCTTTTGGGACATGGATACGAACCTGGCGGCAGGCCCACCCCATTGTGCGGGCCTGCAGCAGTCTTAGTCGCCGTACACGTTAAAATCGAAGTATTTCTTCGCCATTTTGTCGTAGGTGCCGTCTTTACGCATCTCGCCCAGCGCTTTATCAAACGCGGCTTTCAGCTCGGCGTCGTCCTTACGCAGGCCGATACCGGTGCCGTCGCCAAAGTACTTTTTGTCTTTAACGGACGGGCCGGCGAAGGCGAAATCTTTCCCGGCAGGCTGTTTCAGGAAGCCTTCGCTGGCGGCGACTTCATCCTGCAGCGCCGCATCCAGACGGCCAGCTGCGAGGTCTGAATAGATCAGATCCTGGTTCTGGTAAGCCACCACGTCAACGCCCTGGCTGCGCCAGCGGTCGTTAGCATAGGCTTCCTGAGTAGAACCCTGCAGCACGCCGACGTGCTTGCCTTTCAGCGCCTCCAGCGTCGGCTGGATCGGCGACCCTTTGGCGGCGATCAGACGCGAGTCAGCGGCATATAGCTTGTCAGAGAAGGCGATCTCTTGCTGGCGCTTCTCGGTAATAGAGAGGGAAGAGATGATGGCGTCGATTTTCTTCGCTTTGAGGGAGGGGATCAGGGAGTCAAAATCACTGCCGACCCAGGTACATTTCACCTTAATTCGGGAGCACAGCTCATTGCCTAAATCGATATCAAAACCAACAAAGTCCCCTTTCGCGTCTTTCGACGAAAATGGCGCATAGGTCGCGTCAGTGCCAATGCGAATGCTCTGCGGCAGAGCAGCAAACACGCTGGCCGTGCTGCTCATTCCCACGAGTAAAGAGAGAGCCAGAATCGTCTTCTTCATACAGTACCCTTAAGTGTCGTGATGTGGTGCGTTGCTTGTTATGGTGATTGCCGATCAATCCTGCAGTTTTTGTGCCATCTTCCCGGTGCGTGCCGGGAACAGGGTTAAATTTGTTAAAATAAAGTTGCAGGATTGTCTTAAAAGGGAAGATACCAGCATTACTGGCGAAACCGCAGCGCCTGAGCGCAAAAAGACGAAATAAATGTCGAGGATTTGATCGCGGCAACAAATTTGCACCACCGGAGCGCAAGCGTACATTTCATGCACCACTATAGTGCGACACTAGGCCCCCTGCCAGCGGGTAAACAAGTCGCGCTCCAGACTAATATCAAATTGATCGAGTACCCGATTGACGGTCTGGTTGATGACATCGTCCAGGCTTTGTGGCCGGTGGTAAAAAGCCGGTACCGGCGGCATTATCACCGCCCCCAGCTCTGCAGCCTGAACCAGCAGACGCAGATGGCCCAAATGGAACGGCGTTTCCCGCACGCAGAGCACCAGCGGACGACGCTCTTTCAGCACGACATCCGCCGCCCGGGTCAGCAGGCCATCCGTATAGCTATGGACAATGCCCGAGAGCGTCTTCATTGAGCAGGGTAAAATCACCATCCCGGCGGTTTTAAACGAACCGGAAGAGATACAGGCGGCGATATCGCGGGCGTCATGCACCACATCGGCTAGCGCCTGCACCTCACGTACGGAGTAGTCGGTCTCCATGGCCAACGTCTGGCGCGCCGCCTGGCTGAGGATGAGATGAGTTTCAATATCCGGCACATCTCTTAGCACCTGCAGCATCCGCACGCCGTAAATGGCGCCGCTGGCGCCGGAAATGCCAATAATCAGTCGTTTCACGGGGACCACCCTGTTGCTATAATTGGGGCCACTTTGCCGGATTACGCTGTCAGACGCAACCATGATGCGTTAGGACCTACAAGTACAAAGACCAGATACTTTTTCCTATTTCAGGATGGGCCTGAATATAAACCATGACGCGATAATGCAGGTCATAAATAACAATTCTATCAGCATAATCAACATTCCGGATTGACTGAACCAAGTGCCGATGATGATGGCGATATTGGTGACTATCACAATTGCCGCCACCCACGGAAAAAAAGGGGAGCGATAGCGCAGCAGGCTACTTGGATATTCGCCCCGGTCCACCGCACGCCGGAAACGATACTGACACCAGCCAATCACAATCCAGGCCAGACACCCTACCTGCCCGGTGCTGGCGATCAAATAGAGATATAACTGCTGTGCGGAAATATAACGGGTAAGCATCGATACCAGTGCCAAAACGGCAGTCAGCAAAATCGCATTCACCGGGACGCCATTGCGGCTTACCCGGCTAAAACGTGCCGGTGCGAAATGGTCGCCCGCCATCGACCATAACATTCGCGAACTGGCATAAATTGCCGAATTCGCAGCCGACACCGCCGCAGAAAAGATCACCAACGTCATCAAGGTATCCGCCCCCGGAATGCCCACATGGGAAAAGACCCAAACAAAAGGACTTTGCCCGTCAGGCAGTCGATCACGTGGATAAACCAGCGCGAGAATAGCAATCGCCAGGCCATAAAATAAAATGATCCGAACACCAATTCCCAGGATAACTTTCGGTAAAATTGTATGGGGCGATTCGGTTTCCCCAGCCGCATTTCCGACCAGTTCAACTCCCTGAAAAGAATAGATAACGATGGTCATGCAAACCAGAATTTGCCACCAGCCATGAGGAAACCAGCCCCCCGACGTTTTTAATGTCGGGTGCCAGCCGGCATGTCCTGATAACGAATAGATCATGACACCTCCTGCCGCAATAAATAACACGATAGCAAAAACTTTAATGGCCGATAGCCAGTATTCACACTCACCAAAACTATTCGCTGAAAAAAGATTAACGAGCGTTAATGCAATGAGAATATAAAGACAGAATTCATAGACAGGTATGGTGGTGAAATAATGGTGGGCGATAAAACCTGCAGCGGTTAAATCAGCAGCCAGGGAAAATACCCAACTAAACCAGTATAGCCACCCGATGGTATAGCTCCAGATCGGGTTTGGAATAAACATCAATGCATAATGCTGAAATGAGCCAGAGTGGGGAAACGCGCACGATAATTCGCCAAGACACATCATCGTCGCCAGCATTATCCCACCGGCTAATAAATAAGCCAGAAGAGTGCCAGCAGGCCCAACGCTGTACAGGGGTTCGGCAATCCCGATAAATAAGCCCGTTCCTATCGTTCCGCCTAACGACATCATCAGTAAATGGCGCTTTTTTAAGTTACGGCGTAATCCACCCGTTTGCTCTGTCAGAGGGGGCTCTTGCAGGGTACTCATCATACCTCTCTGTTTTTTATAGGGGGTTAGAATGACGCTGCGGGTCAAACCCGCAGCGTTTTTCTTATCGAATAAATCGGATAGCAACGCCTTTGGTCTGGCAAGCCATCAATAGCCCGGTGTAATCAAGTTCAAAGCTAATCACATCACCCACCTGCAGTGGTAATGGGCAATCCTCAATATCCACCAGGGTATGATCGCTGGTCTGCCCCAGAATGGTGATACTGTCATGACATGGCACACAGTTATCAGACGGGACATCCTGGCGACCAAATGCCAGTAATGCACGCTTGCGGATGCCGTTATCGGTAAAGGTTTTACTCTGCAAGAATGCATCCACCCCCAACTCACCAACCGGGACTGTCGGTTTGCTGTTTAACTCGATAATCTCGGCCTCCAGCACATACATATCCGAGCACGCTTTCTCTACAGGCTTTGCGGAGTGGTGAAATTCATTGAGATATTTCATCTCTACATATTCGATACCAAATTCATGTAACCCACCAATGCGCAGATGGTTCAGCCCTTTCGGCCAAATGCCCTTATCCAGCAGGTGATAGCTGGTACAATTACCGGCAGATAAGCGACGAATCGTCAATCCGCTGTCTCGTTCCAGTCGAGAAGCCAGAGCCAGGAAATCCTCGCCGTTTTTTACCGTTGGCAGAACGGTGCCATAGCAGTTGAAATTAGTGCCAAGACCATACAGATCGAGACAAGGCAATGTTTTGATAAGGTTAATAGTATCGAGAATTTTTTGATATTCGCTAAACCAAATGCCTTCCCGTAAATCGCCCATGTCTATCATCAGTAGAACCTGGTGAGTTTTCCGCTGGCGACGAGCCTCTTCTGATAATGCGCGCAATACCACTGGCTCGCTATTTAGGCTAATGTCTGCATAGCGAACGACATCTTCAATTTCACTCAGGCAAGGGCTACGAAGTAAACAAGTCGTGCAACCGATCTCACGGATTTTTTTCAAGTTATAAGTTCTTGATTCGGCAATAATATGAATTCCGCCATCAAAAACTGCCTGTGCAGTTTCCACACAGCCATCAAAGACTTTATTAACCGCCATAACGTCAATACCGCTACTGGCTAACAAAGCTTTCTCAGTTCGCGCATTTTCTTCCAGTTTGCGTAAATTGATTTTGAGCGTTGGCATATACATATTATTTCCCCTTCACCATACCCAGACGTGTATTGCGTTTTAAAGCGCGATGGTAAATCCATTCAGCGACAACAATCGCCAGTAATGCCCCACCAATAATCTTGCCGGCATACTGGAAATACCCGCCCATATCGATTTGTGATGGCGGAATAAACAGCAACACAACGGCAAAGGCGATAGAAATAAAACCTAATGCAGGTAGTACGGCAGGTAGCACTTTCCCCGGAATTTTGAAACTTCGTGGTGTGTCAGGCTGCGTTTTGCGCAGGCGCCAGAACGCGGGGAACATCACCAGGTAGGGGATAAAATAGGTTATCGTGGTGAGCGCAGTCAGCATCCAGTAGGCCGCCGCAACGCTTGGCGAGATAAAGGTTGAGAAGCACAATACCGTAACAATAATCGCCTGAACCATTAGCGCAAAAGCAGGCGTTTTCCAGACAGGATGCAATTGCGCAATTTTATCGCCTAACAGGTTATCCTCACGAGAAGCTTCCTGAAGCATGTAGATAGGGCCAACCAGCCATGAGTTAATCTGGCCCAACGCGCCGAAAAACATGCAGATAGCCATCACCGGAATCAGCCATGGCATATGGAGAGTATCGGCTGCAGCGTGCATAGCCTGCATGACACCAGCAACAATATCGGTTTTTCCTGCTGGTAATAGCGTATTCAGTGCCCAGGTACCAACCATATATATCCCGACAATGACGGCGGCAGAAACAGCCATCGCCCGCGGGAAATCACGCTGCGGGTTACGGGTGCGCCCGGCGATCATCGGTGCGACCTCCAGACCGGCAAAAGCGAACATCATACTGGACAGAAATACAATGGTATCCCAGTGTCCAAGATCGGGCACCCAGTTTGATGCGCTCGTATAGTTCGTCTGCATCGGATGACCGGTGAGCAGCCAGACAATCGCCAGAATAATTAAAATCGCCGAAGGAATAAACACACCACACCAGGCGCTGACGCTGTTGATGATTTTCGTCCATTCCATACCGCGAATATTCATTAGCGTCAGTAGCCAGAAGATGACTGCCGAACCAATGCCGATGAATGCCTTATTTTCTGCCAGACCATTACCAATCATATATCCCAGAGCGGTAAAACCGAATTGCAGCATCAGCGGGAAAAACAGCACACATGAAAACAGGAAACAAACCACCACAATCCAGGCGATACGTTTCCCAAACGCCTCCTTAATCCAGACAAAAATACCACCGTCTTTCGGCCAACCGGTGGACAGCTCGCCACATACCATTGCCAGAGGAAAGAACAAACAAAATGCGGCAATTACCCATAACAGCATCGCAGAAGCCCCATAAGGCGCAACGTTGGGTATTTGTCGCAAACTAAGAATGGCAATGACATTCATAAAAACAATGTCTTTAATACCAAGTAAGCCAGAACTATTGTTACTCATGGCTATCTCCTGTTATCCCTCAGGGGCGTGACCGCCCCTGCAGAATCGCGTTATCCAGAGGCTTCAGTCATTATCTGAAGCCCAAACCACAGATTTAATAAAGGTCGTACTTGACCATATCTTCGTAACTATCTTCCCGACGAATTAAACGGTCATGTCCGTTTTTATCAATCATCACCACGGCAGAACGCGGGCGGTTGTTATAGACAGTTTGGCTTTCAATGGTATACGCCCCGGCATCAAGAAACGCGACAATATCGCCGGGCGCGGTGGATTTCGGCATCAGGAATTCTTCTCCTTTAACGCCCATATGGAAATAGTCACCACCATCACACAGAGGGCCGGCAAGCTTGATCCATGCATCATGAGCCTCGGTCATTCGGGAGGCATTGTAAACATAGAAGAACCAGTCGAAATGCTGGCTATCGGACAGAATGCTGTACCCCGCATCAACAAACTTCCATTCAACGTGGCACTCCACATTGCCATCAAGGTCATAGTTTGTTTTACGCTTTTCACAGGCGACTTCTGTTAGCAATACCGCAGCGGAGCCAGTGACTTTGCGCCCTGGCTCAATACAGATTTCAACGTCAGTACGCCATTTATGCACCTCGCGGATCACTGCATCCGCGAAATCCTGCGCGGTGATCCCGGCGTACATATTGTCTTTGAGCGGGTCGCCGTTTTCTTCATCGTATTTATAAGGAACCGGAATGCCGCCACCCACGTTGATCAAATCAAACTTAATGCCTAACACTTCTTCCAGACGACGAGATTCGTCCACCAGAACTTTCGTGGCTTTGGCAAAGGGTTCTGATTCAGGTACCTGATCACCTACGTGCATATGCAATCCGCGCAGATGGACATAAGGCATCTCCAGGATCCGACGACAGGTCTCTTCTGCCTGTTCCAGGTCGAGACCGGATTTAGCGTGGAAAGCAGTGACCAGTTCAGCATGTGTGGCTGAAGGAACATTAGGTTCTACGCGCACACAAACGTTAGCCACTTTCTTAAGCTTACGAGAGATCGCGTCGATATGGTCCAGTTCATACAGGCTATCGACGTTGATCAAATACAGATCGTTGGCAATTGCAAACTCCAGGTCGGCGGGCTTCTTCACCACACCGTTGAACACGATCTGATCCCCGCGAAAACCAATCTCAAGGCATTTACGGACTTCATACTGCGAATTCGCTTCGGCGCAGATTCCAGCATCCCGAATGGCTTTCAGTACCCCCATGACGGAACAGGTTTTTGATGCAAAAAAAGTTTTTGTATTTTTATGTGCGGCAAATGCCTGTTCGATCTCTTTGATATTACGAATAATTTCTGGTTCAGAGAAAACATAAAACGGCGTCGGGTACTTACGCGCTAAAGCATCGAGATCCACACCTTCAAAACACAGGTGGCCGTCCTTCTGCTGGAAGCGTCGATCGTCCTCGACAACTTTCTGCCGTAATTGATTGTAATTTTCGATAATGGAGTCAGTCATAACACCCTCTGCTTGTTGTTCTGTCAAAAAACCACATGTTTCATAATGGATATAGCAACAAGCGTGCCAAATATTTATCGTTAATATTCAATAAGTTATAAAGTCGATATTTTTATATTTTTCGTCAAATGGTTTGTTATTCATCATAGCGACGAAAAATTGTCACATTTAAAATAGGGATATAACTGGTAGAAAGGATTTGATTTCGTTATGGCATCCACCAATGAAGAGCTCGCTTCAGCACTTAAAATGTTCTCTCGTTTTTTCGATCTGATACATCAACCGCTGGCCGTGATTAATGAACGAGGTGAATACGTGTATTACAACCAGGAAAGCGCGGATCTGGACGGGTACAGTATTGAACAAGCGATGGGTAAACATATGCTGGATGTCTACCCCAGTATGAAAGAAAACCAAAGTACGATGCTTTCTTCACTAAAAGACGGGGTTGAGTATATTGGCCATTACCAGATTTACTACAATGCCCGGGGCCAGGCGGTGGATTATCAGCATACCACCGCCCCGCTCTACTCCAGCAAGGGCAATATGGTCGGTGTCATCGAGATCGGCAGGAATATGTCCGGCGTCCGGCGATTACAGGAACAGGTTGTTGAGCTCAACCATCTGCTTTACGCTCAGGGCCATGAAAAGCACCATGCAATCATTACTGAAAACGCGGAAATGCTTGCCAATATTGCAAAAGCTAAACGTCTGGCGGTGAGTAATATTCCCGTGACAATTGTTGGCGAAACGGGTACTGGCAAGGAGCTTTTTTCCCGTCTTATCCACCAATGCAGTAAGCGCGCTAACAAACCTTTCATTGCCCTGAATTGTGGAGCACTGCCGCCAACCCTGGTGGAAAGTACGCTTTTTGGCACCATGCGCGGCGCTTACACTGGCGCAGAGAACAGTCAGGGCTATCTGGAGTTGGCGAACGGGGGAACACTTTTCCTTGATGAACTGAACGCAATGCCAATCGAGATGCAAAGTAAGTTGCTTCGCTTCTTGCAAGATAAAACATTCTGGAGGCTAGGCGGTCAGCAACCCATCCATTCCGATGTGCGGATTATTGCCGCGATGAATGAAGCCCCGGCGCGATTAATCCAGCAAGAGCGACTGCGCCCGGACCTATTTTACCGGCTTAACGTCGGAATGCTCATGCTGCCACCACTGCGCACTCGCCCGGAAGATATTCCTCTGTTGGCTAATTATTTCATTGATAAATATCGCAGTGAAGTTCCGCAAGATATCCATGGTCTCAGCGAGGCGGCACGCATTGCGCTACTGAGCCATACCTGGCCGGGCAATGTCAGGATGCTTGAAAACGCGATTGTCCGCAGCATGATCATGCAGGAGACAGATGGCATGCTGAAAAAGATCGTTTTTGAAAATGAAGAACTGAGTTTAGGCGGCCCGGAAAACCCAACACAGCCCCCCTCTCTCCCGGTAGCAGAACCGGATAACGAAAGTTCTCTCGAGGCGCGGGTAGCAAGCTATGAAAGGGGGCTAATAGAAACCGCGCTGGATACTTACCAGGGAAATATTGCGGCGGCGGCGCGCAGTCTCAACGTCTCCCGAACGACGCTGAACTATAAGGTACAGAAATACGGCATTCGTTTTGGTGTCGTACACCGTTAAGCAACGCCAGCGACGGAACGCCGCTGGCTGCTATAGATGATTTACCCCTCGTTGTGCATCTCGAGGTTTTCGACTTCGTTCTGCAGCTGGACCGCTTTGGCATCATCGTTACGCAGGGAGTCAAGATAGTCGAGGTACTGCTGGTCGACATCCCGGGTCACATATACGCCGTTGAACACCGAGCATTCAAACTGCTGAATATCCGGGTTCTCCGCGCGCACCGCGTCGATCAGATCGTTGAGATCCTGGAAAATCAGGCCGTCGGCGCCAATGATCTGGCGGATCTCATCCACTTCGCGGCCATGGGCGATCAGTTCGTTGGCGGTCGGCATATCGATACCGTACACGTTCGGGAAACGAATTTCCGGCGCAGCGGAGGCGAGATACACTTTTTTCGCCCCTGCTTCACGCGCCATCTCAATGATCTGCTCCGAGGTGGTGCCGCGTACAATGGAATCATCGACCAGCAGCACGTTCTTATCGCGGAATTCCGCACGGTTGGCGTTGAGCTTACGGCGAACAGATTTACGACGCAGCTGCTGACCGGGCATGATAAACGTCCGGCCGACGTAGCGGTTCTTCACGAAGCCCTGACGATAAGGTTTGTCGAGAATGCGGGCGATTTCCAGCGCGATGTCGCAGGAGGTCTCCGGGATCGGAATAACGACGTCAATATCCAGATCTTCCCACTCGCGGGCAATCTTTTCGCCCAGCTTAGTCCCCATGTTGACGCGGGCGCTGTAGACGGAAATTTTGTCAATAAACGAGTCCGGACGGGCAAAATAGACGTACTCGAACAGGCACGGGTTGCTGACCGGATTATCGGCACATTGACGGGTATAGAGCTGGCCCTTCTCGGTAATATAGACCGCTTCGCCCGGCGCGACATCGCGCAGGAATTCAAAACCAAGCGTATCAAGGGCCACGCTCTCCGAGGCCACCATATACTCGGTGCGACCGTCGCCAACGTCACGTTTACCCAGCACCAGCGGACGAATGCCGTTAGGGTCGCGGAAGGCCACCATGCCATGCCCGATGATCATCGCCACGCACGCGTACGCGCCGCGAATCAGGCGGTTGGTCGCCGCAATCGCCGCGAAGATGTTGTCCGCTTCCAGCGGGTAGTGACGGAAGTTATCCAGCTCACTGGCGAAAATATTGAGGAGGATTTCGGAATCAGAGGTGGTATTGATATGGCGGCGTTTTTCTTCAAACAGCTTTTTACGCAGCTCGTGCGCATTGGTCAGGTTGCCGTTATGCGCCAATGTGATGCCATACGGCGAGTTAACGTAAAACGGCTGCGCCTCGGAGGCGCTGGAGCTGCCCGCCGTAGGATAACGCACGTGGCCAATACCCATATTGCCCTGCATACGCTGCATGTGGCGGGCCTCGAATACGTCGCTTACCAGCCCGTTAGCCTTACGCAACCGGAAGCAGTTGTTGGCATCAATGGTGATGATGCCAGCGGCATCCTGTCCACGGTGCTGGAGCACCGTTAGCGCATCATAAATCGACTGGTTAACCGGCATAACACCGGCGATACCGACAATACCGCACATACGTCTTTTCCTCGTTCAGCAACGACCCAAAGTCTATACTTTAGGCAAGAAACTTGACGAGCTTTGCAGGTATTCAAAAAACCATCTGATGACGGGGGTAAAATAGGGAATAAACTGCGACTGATGCCAGTCATCGCTCTTCGCCATCCCGGTAAAGGTGTCCAGGAAGAACAGGATAGCGGCGATGATCAGCACCCCACGTAGCGCGCCGAAGCAGATCCCCAATACCCTGTCGGTTCCTGACAAACCGGTCTTCTCCACCAGCTGGCCTATCACATAGTTCACGATAGCGCCAACGATGAGCGTCACGATAAACAGCGCCGCAATAGCAATCCCATTTCGAACTCGTTCATCCTCAAAGCCCGTAAACCAGACAGACAGGTCAGCGTAGTAATGGCTGGCGACATAAAACGCGCAACCCCACGTGACTAACGATAAAGCTTCGCGAACAAAGCCGCGGATCAGGCTGACCAGGCAAGAAAGACCCAGCACCGCCATAATGGCGTAATCAATCCAGACCATATACGTCCCACGATTTACGCCCTGTCGTCCAGTTCGGGGCGCATTCTAACAGAAAAAGAAAACGTTTGCGTAGGGATTTCCATGCCCTACAGAAATAAAAATGGCGCTGAAAAAACATTCAACGCCAGACTGCCTTTCGCCTCTTCAGGGCGGCTGAGACAGGGTTTGCGGGGCGTTTCTCCCCGCCACGTTCTCTCCGCATGGCGGAAAAAACAATCAGTTCGGGGTGAAGCCCATCACCACCCCGCTAAGCCCGGAGATCTGCTGCAGATCGCCCAGCTGGCCTTTCAGCTTGTCTTTTGACGCATCCGGGCCGACGAGGATGCGGGTAATTTTACCCTGTACCGGCGTCGAAGGCGACGTATAGACTTTGAAACCCGAGGCCCGCAGTTTACCGACAATCTCATTCACCTTATCGGCGTTCTTCAACGCGCCCAGCTGAACCACATAGGCTTTGCCGGTCGGCGCTGGCAGGGCCGCCTGCTGCTGCGATGGCTGTTGCTGCTGTGGCTTAGCCGGCGGCGGCGTTGGCGTCGCGGCCTGCTGTTGCGGCTGCGGTTTCGGCTGCGGCTTGGGCTGCGGTTTCGCGGCCACCACCGGCTCCTGAACGTCATCGAAGCTGTTGCTGTTCACCGGAATACGCGATGGATCTAACGATGGCGCGGCGGCATCGCCCGCCCGCACCTCTTCCGCCGCCCCTTCCGGCGGTTGCGAAGGCAACGCCTGGGTTGCCGCCGGCAACATATCCGGTTCATCGCGATCGCCTGGTTTCGGTACCAGCGGGATCGCGGCAAACTCATCCTGGTAATGCTTTTTCTGCCCGTCCAGCAGCCCTGGCAGGATAATCACCCCCAGCGCCACCAGCACGATTGTCCCGACTAAACGGTTCTGAAACTTACTCGCCACCGATTCTCCCCGCGTCTATCTCTTCCATAACCTGCGCTACGGTGTGAAACGAACCACACACCAGCACGGTATCTTCCACTTTAGCGTCAGCCATGGCCGCACGCCACGCCTGCGCCACGCTGCTATAGACTGTACCGCAGCGCAAATGTTCCACCAGCTGCTCTGCCGTCGCGCCGCGCGGGCCTTCCAGCGGCGCGCAGTACCAGGCATCGACTTCCGGAGCCAGATTGGCCAACGTGCCGGCGATGTCCTTATCATGCAGCATACCAATAACCGCCAGCACGCGTCCCGTTTTCGCTAACGTTTTGAGACGCCCGGCGAGATAGGCCGCCGCGTGCGGGTTGTGCGCCACATCGAGGATCACTCGCGGGGCATCGCTGATTATCTGAAAGCGTCCCGGGAGCATCGCATCGCGGATCCCTGCGCGCAGGATAGCGTCATCCACGGCAAGTCCGCTGGCGCGCAGCGCCGCCACGGCCGTCGCCGCATTCGGCAACGGCACCTGAGGCAGAGGCAGGTGGCTTAACGCCCCTGCCGTATCGCGGAAGGACCACGTTTCGCCCTCCACCTCATAGCGCCAGTCGACGCCGCGGCGCTGGAGCAGCGCGCCCTTCTCGCTAGCCACTTCCGCGATGGTGAGCGGCATATCCGGCTCCCCCACCACCGCCGGTTTACCGGCGCGAAAGATGCCCGCTTTTTCCCGGCCGATACTTTCGCGATCCGGGCCCAGCCAGTCGGTATGATCGAGGGCGATGCTGGTGACCACCGCGACGTCGGCATCAACGATGTTGGTGGCGTCGAGACGCCCGCCGAGCCCGACCTCAAGGATCACCACATCCAGCTGCGCCTGCTTAAACAGCCACAGCGCCGAGAGCGTGCCGTATTCAAAATAGGTCAGCGAGATGTCACCCCGCGCCGCTTCGATTTCAGCAAACGAAGCCGTATGCGCCGCCTCCGGCAGTTCAGCCCCCTGAATGCGCACGCGTTCGGTGTAGCGCACCAGATGCGGAGAGCTGTAGACCCCCACTTTATAACCGGCCGCCATCAGGATGGTTTCCAGCGTGCGGCAGGTGGTGCCTTTGCCATTGGTGCCCGCGACGGTAAAAACGAACGGCGCCGGTTTAACGATATCCATCTGCCCGGCGACCTCGCTGACGCGCGCCAGCCCAAGGTCGATGGTTTTACTGTGCAGATGTTCCAGATAAGAAAGCCACGTAGCCAGGGGCGACGTGGCCTGAGGAATAGGATCTTTTTCCATGATGCCCGTAAGAATTGACGGTTAACGCGTATGAATAAAAAAGGGCAGCGCCGCCAGGCCCTGCCCTCTGCTTTATCAGGCCTCAGGTTCCTGATCCGGTGCCGGCGGCACCACCACGCCTTCATGAGGCGCTTCCGAAACGGCAACCGGCGCCGGCAGGTTCATCAGCTTCGCCAGAATGCTGGCCAGCTTGAGACGCATTTCCGGACGGCGAACGATCATATCGATCGCCCCTTTTTCAATCAGAAACTCACTGCGCTGGAATCCCGGCGGCAGCTTCTCGCGTACGGTCTGCTCGATAACGCGAGGACCGGCAAAGCCGATCAGCGCTTTCGGCTCGGCAATGTTCAGATCGCCCAGCATCGCAAAGCTCGCCGATACGCCGCCCATGGTCGGGTCGGTCAGCACGGAGATGTACGGCAGTCCGCGCTCCTGCATTTTCGCCAGCGCCGCGGAGGTTTTCGCCATCTGCATCAGCGACATCAGCGCTTCCTGCATACGGGCGCCACCGGAGGCGGAGAAGCAGATCAGCGGGCAGTTATCTTCCAGCGCCTGCTCCACCGCGCGTACAAAGCGTGCGCCGACGACGGAACCCATCGATCCCCCCATAAAGGAGAATTCAAAGGCGGCGGCAACCACCGGCATCGCGTAGAGCGTACCTTTCATCACCACCAGCGCGTCTTTCTCGCCCGTCTCTTTCTGAGCGGACGCCAGGCGGTCTTTGTATTTTTTTGAATCGCGGAACTTCAGCACATCTTTTGGCTCAAGTTCGCTACCCAGTTCTACCAGAGAACCTTCATCCAACAGGCTATGCAGGCGATTACGCGCCGACATGCGCATATGGTGATCGCACTTAGGACAAACCTCCAGGTTGCGCTCCAGCTCGGCGCGGTAGAGTACCTGACCGCAGCTGTCGCACTTGGTCCATACACCCTCAGGAATGCTCGCCTTGCGGGTGGGAGTGATGTTGCTTTTAATTCGTTCAATCCAGCTCATTGATAACCTTTCTGCCTGAACCTGGTCGATGCCAGTTTTGTCGTAAGGGGCGCATAATGCCATTTTTGCCTCTTACAGACCATGAATGTTGCACATTAAATCATATCATCCCGGAACATGGGATAAAAAAGTGGTCAAACCGCTGCGCGTGACGCTCTGCACCGCCACGCGCAACACAGGCTAAACTACTTCGCCTGCTTCGCCGCCGCCCGCTTGTGGCGAATAATCTCAATCACGCCCGGCAGGACGGAAAGCACGATGATCGCCACGATCAGCAGCTTCAGGTTCTCCTGCACCACCGGCAAATCGCCAAACAGATAGCCGGCATAGGTGAACAGCAGCACCCACAGCAGCGCCCCAACCACGTTATAGGCTGCAAAATGACGATAGGACATATGCCCCATTCCCGCCACAAACGGCGCGAAGGTTCGGACTATCGGCACAAAGCGCGCCAGGATAATGGTTTTCCCGCCGTGACGTTCGTAAAAGCTGTGGGTTTTATCCAGATAGCTGCGACGGAATATCTTTGAGTTCGGATTGCTGAACAGCTTTTCGCCGAACAGCCGGCCAATGGTGTAGTTGACCGCATCGCCGACGATGGCCGCGATGACCATCAGCAGTACCATCAGGTGGACATTGAGATCGTTGGTTGGCAAGGCCGAGAGCGCGCCCGCGACGAACAGCAGGGAATCGCCCGGCAGGAATGGCGTCACCACCAGCCCGGTTTCGCAGAACAGAATCAAAAACAGAATGGCATAAACCCAGACGCCATACTGGGCAACCAGTTCGGCAAGGTGCACATCAATATGCAGGATGAAATCAATTAAAAAGTGAATCAAGTCCATGTTTGTCTTTACCCTTAATGACCCTATTAGTCCGCCAGAAACAGCGGGCCCATTGGCAGCACCGGTAAATCATAGTGGGCCGGGTAATCCACCGACACCAGATACAACCCTTCCGCTTTTGCCGTTGCCGCAGCGAGCGTCCTGTCTTTTGCTGCCAGCAGTTCTGCCATCCAGCTCTCCGGCTGGTTTCCGGCCCCGACCTCCATCAGGCTGCCTACAATATTCCTGACCATATGATGTACAAAGGCATTCGCTTTGATATCCACCACCACATACGCGCCGTAGCGGGTAACGTTAATATGCATCACGTTGCGCCACGGGGTACGCGACTGGCACTGTACCGCGCGAAACGAGGTAAAGTCATTCTCTCCCAGCAGACACTGCGCGGCGCGCTGCATACGCTCGGCGTCGAGCGGCTGGTGAAAATGCGTCACGCCATGACTTAATACCGCCGGACGCAGGCGATGATTATAGATGACGTAGCGATAGCGGCGCGCCGTGGCGCTGAACCGGGCGTGAAAATCCGCCGGTACATGTTTGACCCAACGCACCGCGATGTCACCAGGTAAATTCGCATTTACCCCCAGCGTCCAGGCGGCATCTTTCCGCTGCGCCCGGGTTTCGAAATGCACCACCTGGCCGGTGCCATGGACGCCGGCGTCGGTGCGGCCGGCGCAAAAGACGGTAATCGGTTCGTTCGCCACCTGCGAGAGCGCCTTTTCCAGCTTCTCCTGCACGCTGCGCACTTCGTTTTGCCGCTGCCAGCCGTAATATTTGCTGCCGTCGTACTCGATGCCCAGCGCGATTTTACAGATCGGCTGTTGCTCCATCTCAGACATCAGTACAGGTACTCCTCAATCAGCTTCTCGGCGATCTTCACCGCCATCAGCGCGCCGCCGAAGCGCACGTTATCCGCTACCGACCAGAACTGGATCTGCTCCGGCATACCGTAATCGTTATGCACGCAGCCGATGGAGAGGCGGGCATTGCCGGAGGCATCGCCAACCTGGGTCGGGAATTCGCCCTCCTCAGAAAGTTCGATATCCTCGCCGCGGGTAAAAGCGTCGCGCGCCTCCTCCGCCGCCAGCGGGCGCATCGCTTCGAAGCTCACCATCTGCGCATGGCCGTAGAAGACCGGCGACTGAACGACGCTGGCGGAGATCATCAGCCCGTCATCCTGAAGAATTTTGCGCGCTTCATCGACGATCCGGCGCTCTTCGCGCACGCTACCTTCACGATCCGGCAGCAGCGGCAGCATGTTGAACGCCAGCTGGCGACCAAAGAAATCGTCTTCATCGATAGGGATGCCGTTCAGCAGCTTAGCGCTCTGACCCGCCAGCGCATCCACCGCTTTTTTCCCCTGCCCCGAGGCGGAGAGCAGGTTAGTGACGCTAATGCGCGACAACCCGCCCTGATCGATCAGCGGTTTGAGCGCCGTCAACAGCTGACTGGTCAGGCTATTAGGCACCGCAATCAGGTTGCGGTTGCGGTAATCGCCTAATACGAACGGGTTCACGTCCGGCACCACCAGCGGTACGTCCGGCTCCAGCGCAAACAGGCCGCTGAGATCGATAACCAGACACCCGGCGTTGGTCGCTTCTTCGACATACGCTGCACTGGCTTCGACGCCGGCGGCGAAGAAAGCCAGCTGGGCCTGGGTCCAGTCAAATTCGGCGGCGTCTTTGACGATCACCGACTTGCCACCAAAACGCAGATGTTCGCCCGCGCTGTCGTTGCGCGCCAGAGCAAAAATCTCTCCTACCGGGAACTGGCGTTCAGCAAGAGTTTCGAGCAGGGCTTCGCCTACGGCGCCCGTTGCGCCCAGTACGGCAATATTCCAGCCTTCAGACATGGTGGTTAACTCCAGAAATAAAGCGGCCCCGCCGGAGTATCCGGCAGGGGCATTAAGAAGACATTAACGAACAGGATGATGCACGGCGTTAAAACCGAGCTGGCGCAACAGCGTCGCCGCCTGCTCATCGCTGCACTGCACATACAGCGAAGACCATTCGCGACGTTCCTGATAATTTTTACGCAGCTTGTCGAATTCACCGGCGACGCCGGCCACCTTCCGCAGCGGCGCATCATCGCGGCGCACATCATACACCAAGTGGACCAGTCTTTTCAGCGTCGGCTGATCGAGCGGTCCATGCAGGGTAATGCGGCCAAATTCCGGCGCCGGCAGCAGAGTGTCCAGCGCTACCTGCTGCGGATGGCCGATAAAGGCGCTGTAGGCTTCAAAAACCTGCGTCGTCCCGCGCGCTTTCCCTTCGAGGGTGTAGCCGGCGATATGCGCGGTACCGATATCCACTCGCTTGAGAAGCTCAACGTTTAGATCCGGCTCCGGCTCCCAGACGTCCAATACCACACTCAGCGGCTGACCAGCTTCCAGCCGCTTTAGCAGTGCGGCGTTATCGACCACCGGCCCGCGGCAGGCGTTGATCAAAATCGTTCCGGGCTTCAGGCGGCTTATCAGCGACTCATCCGCCAGATGCAGGGTTTTATATTGCCCTTCTTTATACAGCGGCGTATGGAAGGTGACGACATCGGCTTCCTGGACCAGCGCCTCGAGGGAGCGGAAGTCACCTTCGTCGCCGCGATCGGCGCGCGGTGGGTCGCAGAGCAGAGTTTTGATCCCTAACGCTTCCAGGCGCTTTTGCAGTCGCCCGCCAACGTTACCGACGCCGACGATCCCGACGGTGCGATCGCGCAGCGCAAAGCCGTCGCGTTCAGCCAGCATCAGCAGCGATGAAAAGACGTACTCTACCACCGCAATGGCGTTACAGCCGGGCGCCGCAGAGAAACCAATCCCCGCCTGCTGCAGCCACGCCTGATCGACGTGATCGGTGCCGGCGGTAGCGGTACCGACGAACTTAATGGCCTTGCCGGCGAGCAATGCTTCATTGACCCGGGTGACCGAGCGCACCATTAGGGCATCCGCATCGGTCAGGGCATCGGCCGGGACCGGACGGCCTGGGATCGCCTGCACGTCGCCTAAACGGCTAAAAAGCTCACGGGCATAGGGCATATTTTCATCAACGAGGATTTTCACAGTTCAGTACCTGTCTGAGAACGAGAGTTAACTGGGGAAGTGTGCCATAATCTGGCCGCCAGGCATACTCATCACCTGGTTCCAGCACCGCGATATCGAAAGGATGAATCATGACGCACCCCCTTGCTGATATGCCAGACCGTCCTCCAGGGCGAGGCCCATCAGGCACTGCCGCCACCGGCGAACCTTCGCTTTCCATGCAGCAACGCACCGTTCTGGAGCGACTGATCACGCGCCTGGTGGCGCTGACCTCGCAGCAGAACGCGGAAGTGTGGGCCTGCGTCAAACATGACCTCGGACTGAAAGGCGACTCGCCCCTGCTGGCCTGCCATTTCAGCGCCGCGGAGGCCAGTCTCAACCAGCGCTTAGCCGCCGCTCAGGATAATCATCATCATCGCCAGACCTTAGCGCAGCTCAGCGATCTGCTCGGTCAGGGCAATAACCGCCAGGCGGTGAGCGATTATATTCGTCAGCATTATGGGCAAACGGCGCTGCATGCCCTTAGCCAGACGCAGCTGGAGACCATTCTGCATCTGCTGCAGCATGGCCAGCTGTCGATCCCGCAGCCGCAGCAGCGCCCGCCGACCCTGCGCCCGCTGTTGCCAGCCGAGCATAATACGCTCAATCAGCTGGTGACTAAGCTGGCGGCCGCCACCGGCGAACCAAGCAAGCTGATTTGGCAATCCATGCTGGAGCTTTGCGGCGTCAAGTCCGGGGAGCTGATCCCGGCGACGCACTTCCTGCCGCTTTCGTACTGGCTGCAGGCGCGGCAAACGCTGAGTGCGCAAAGCGCGCCGACGCTCACCTCGCTGCAGGGAGCGCTCAAGCAGCCGCTGGAGGCCGCGGAGTGGCAGAAAATTGTCGACTTTGCCAGTCGCAGCTGGCAGGTCACGCCGCAGACCACGCTGAGCCCGGCGCAAATCCTGGCGCTGCTGAACAAGGTGTTTGTGCTGCGGGTGGCCCGCGCCCAGGAGACGCTGGCCATCCCGCAGGAGGAGCCAGTCGCCAGGCGGACGTGGAGCGCTAAGCCGTGGCAGCTGGCGCTGGGCGCGGTTGTCCTGCTCCTTGTGCTGTGGCTCCTGCTGTAGCCCAGCAGCCACCAGCGGCGTTTACGGCTCCCTTTCATGCCAAACGCCGCGGTGTTTCCTACAGCGTTTTCAGGCCGGACAATAACCTAGCGGCGAAATGAGATAAGGGTGACGAGGATCCCCAGCGCCGCGCAGAGGGCGCCGGCAAGGAACACCGACGAGTAGCCCAGCGAGGTCGCCAGCAGGCCGGTCAGCGGCCCGGTCAGGCCATAGGAGATGTCCTGAAAGGCCGCATAGCCGCCGAGCGCGGTGCCGCGCACCTGCGCCGGGACGCGCTTCACTACTTCCACGCCAAGTGAGGGGAAAATAAGCGAACAGCCGCACCCGGTCAGCGCCGCACCGGCCAGCGCCAGCCAGGCATTCGGCGCCAGTCCCAGCAGCGTCAGACCAACCGCCTCTATCAGCAGCGAGACCATCGCCACCTTAACGCCGCCAAACCGATCCGGCATCCAGCCGAACAGCACTCGCATCAGCACAAAGGCGCCACCAAACGCCGTCAGGGTAAAGCCGGCCATTGGCCAGCTATGGCTGGCGAAATAGAGGGAGACGAAGGTGCCGATCACCGCAAAGCCGACACCCTGCAGGCCCAGGCCAATGCCCGGGCGCCAGATCATGCCGATGACGCTCCAGAGTGAAGGCCGCTCGCCTCCGTGGGCCGCCACTTTGCGCACGGTACCGTTAATAAGCCAGGCGACGAGCGGTAGTCCCATGGTGACACAGGCCAGCACCGCCACGCCAAAATGGCTATAGATCAATAATCCCAGCGGGGCGCCCACCGCCAGCGAGCCGTACATCGCCATGCCGTTCCATGACATCACTTTGCCGGAACGGGCCGGACCCACCAGGCCCATCCCCCAGCTCAGGTTTCCGGTCAGCAGCTGGCTTTCGCCAAACCCGAGGATCAAGCGGCCCAGCAGCAGCAGGCCGAGCCTGGCGAGCACCGGCAGCGGCAGCAGCGCAGCGGCCAGCCATGCCGCGCCCGCCAGGGCGCAGGCCAGCATCCCCTGCAGGACGGAACGTTTGGCGCCGTACTGGTCTGCCAGGCGCCCGGCGTACCCCCGGGTCAGAACGGTGGCGAGGAACTGGATCCCTACCGCCACGCCAACCACGGTGTTGCCAAACCCCAGCTCCTGATGGACAAAGAGCGGGATCACCGGCAGCGGCAAACCAACGGTCATATAGGTCAAAAAGACGGCAAACGTAATACGGAAAAGCGAAAAATTCGCCGAAGAATTGGATGTTGTTTCAGTAACTGCGGACATGCATTACTCCAGATTCGCAGAGTAAGGCGA
This sequence comes from Klebsiella sp. 10, assembly GCF_018223925.1. Classification (NCBI taxonomy): domain Bacteria; kingdom Pseudomonadati; phylum Pseudomonadota; class Gammaproteobacteria; order Enterobacterales; family Enterobacteriaceae; genus Klebsiella; species Klebsiella sp. 10. Next base: position 201,715 of record NZ_JAGRRB010000016.1, read on the forward strand.
GCAAAACGACACGCCCCCTCCACCTGATTATCAGGGTTAAGGCGCGTTGGTTGACGTTAAACGCTTACGCATTAGTGGAGAGACTAATGGATCCGCGAGCAGTGTGCCTGCGGGCTCTTACCCTGTCAAGATGACAAAAAAGGGGAGCCGGTGGCTCCCCTTTGCGCATCACATGCTGATTAGGCGTTGTATTTACGCATCACCAGCGTGGCGTTGGTGCCGCCGAAGCCGAAGCTGTTGGACATTACGGTGGTCAGCTTAGCGTCCGTCGGTTTGGTGACGATGTTCAGGCCGGCAGCCTGCTCGTCGAGCTCTTCAACGTTGATGCTCGGCGCGATAAAGCCGTGCTCCAGCATCAGCAGGGAGTAAATGGCTTCCTGTACGCCCGCCGCGCCCAGCGAGTGGCCGGTCATCGCTTTAGTTGCCGAAATAGCCGGGCTGTTGTCGCCGAATACTTCGCGGATGGCGCCCAGCTCTTTCACGTCGCCGACCGGAGTGGAGGTACCGTGGGAGTTCAGATAGTCGATCGGCGTATCAACGCCATGCATCGCCATCTGCATGCAGCGCACTGCGCCTTCACCAGACGGGGCGACCATGTCCGCGCCATCGGAGGTCGCGCCATAGCCGACGATTTCGGCATAGATGTGCGCGCCACGCGCCAGGGCGTGTTCCAGCTCTTCCACCACGACCATACCGCCGCCGCCGGCGATAACGAAGCCGTCACGGTTAGCATCATAGGTACGGGACGCTTTTTCCGGGGTGTCGTTGTATTTAGTGGACAGCGCGCCCATGGCGTCGAATTCGCAGGCCATTTCCCAGCACAGCTCTTCGCCGCCGCCGGCAAAGACGATGTCCTGTTTGCCCAGCTGGATCTGCTCTACCGCGTTACCAATACAGTGGGCGGAAGTGGCGCAGGCCGAGCTGATGGAGTAGTTAACGCCGTGAATTTTGAACGGCGTAGCGAGGCAGGCGGAAACGCCGGAAGCCATCGCTTTGGTGACCACATACGGGCCCACGGCTTTCAGACCACGCGGGCTACGCATGGCATCGGCGCCGAAGACCTGGAATTTCGGGGAACCGCCGCCGGAGCCTGCGATCAGGCCGACACGCGGGTTATTCTGATATGCTTCAGGCGCCAGACCTGCGTCGGCAACAGCCTGTTCCATGGACAGGTAAGCATAGATGGAGGCGTCGCTCATAAAGCGCACTACTTTGCGGTCAATGAGGCCAGTGGTATCCAGTTTGACGTTGCCCCATACGTGGCTGCGCATCCCTGAATCTTTAAGCTCCTGAGAGAAAGTGATCCCTGAACGTCCTTCACGCAGAGATGCCAGGACTTCCTGCTGGTTATTACCGATGCTGGAAACGATGCCCAAGCCAGTAATCACTGCACGTTTCATTAAATACCTCTGTAAGTCGCACTATTTTAAGTTTCGTGTCGCACAATAGCGTACACTTGTACGCCGAACAAGTCCGATCAGACATTTTGTGTATAAATTTGCGCCCTCAGGCACACATCGTTAAGATCGTGCTACGCCTTGTGATTCGAGTAACTTACGTGAAACAAAACGCCATACAACCCGCCAACCTGGAATTCAACGCTGAGGGTACACCTGTTTCCCGAGATTTCGACGATGTTTACTTTTCCAATGACAACGGTCTGGAAGAGACTCGCTACGTTTTTCTCGGCGGAAATCGCCTGCCGGAGCGCTTCCCCAGCCACCCTCGCCCGCTGATGATCGTCGCGGAGAGCGGCTTCGGCACCGGGCTCAATTTCCTCACCCTCTGGCAGGCGTTTGACGTTTTTGTTCGTGATAACCCGGACGTTACCTTGCAAAGGTTACATTTCATCAGTTTTGAAAAATATCCGCTGAAGGCTGAGGATCTCCGCCTGGCGCACCAGCGCTGGCCAGAGCTGGCTCCGTGGGCGCAGCAGCTGCAGGCGCAATGGCCGTCGGCCTTCGGCGGGTGCCATCGTCTGCTGCTCGACGGCGGGCGGGTGACGCTCGATCTGTGGTTTGGCGATATCAATGAGCTGACCAGGGAGCTGGATGATTCGCTGAACCAGCAGGTGGACGCCTGGTTTCTTGACGGCTTTGCCCCGGCGAAAAATCCCGACATGTGGACTCAGGATCTGTTCAGCGCCATGGCGCGCCTGGCGCGACCCGGCGGGACGCTGGCCACCTTTACCTCCGCCGGTTTTGTCCGCCGTGGCCTGCAGGAGGCCGGCTTTACCATGCGTAAAAGCAAAGGCTTCGGCCGCAAGCGGGAGATGCTGACCGGCGAGATGGCGCAAACGCTGAGCTTTCCTGCGCGCGCCCCCTGGTTCGCTCGCAGTAGCAGCGATGCCCGCGAGGCGGCCATCATCGGCGGCGGGATCGCCAGCGCCCTGCTCTCTCTGGCGCTGCTGCGCCGCGGCTGGCAGGTGACCCTTTACTGCGCCGATGAGGCTCCAGCGCAGGGCGCCTCCGGCAATCGCCAGGGCGCGCTGTATCCGCTGTTAAGTCAGCACGATCCGGCGCTGGCACGCTTTTTTCCGGCCGCGTTTACCTTCGCCCGCCGAATGTATGACGCGCTGCCGGTGATGTTCGATCACCAATGGTGCGGTGTTACCCAGCTCGGCTGGGATGAGAAAAGCGCGCATAAAATCGCCCAGATGCTGGCGCTGAATTTACCCCCGGACATCGCCTGCGCGGTGACGGCGGAACAGGTTGCCGGGCTGACCGGCGTCGATACCGGCTGCGGCGGCATCACCTATCCGGCCGGCGGCTGGCTGTGCCCGCAGCAGCTCACCGCCGAGCTGCTGGCGCTGGCGGCCACGCGCGGACTGCACGTGCACTATGGTTATCCCGTCGAAACGCTCAGCGCGGAGGGCGATGGCTGGCTGCTCAATCAGCAGCGCTATCATCAGGCGGTGGTTCTGGCGAACGGCCACCGCATCACTGGTTTTGCGCAAACAGCCCAACTGCCGGTCTACCCGGTTGGCGGCCAGGTCAGCCATATTCCCACCACCTCGCGGCTTGCCGCCCTGCGCCAGGTGCTGTGCTACGACGGCTACCTGACGCCACAGAATCCGCAAAATCAGCAGCACTGCATTGGCGCCAGCTACCACCGCGGGAAAACCGACACCACCTTCAGCGAAGAAGATCAGCAGCACAACCGGCAACGGCTGATCGACTGCTTCCCGGGCGCGGAGTGGCCACAGGACGTGGATATCAGCGCCAACGACGCTCGCTGCGGCGTGCGCTGCGCCACCCGCGATCATCTACCGATGGTCGGCAACGTGCCGGACTACGCGGCAACATTGACGCAATACGCCAGCCTCCACGAACAACCGGATATCGCCGATAGCGCGCCGGTCTGTCGCAACCTGTTTATGCTTGGCGCGCTCGGGTCGCGCGGGCTTTGCACCGCGCCGTTAAGCGCTGAGCTGCTGGCGGCGCAAATGAGCGCGGAACCGCTGCCGCTGGATAGCGACACCCTGGCGGCGCTGAATCCGAATCGGCTGTGGGTGAGAAAACTGCTGAAGGGAAAAGCGGTGAAATAAAACCATGAGGGCAGGCAATTTCCCGGGTACGGCTGACGCCTGACCCGGGCTACAACATGGCTCAGGCCTGATTTTTCGCCTGTTGATACAGGTTATGCCACATCCCCTGCACCAGAATTTGGTCCGGCGGCGACAGTTCGCCAGCGCTGATGGCTTTCTCCAGGCTCTGGCTAACTCTGCTGTGTACCGCGTCAGCAGAATGCTCGCCCTCACCTTCCAGCTCAGCCACCGCCAGCGTCAGGTGGCCGCGCAGATAACCGCCGGCAAACAGTTCATCATCACTGGCGTGGTCTACCATGTTGTCAATCAGCGCCAGAATGCGTGATTCAAACTCCGCGATCATCATCTTACCTCTTGTCATGTAATGTGTGGCCTTAGTGCAGGTCTTCCGGCCACGGAAAGTGTTCCGCCGTCAATGGCGGCGTTTGATAATAGTGTTGTAATGCGCGAATAAAGCGCGCCGGACGTTCGGGGATCCCTTGTTCAAGTAAAGCCATCACCCGAGCATGCACCCGGCGCTGGAAGGCGATGCGATCGGGCTCAACATCCCCTTCCAGATTGTCACAGCTGACGTTAAACGGAAATCCCGCCGCCACGCAGAACAGCCACTCAAAGGCCTGCGGTTTCACCTCGACATCCTCAAACTGGCTTTGGGTCATCGCATCGCGGCCGTCCGGGCAGTACCAGTAGCCAAAATCTACTTGTTCGCGACGCGCCTTGCCGGCGACACACCAGTGAGAGATCTCGTGCAGGGCGCTGGCAAAAAATCCGTGCGCAAACACGATACGGTGATAGGGCGTTTCATCGTCAGCCGGAAGGTAGATCGGCTCATCGTCGCCTTTAATCAGGCGGGTATTAAATTCTTCGGCAAAGCAGCTGTCGAAAAGGTCTATCAGCTGCTGATAATGGTGTTGCTGTTGCATTAATGAATTCCCAACCACTGCAAAATCTCAGCCCCGTGGCTGTCATAAAGAAGTTTCGCGCTCATCACCGCCGAGACGATAACGATCATCGGCCGGATCAGCGACTGCCCTTTACTCAGCACCAGCCGGGACCCGGCGCGGGCGCCAATAAACTGGCCGGCCATCATCACAAAGCCGGTGGCCCAGATAACCTTTCCACCGATGATAAACAGCAGCAGGCCGCCGACGTTTGAGGTGGCGTTCAGCAGCTTGGCATGGGCCGTCGACTTGGCAAGGTTAAACCCGGCCAGAGTGACAAAAGCCAGGGCGTAAAACGAACCGGCGCCAGGGCCGAAAAAGCCATCGTAAAACCCTACGCTACCGCCGGCGACCAGCGCAAACGGCAGACCGTAAAGCCGACGCTGCCGGTCGGCTTCGCCCAGTTTCGGCATCAGCAGGAAATAAAGGCCGATGCCAATCACCAGCAACGGCAGGATCTGCTTCAGAATATCGGATTGCACGTGCTGCACCAGCAGCGCTCCGGCGGTTGAGCCGATAAAGGTCATCAGAATATTCAGCTTCTGATCGGCCAGATTAACCACCTTGCGGCGGACAAAATAGAGGGTCGCCGATAGCGACCCGCCGCAGGCCTGCAGCTTATTGGTCGCCAGCGCCTGGGCTGGCGGCATGCCGGCCGCCATCAGCGCAGGGACAGTCAATAAGCCCCCGCCTCCCGCCAGTGAGTCAATAAAACCGGCCAGGATGGCGACAAAGAAGAGTACCACCAGCACCAGCGGCGATACGGCAAACAACTCGATAAAACTATCCATTACAGCACATGCTCATCCAGTAGCGCCTGGCAGGAAGGCGGCAGCGGCGGCGGCGTCTTCTTCACAGGGGGGGTAGACCCGGGTTTAGGTGGTTCGAACCAGCTCTGCAGCTCCGCTCCGCAGCCATCGCCGGGCGGCGGCGGCGCCTGATCCTCGCACTCCAGACTTCCCGCCGGGCAACGCAGTCGGACGTGCATATGAGCGCGATGCTGGAACCAGGGACGGACTTTACGCAACCACTGGCGGTCGCTGCCCGCGTCCAGGCACAGCTGCTGTTTAATCGCCGGGTTGACGAAGATGCGGGTAACTTCGCTATCTTCCGCCGCCAGCTTGATTAGCTGGCTGATTTGCGGGCTCCATAGCGACGGCACCACATGCTTGCCATCGCTGGCGACCAGGTCCAGCGCCTGCGGCTTCAACAGCTGGGACGATGTCCAGCGCGTTTGCGGCAGCTGAAGGAAGATATCGACATCGAGGCCCGTCTGGTGGCTGGCGTGCCCGCCGTTAAAGCGCCCGCCCGCCGGCATCCCCATGTCGCCAATCAGCACGGTTCCCATACCTTTATTGTGCACCTGATTACTCAGGCGCTGAATAAACTGAACCAGATCCGGATGACCGAAGTAGCGACGCTGATCGGTACGCATCACCTGATAGCCGGGGGCACTCAGGGGGAGCGCCTCGGCGCCAACGATACAGCCATTGGAAAACGCGCCGATTGACTGGGCGCTGCCGCCGATCGGTTGGGTTATTTTCTGCCATGGCGTGGCGGCCAGGCTACCGGCGCTGGCCAACAGCGCAAGCAGTGCGATAACGGTGTTTTTCATGGTTACCAGCGTGGAATTGTCGTCGTCACGTCGCCATTCTGCGCGCGCTGACGCATAAAGTGATCCATCAGAACGATCGCCAGCATCGCCTCAGCGATCGGTACGGCGCGGATGCCGACGCACGGATCGTGACGCCCTTTGGTGATCATCTCCACTTCTTCGCCAAAGCGGTTAATCGTATGACCGGGAACGGTAATACTGGAGGTAGGCTTCAGCGCGATGTTGGCAACGATCTGCTGGCCGCTGCTGATGCCGCCAAGAATGCCGCCGGCGTGGTTGCTCTGGAACCCGGCTTTGGTGATCTCATCGCGGTTTTCGCTGCCGCGCAGCTTCACCACCTCGAAGCCGTCGCCAATTTCCACCCCTTTCACGGCGTTGATGCTCATCAGCGCGTGGGCGATATCGGCATCCAGGCGGTCGAAGACCGGCTCGCCGAGGCCTGGCGGTACGCCGTCAGCCACTACCGTCACTTTCGCGCCAATGGAGTCGCCCTCTTTTTTCAGGCCGCGCATCAGTTCATCCAGGGCGTCGATTTTATCCGGGTCCGGGCAGAAGAAGGGGTTCTGCTCAACCTGATCCCAATCTTTGATGGCCAGCGGAATATCGCCCATCTGCGTCAGGCAGCCGCGAATGACGATGCCGAACTTCGCGGCAAGGTATTTTTTGGCAATCGCCCCGGCCGCTACGCGCATCGCGGTTTCGCGCGCAGAAGAACGACCGCCGCCGCGATAGTCGCGCAGACCATACTTTTGCTCGTAGGTGTAATCGGCGTGGCCCGGACGGAACAGATCTTTGATCGCGCCGTAATCCTGCGAACGCTGATCGGTGTTCTCAATCAGCAGACCGATACTGGTCCCGGTGGTAACGCCTTCGAAGACGCCGGAGAGGATTTTGACCTGATCCGGCTCGCGACGCTGCGTGGTGTAACGCGAGGTACCCGGGCGACGACGATCGAGGTCGTGCTGCAGGTCGGCTTCGGTCAGCGGGATGCCCGGCGGCACGCCGTCAACGATGCAGCCCAGCGCCAGACCGTGCGATTCGCCGAAGGTAGTGACGCGAAAGAGTTGTCCAATTGTATTTCCTGCCATCACGGCTCCAATCTTTTTCGTTATGTTGGCGTGTTGTTTTTTTAGTCTTTATAAATACCGAAGTGCGCACGGGCGTCAATCAGCTGCTGTTTGGTCAGCATAAAGACCCCGTCGCCGCCGTTATCAAACTCAAGCCAGGTAAACGGCACATCCGGATACTGCTCCATCAGATGTACCATGCTGTTACCGACTTCACAAATCAGAATCCCGTCGTCGCTGAGATAATCCGGCGCGTTGCCGAGGATACGGCGCGTTAACTTCAGGCCGTCGCTTCCGGAGGCCAGCCCCAGCACCGGCTCATGCTCATACTCTTCCGGCAGATCGGCCATGTCCTCTTCATCGACATACGGCGGATTGGTGACGATCAGATCGTACTGCAGCTTCGGCAGATCGCGGAACAGATCGGAACGGATCGGCGTAACGTGATGGATCAGGCCGTGGGACTCAACGTTGTGCTCGGCGACGGCCAGCGCGTCCGGGGAGATATCTACCGCATCGACTTCCGCTTCCGGGAAGGCATAGGCGCAGGCGATGGCAATGCAGCCGCTACCGGTGCACATATCAAGGATGTGCTGCGGCTTATGGTTAATCAGTCCGGCAAACTGGTTATTGATCAGTTCGCCAATCGGGGAGCGCGGCACCAGCACCCGCTCATCAACGTAAAACTCATGCCCGCAGAACCATGCTTTGTTGGTCAGATAGGCGACGGGAATACGCTCGTTCACGCGGCGAATCACCCGCTCTACAATGCGGTGTTTCTCGCTGGAGGTCAGGCGCGCAGTGCGCATGTCTTCCGGGATATCCAGCGGCAGATACAGTGAAGGCAGCACCAGCTGTACCGCCTCGTCCCACGGGTTATCAGTCCCGTGACCGTACCAGATATTAGCAGCGCTGAAACGGCTTACCGCCCAGCGCAGCATGTCCTGAATGGTATGCAGCTCATTGACTGCCTCATCAACAAAAATTTTATCCACGACATCCTCCAGGGCACACTCTGCTATAAATTCGGCGGCTAGTGTGCCATGAAGACGGCGATAAATCAGCATTCTTGCGATAAGGGGCGGGGGAAAAAACAGGTTTTCCTTGCCCGAAGGGATATTGAGTCGGGTAAACTAGCGCAAAGTATGAATGAGAGCGGACAATGAAAAAGAAGACATCGCTTAGCGAGGAGGATCAGGCGCTGTTCCGTCAGCTGATGACCGGCACGCGGAAGATCAAACAGGACACTATTGTTCACCGCCCGCAGCGCAAGAAAATTACCGAGGTTGCTCCTAAGCGTTTGCTGCAGGAACAGGTCGATAACAGCCACTATTTTTCCGATGAGTTTCAACCGCTACTGAATACCGAAGGCTCGACGAAATATGTCCGCCCCGACGTCAGCCATTTCGAGCTGAAAAAGCTGCGCCGTGGAGATTATTCGCCTGAGCTGTTCCTCGATCTGCATGGGCTTACCCAGCAGCAGGCCAAACAGGAACTGGGCGCGCTAATTGCCGCCTGCCGCCGCGAGCATGTGTTTTGCGCCTGCGTGATGCACGGGCACGGGAAACACATCCTCAAACAGCAAACCCCGCTGTGGCTGGCGCAACATCCGCATATTATGGCGTTTCACCAGGCACCAAAAGAGTACGGCGGTGACGCCGCACTGCTGATATTGATTGAGGTCGAGGAGTGGCAACCGCCGGAGCTGCCGTAACGGCGGGCTCCGGGGGGCCGTCAGATGGCGTTGGCCATCTTGAGGTTGCAGGGGCTTTTTTGCCAGAGGAACTCACCTTTGCCGTCGGCATCCAGCGTCACGCAGGCGATAGCCGAGGTGGTGAACATCGGGGGCGTTTCCCCCGGACACAGCTCTGAGACCAGATACCCCACCAGCGGCAGGTGGGAGACAACCAGCGCCGTCGCCACGCCTTCATTCGCCAGCGCCTGCAGATAGGCGCTCACCATTCCCACATCACCGCACGGCGTGAGCTCCGGCATCACGTCGACATGTTTCGGCAGGTTCATGCACTCCCCAACAATATCCAGCGTCTGTTCCGCACGCAGATAGGGACTGACAAGAACGCGCTCAATATCCACTTTTTGACCTTTCAGCCAGGTTGCCATCTGACGAGACTCATCACAACCGCATACGGTTAATGGACGAACCGAGTCACTGGCTGCATCGAGGGCAGCGTCGCCGTGACGCATAATAAAAACTTGCATATTGCACCGCTTTTGTTAACCAGAAGCACCGTAGTTTGGCCTGCGAAGACAATACGCAGGTGACCCGGTGGCCGGGCATTGTGCCTGATCCATTCCACGAATGAAACGCTGTTTTTTACCTCAATGGCGTAAGTATAGTCAATCATTGTTTACAAAACAGCCAATCAACAGCGTCGTCCGCAGCCGGATTTACCTTCTTTGACCACAACTTAGGTCAGCCGTTCATCCGCTGGCCAAAAGGTGGTCCCCTGTTCAGCCATGCGTAATAAAGTGTCACAGGGTGTAAAACGTGGGCCGAACTGGGCGGCCAGGCGCTGCAGGATCGCGGCAACTTCACCCGCGCCGATAGTATCCATATACCGGAACGGGCCGCCAAGAAATGGCGGAAACCCTATACCAAAGACGGCGCCGATATCGCCATCGCGCGCGCTCCGGATAATCTGCTCATCAAAGCAGCGCGCCGCTTCGTTAAGCATCATCATCACACAGCGCTCCGCCACCTGCTGCGCGGAGAGCCGCGACTGCGGGCGGCCGATGCCGAGCAGCGGATAGACTGCCGGGTCGGGCCGTTTTTTGCTTTTACGCCCTTTTGTCTCATAAAGATAGAAACCACGATTATTTTTTCTGCCTTTGCGATCGTCCTTCAAAATCGCGTCAATGATGTTTGCAGGCGGGCTAAAACGTTCTCCAAACGCGCCCTCCAGCACGGGGATAATTTTGGTGCCGGTATCGATACCCACCTCATCCAGCAGTTGAATCGGCCCCACCGGGAAACCGAATTTAACCAACGCGTTATCAATGACTTCAATCGGTTCGCCTTCCACCAGCAGGCGCATCGCTTCATTGATATACGGCGCGAGGATACGGTTCACATAGAACCCCGCTTTATCTGCGACAACAATCGGCGTTTTCCCCTGCCGTTTAGCCAGCTGCACCACGGTGGCGATAGTCTGCGGGTCGGTTCCCTTGTGCGGGATCACCTCAACCAGCGGCATTTTTTCCACCGGACTGAAAAAATGCAGGCCGATTACCTGCCCCGGGCGGCTGGCGTGAGCGGCAATATCGCCGATTGGCAACGATGAGGTATTCGACGCAAAGATGGTCTGCGGCCCGCCGTATTGTTCCACTTCGCTGACCATCCGCTGTTTGAGAGCCAGGTCTTCAAATACCGCCTCGATCACCACATCGCGATGAGCAAAGCCCTGATAGTCGGTAGTGCCGGAGATCAGCGCCATCTGACGATCGCGCTCCACTGGGCGCAGTCGACGCTGACGAACCTGTTTATTCAGCAGATCCCAGCTGTACTTTAAGGCGTGGTTGATGCCACGCGGCTGGATATCTTTAATCCGCACCGGCAGCCCACCCTTACAGGCGGTCACATAGGCGATCCCCCCGCCCATCAAGCCACCGCCCAGTACTGCAACGCTTCTCAGCGGGCCGGGGCCCGCCTCGGCGCCAGGGTCTTTTTTCAGATCGGTACTGGCAAAGAAGATCGATCGCAGCGCCTGCGACTGCGGGCTCATCGCCAGTTCGCCAAATGCGCGCGCCTCTTCAGCGTATCCGCTGCTGCAGCCATGGGCCAGACCATTCTCGACGACCTGCAAGATTCGCTTCACCGCCGGGTAATTTCCCTGCGTTTTGCGCTGCGTTTGTTTACCGACAAACTGGAATAACAGATGGCGCCCCAGGGGCCCTGCCAGTACGCGTTCACGAACAGGCACCTCCCGGCTGGTCGGTCGTCCCTTCAGCGCCAACTCCACCGCCGCCTGCAGTAAAATCGCCTGCGGCACCACCTCGTCCACCAGACCGGCCTTCAGCGCCTGCCGCGGCCGCAGCTGCTTGCCGGTGAGCATCATATCCAGCGCGGTGCTGACCCCGATCAGCCGCGGTAAACGCTGCGTCCCGCCGGAACCCGGCAGCAGGCCAAGCTGTACCTCCGGCAAGCCGAGTCGGGTTTTTTCGTCATCGCTACAGATACGGCCATGACAGGCCAGCGCCAGCTCCAGACCGCCGCCAAGGCAGGCGCCGTGGATAGCGGCAATCACCGGGATCGACAGGCCATGGATCTCAGCCATAATCTGCTGTCCCTGGCGCGCCAGCGCTTCCGCCTCCTGCGCGCTGCGGCAGCGGGCAATCATGTTGATATCAGCGCCGGCGATAAAGTTATCCGCTTTGGCGGAGATAAATACTACGCCGCGCACTGACTTATCGTCACGTAACTGGCGTATCAATCCCCGTACCTGACTGCCAAATTCGGCTTTCAGGGTATTCATTTTTTCACCCGGGGCATCAATGGTGATCACCGCGATTTTGTCCGCACGGACCTCAAGCTTAAAAGCGGAAACAGTATCCATTATTCAGCCTCCACGATCATCGCCGCACCCAGACCACCTGCCGCGCAGGCCGTCACCAAACCAAATCCCCCGCCCCGTCGCCGCAGCTCATGCAGCGTCTGGGTGATCATCCGCGCGCCGGTGGCGGCGAAGGGGTGACCGTAGGCGATAGAGCCGCCGAGGACGTTAAACTTGCTTTCATCTACCTCACCGGTGGCCTGCGAGCGGCCCAGCACCTCGCGGGCAAAGCGGTCGCTTGCCAGACACTGGAGATTGGCCAGCGTCTGCGCAGCGAAAGCTTCGTGCATATCGATAAGCGTGAGATCCGCCAGCGTCAGGCCAGCGCGCTCCAGCGCCAGCGGCGTGGACCACGCGGGCCCCAGCAGCATATCCTGCCAGACGTCGATGGCGGTAAAGGCGTAGCTGCGCAGATAGCCCAGCGGCCTCAGCCCCAGCTCTTTAGCCCGCGACTCGGTCATCAGGATCACCGCTGCCGCGCCGTCCGTCAGCGGCGTACTGTTGGCGGCGGTGACGGTGCCATGTTTGCGGTCAAAGGCCGGGCGTAACTTCTGATAATCTGCGAGCGTTGAATTTTTACGAATATTGTTGTCCTGCTCGAGCGGTTCGCGGAAAGGGGGAGCATAGGCGGTCATCACCTCTGCGGACAGTTTACCCTCTACCCAGGCTTTCGCTGCCAGCTGGTGCGAACGATGCGCCAGGGCATCCTGTTGCTCGCGGGAGATCCCCCAGCTTTTCGCCATCTGCTCGGCGGTATCGCCCATCCGCAATCCGGTTGAATATTCAGCCACCGCCGGGGGGACCGGCAGCAGGTCGCGTGGCCGCAGACGGGAAAACAGCTTCAGCTTTTGGCTCAGCGTGCGTGCCTTATTGGCATCCACTAGCGTGCGGGCCAGCGTTTTACTGACCCCAATGGGCAGGACAGAGGAGGAGTCGGCGCCGCCGGCAATACCGGCGCGGATGGTGCCGGCCATCAGGCTTTCAGCGACGTTCGCCACGGCCTGGAAACTGGTGGCGCAGGCGCGGCTGACGCTATAGGCGTCGGTATGTACGCTCATGCCGGTACCCAGCACAATTTCCCGGGCGATGTTCGGCGCTTCCGGCATCTGCACCACCTGGCCAAAGACCAGTTGCTCGATGACTTCGGCAGGAATGTCGCTGCGCGCCAACATCTCGCCAACCACCATTTTTCCTAAATCAATGGCCGGAACGCCATGAAAAGCCGTAGCCTGACGAGCAAATGGCGTGCGTAGCCCCGTGACAATGGCAATGCGATCGCCCTGACGGGTGATAAGCGGTAATGCCTGACTCATAACACTCCCCTGTTAACCAAGACAACCAAGTGGTCTGACCTGATAACATTCTTAACTAATTTTTTACATTAAGCCAATCGGAGAAGCGCAAAATTGCGAGCCAAAACACAGTGAAAAGAAAAGGAAACGCCCCTTATCAGGGGCGTCGAGGGGGAAGGATTAACGTAAGCCCAGCTGGAAGATCAGGGATTCTGCTTCGCAGCTGAAAACAAAATCGATATCCAGCTGCACACCGCCGTCAACGTCAGTGAAGGTTGGGTTAATTTGGCACGGCTCAGATTCGACATTGCGGGCTTTTTCGCTTAACGCGGCGAGCGTTTGCTCGGCTTCAGCGCGGTTGGCGAATACGTGGCTGTAGGAGGCGATGCAGTCGGTGTTGTCAACAATCGTGCCAACATCCATACAGCAGCAAACCGGGGTTTCATCAGCGCTACATTTACTCATCGTAGATTTCCTCTGGAGATGCACCTTCGGTGCCAGAAAAATGATGTGCCTATTTTACGCCCTGTCCCCAGTGAGCCTCCAGCCGAGAATCGCTCTGCCGGCGTTAAGTGACAGAAATCACACTTAAAAATGATCTAAAACAAAAATCCCCTTCTGTCCCCCTTGCTCTCTCCGAGATTTTTGCCAGCTGGATCGCGTTTCTGTTATCACAATTGAAAAACTTCATAAACATACTTGCAACAAATCATCTGGTCAGACCTATACTCAGCGCACTGGTCTGATTTCTTGGTTGTACCGCAGACCCTACACTCCCGCGCTTCTGTTACGGCATGTAACATAGTTTAAAAAAAAATAACTCAATGAGGTTATGGGCATGAGCCAGAAAACCCGCTTTACCCAATCTGCCCTTGCAGTGGCTGTCGCACTTGTTTCCACCCAGGCCTGGTCAGCAGGCTTCCAGCTCAACGAATTCTCTGCATCGGGGCTGGGTCGTGCCTATTCCGGTGAAGGGGCGATCGCTGACGATGCTGGTAATGCCAGTCGTAACCCGGCATTAATTATGATGTTTGACCGCCCGACCATGTCGGCGGGCGCCGTGTTTGTCGACCCGGGCGTTAATGTTTCGGGCACCTCTCCCACCGGCAAGAGCCTGAAAGCAGACAATATCGCCCCGACGGCGTGGGTGCCCAACTTCCACTTTGTCGCGCCGATTAACGACCAATTTGGTTGGGGGGCGTCTATCACCTCTAACTATGGTCTGGCAACAGAGTATAACGATGATTATGCGGCCGGCAGCATGGGCGGTAAAACCGACCTGACCACCGCGAACTTCAACCTGAGCGGCGCCTACCGCCTCGACAGCAACTGGAGCTTCGGCTTAGGCTTTGACGCGGTCTACGCCAAGGCGAAGATCGAGCGCTATGCAGGCGATCTGGGGCAGATTGTCGCAGGCTCTGGCGCGCTGCCGCCGGCGCTGGCGGGCCAGGTAGCGAAGATCCCGGCCGACACGCAGATCGCCCATCTTAATGGCAACGCGTGGGGCTTCGGCTGGAACGCCGGGATCCTCTATGAGCTGGATAAGAATAACCGCTACGGTTTAACCTACCGTTCTGAGGTCAAGATCGACTTCGACGGTAACTACCGCAGCAGCCTGCCGGCGGCCTATAACCAGATCCTCGGCAACTTCGGCCTGCCGGCGGGCACCAGCGGCCAGACGACCAATGGTTCGCTAACCCTTAACCTGCCGGAAATGTGGGAGCTGTCCGGCTATAACCGCGTGGCGCCGCAGTGGGCGGTCCACTATAGCCTGACCTACACCAGCTGGAGTCAGTTCCAGGAGCTGAAAGCCACCGGCAGCAACGGCCAGACGCTGTTCTATAAAGAGGAAGGCTTCAAGGACGCCTATCGTCTTGCGCTGGGGACCACCTATTATTATGACGATAACTGGACCTTCCGTACCGGTATCGCCTTCGATGACAGCCCGGTGCCGGCTAATAACCGCTCTATCTCTATTCCGGACCAGGATCGCCTGTGGCTGAGCGCGGGTACCACCTACGCGTTCAATAAAGATGCCTCGGTTGACGTCGGCGTTTCATACATGCACGGGCAGCATGTTGAAATTAAGGAAGGCCCGTATACCTTCCGTTCCGAAGGAACCGCCTGGCTGTACGGCGCTAACTTCAACTACCGCTTCTGATAAGCAGCGCGCCACAAAAAAGGGTGAACATTATGTTCACCCTTTTTTTATCATTCGCCGATCACTGTGAATCGATATCCTTCAGCTCATCCTGAATAGCCTGAGCATTCGGGTTGTCCGCCGGGGTCAGCTTACCGCCGTTGGCGATAAAGTCATGACGCTGGAAGTAGGCTTCACGCATCAGAATGTAAGGGTCGGAAGACTGGCGCAGCAGGCCGTCGGAATCCAGCAGCTGAGCACGTGTCTCAATCCCTTCCACCGCCCATTTACCGATCGACATCGGCCAGGTCAGCCAGGAGAGCACCGGATACAAGCCATCGGCCATATCGCCGCCTTCGTCGCGCAGGGTAAAGCTTCCATAGAACGGCAACTGAACATACGGGCCATAGCCAACGCCATAATGCCCAAGCGTACTGCCGAAACGATGTGGCTCAACCCGCTGTAGCTGCGGATTCGCCATCCCGGCCACATCGATAAGCCCACCCATACCGAGAATGGTGTTCAGGAAGAAGCGGGTAAAATGCACCATACCTTTATAGGGGTCGCCCTGCAGGAAGTAGTTCACCATCACTGCCGGCTCTTCCAGGTTACTGGTAAAATTGCTTAACCCGTTGCGCGCCGGCTGTGGGACGTAGTCGCGCCATGCCACCGCGACGGGGCGAAGCACGTAAGGATCAACCACGTTAAAGTTGAAGTTAAACATCGTGCGGTTAAACCCTTCTAACGGGTCTGAGCGCCCCTGCGGCCGATCGCCAGAGCTGGAACTGGCACATCCCACCAGCAATGTGACGCCAAGCGCAAGCGCCGACAGGCGATAATTCATAGATGTCTCCCTGGTTTTTATGGCTATCGCGAGTTGCCATCCATGACGGAAAGACAACGCTTCCGCCCGTAAAGATGTGAGCGATTGTAACAGCACGTTGAACGATGTCTATATCACCCAAGTTGTTGATTTGATCTTAGCCTGGGAATAACGAAATCGCGGGGCTCCTATTCTACCGGAGCGACAAAAATCTGACGTTACCATTTTTGCGATTTCAGAGTATGCCCAGCCAGACGGCAGGGAAAGCCGCTACGCTATAACTATACAGATTGATAGCGAGGGCCACGAAATGGATGAACTAGACAATAACAAATTAAAGGCAGAGGATGACGAAAGAGAAGTGGAAAGTGAGGAAAATCAGCGTGGTGAAGAGATCGAAGTAAATGAAGATCGCCTTCCCTCGCGGGCGATGGCGATCCATGAACATATTCGCCAGGAAGGGGAAAAAGAGATGGAGCGCGATGCGCTGGCCCTGCTATGGTCAGCGATTGCGGCCGGCCTGTCGATGGGGGCCTCCCTGCTGGCGAAGGGAATTTTTCACGTCAAACTGGAGGGGATCCCGGGCGGTTTTTTGCTGGAAAACCTCGGCTACACCTTCGGCTTTATTATCGTAATTATGGCCCGCCAGCAGCTGTTCACTGAAAATACGGTCACCGCCGTTCTGCCGGTGATGCATAATCCCACCCTCGGTAACGTCGGTTTGCTGATGCGGCTATGGTCGGTGGTGCTGGCGGGCAATCTCATCGGTACCGCGGTGGCCGCATGGGCCTTCAATTATATGCCTATTTTTGATGAGCCAACCCGTCAGGCCTTTGTCAGCATCGCCGAAGACGTAATGAAAAACAGTCCGACAGAGATGTTCGCCAATGCGATTATTTCCGGCTGGCTGGTCGCCACCATGGTCTGGATGTTTCCTGTCGCCGGCGCCGCCAAAATCGTGGTGATTATTCTCATGACCTGGCTTATCGCCCTGGCGGATACCACCCATATTGTGGTGGGCTCGGTCGAGATCCTTTATCTGGTGTTTAATGGAAATCTGCCCTGGAGCGACTTTATCTGGCCGTTCGCCCTGCCGACCCTGGCGGGAAATATCTGTGGCGGGACCTTCATCTTCGCACTGCTGAGCCATGCGCAGATCCGTAACGATATGAGCAGCAAGCGAAAAGCGGAAGCTCGCGCCCAGGCGGCGGAGAAAGGGAAAAAGGCCGACCGGGCATAAAAAAAGCGCCCTGAGTGGCGAGGGTTTAAGCAGTCAGACGGTATGGCTCTTACTCAGGCGGGCAAAAAACGCTATACTCGTGCCGCCTTGTCCCCTTAGTTAAATGGATATAACGAGCCCCTCCTAAGGGCTAGTTGCAGGTTCGATTCCTGCAGGGGACACCATATAAAAGTTGCCCGCCATTGACCACGATGACCTAAACGCCAGCCAGAACGTATTCTTCTCGTAATCATAATTAGCCAACGATTTCAGTATGGTTAGTCCTGCCAGAAAGGAACGTGTCTTTGTCAATCACGCACACAATAAACCGACAGCAACGCGCATTTCTGCGTACAATACCTTCTGACTTTTTCAGTCACTAGCCGCGACCTTTTACAACCTTCTCTGGACGATACAGGAGCCAGGCGTTGATATGAAACAGATCACCCTCAGCGATATGCAGCAGCAGAGCGAAGCGGCAGCCAGTGCTCCGCGCCTGCGTGCCCATCGCAATTTTCATCCCGAACTAAGCGACCCGATACAGCGTCTGGCCATCGCCATGGAACCCGGCACCTATATCCGCCCCCACCGGCACAGACATACCTTCGAACTTTTACTGCCGCTGAAAGGCCGATTTGTGGTACTGAATTTTGATGACCACGGCGTGGTCACCAACCGGGTGGTGCTGGGTGAAACCTGTACGGCGCTGGAAATGGAGGCTGGCACCTGGCATACGGTGCTCTCGCTCGACGCAGGCGGCATGGTATTTGAAGTCAAACAAGGCGCTTATCAACCGCTTGCCGAAATGGACACTATGGCCTGGGCGCCTGCTGAAGGCCAGCCAGGCACTGCCGAAATGATGGCCTGGTATGCCATCGCGCAACCGGGTGACCGCTTCCTGTCTATGCCGCAATAACTACAGGTAGGTTCGACAGGCGCCGCAGGCGTCTGTTTGATACTTCCTGCCGACCACAATGTTTGCCAAATTGACCGTCCCTTTTTTCGTGCTCCGCTCATACTCACCTTAAATATTGCTGCTAAACAGGAAGAAACGCTTATATTCAGCAAACTATTTTTCTCTACGAATAAGAGATGATAAGATAACGGGAAAGAGTAAATACGCGGCAGCAAAACAATAAAAACAGCCAATTTATCGATATATCATTCTCAATGTGAATGGATTTTGTTAATCAGGTAAAGGAAGTCAGCAGAAAAAATAAATCATTGTCATTGATGCTTTTGCTCACCATGGCGATATATTTTTTCATCGACATACAATTCTTATGAATATTACAGAACGGAATATCTGGAAGCTAAATAATTTACCGCCAATGGAGTATTGCTCTCTGGCGCGGGCGCAAAAATTATTAAACTGCGAACTGGAAGACATTCTTCACTGGCATGATATTGGCGCAATCAATCTATGTCTTAAGCTTAACCCAACGCCGGGAATATTAAAAATCGCCGTCCTCTCCCATCAGGAAAAAGAGGTAACCAGCGCGTTTAATCCATTTACCTCAGTCGAGGCAGGAGAAACAGTCTGGTCGCATCACTCCCATATCCGCAGCATTCTGCGGCTTGAAGGCGATATTCCGACGATGGAAACCCTGCGCGGAAATACGGTAACCCAGTTCAACGTAAAGGTATTTGCTTCAGGGCTCTGGCATCCACACTGTCGGAACCTAATGGCGCTGCTGGAGGCGCCAGATGATATTCTTTACGAAAACCGCCTCAGCATGATGCTGCCGGATAAACCATTTGTTTATTGTCATTTCATTCCAGAGGAAGACGAACGCCCCTCGATATCATTGAACCGCATCTATATCACCAGCCAGGCCATTGAGAAAATATACGCCCACAGTATTAGCGCCCGGCCTATGGACGTGACGAAAAATCCGCTACTGGATCAAACCCGTTACATCCAGCAGGAATTAACCGTCCTGCCGCAAAGTGAGGTATTGCTGGAATTTATCCATTATCTTATTCAGTCCCATACTGTATTTAATGAGAAGTTGCAGAGTATGGCTGAGCCAGACAAGACTCAGCTCTTTCATCACGTGCTGGAAAGGCTTAAGGAAGAAGGCATGCTTATAGAGAATGCCCAGCCCGATGAAGGCGATATCGGCAGCGAAGCCAGCCGTGAGTCGCAGTTCGCCGGCGAGTAACGTAGTCCTTCAGGCAAGGGACTGGCGGTTTTCCTGCTCAATCGTTATCGCGTTCTCTCGGGCCAGGGTGATGAATTCGCGCGCTGCGGCGCTCTGCCAGGCGCCCTGCCGCTGCAATAAACAGGCCGTGCGCTGCAGCAGCGCAGGTCTTAGCTCAATCGCCACCACATCATCAAACTGCCCGGCGATCGCCGCCGGCAGCAGCGTTGCTAACGTTGTGCTTCGAATAACCGACAGAACGGCCCCGATGGAGTTGGCCTCCATCCGCACGTCTGGTTCGAGCCGATGAAGGCGGCAATAACGATCAATCTGCTCGCGGGTAGCAAACTCGCTGCTCAGTAAAATTAGCGGCTGGGCGTCGAGAGCCTGCAGTTGCAAGTCGCGCTCTCCTGCCAGCGGATGCGCACGGCTCACCACCAGCGCAAGCGTTTCCGTCAGCAGCGGCTGAACCACAATTTCCTGTGACCGGCAATCGTCAAAGGCAATCCCCACATCCAGTTCATCCTCCAGCAGCATCGCCTCCATCCGCTCCTGGTTCATCTCCTGGATAAGCACTTTTACTCCAGGGTAGCGTCGGTAGTACGCCTCCATCAGCGGGCCCAGCATATAGGTAGTGAAAGTTGGCGTCATAGCAATGCGGAGTTTACCGTGCTGGAGATCTTCTGCGTCATGCAAGGCGCGCCGACCTTCCTCAAGCTCGCGTAACGCGCGACGGGCATACTCCAGCCAGATCTCACCGGCATCGGTCAGGCGAATACGTCGGCCAGAGCGGTCGAAAAGCTGAACCTCCAGCATCGCTTCCAGCTGGCGTATCTGCTGTGACAGCGCAGGCTGGGAGACATGCAGCGCCGCGGCGGCGCGGGAAAAGCCACAATGTTCAGCCACAGCGATAAAGTAGGAAAGTTGGCGCAGAAGCATCGGCCCACCTATAAGAAATTCCAATAGGCATTATCATAAATAAGTCTTTTAACTTATGAAACAAGAGACGTACCCTCTTCGCACGACCCTCAACATATTTCACCTTTAACATCGTTTTATGCAGGAGTGACTATGTCCGCTCACGATCGTTATCTTCAGCGCGCATTAGTGCTGGCAAAACAAAACATTGCTGACGGTGGGCGCCCCTTCGGCGCCGTGCTGGTGCGGAATGATGAGATTGTCGCTGAAAGCGTCAATACCTTTCATCTGAGCGGTGACCCAACGGCGCATGCCGAACTGAACGCCGTTCGCGATCTTGCCGCCAGACTGGGAAGCGCGGTGTTGCGTGAATGCGTCATCTATGCCAGCGGACAACCTTGCCCTATGTGCCTGAGCGCGCTCTATTTAACCGGCGTGCGGGAAGTGTTTTTCGCCAATAGCAATCAGGACGGGGAGCCTTTTCAGCTCTCGACCGCCGCGATTTATCAGCAGCTGCAGCAGCCGCTGGCCCAGCAAACGCTGCCGATCCATCATCGCCCGCAGCCGGAGGGAACTGAACTTTATCAGCGCTGGGCGGAACGGCAGTCATGACACCAGCGCTGCGACAGAACCTGACGCTGGCAGTCCTGGTACTGACTGGGATCAATATGCGGCCGCTGCTTACCTCCATTGGTCCTTTGCTGCCGGACATCCGCGCAGCCAGCGGCATGAGCTATACCCTGGCCGCACTCCTGACCGCGCTGCCGGTGATCGCGATGGGGGTGCTGGCGCTGGCCGCTGGCTGGGTCGATCGCTATATCGGTCAAAAGCGCAGTATTGCGCTGAGCCTGCTGATTATCGCGGCAGGCGCCCTGCTGCGGGAAATCGCTCCGAATAGTGGCTTACTACTCACCAGCGCTCTGGCCGGAGGAATTGGCATCGGCATTATTCAGGCCGCCATCCCGGCGGTAATTAAGCACCTCTTTCCCCGACGGACGCCGCTGGTGATGGGACTATGGTCAGCGGCGCTGATGGGCGGCGGCGGGTTAGGCGCCGCGTTCACCCCATGGCTGGCGTCACATAGCGCGGCCTGGCATGATGCGCTAGCCTGGTGGGCGCTCCCTGCGCTCCTGGCTCTGCTCAGCTGGCTGGCGATTTGTCGGCATTTGCCTCGCGCACCGCATCAGACCAGCGCTTCCCCCCGGGTCGCGATTATTGGCCAGCGCCGCGCCTGGACGCTGGGACTCTATTTCGGACTGATCAATGCCGGTTACGCCAGCCTGATCGCCTGGCTGCCTCCTTACTACATCCAGCTAGGCGACAGCGCCCAGTACAGCGGTTCGCTGCTGGCGCTGCTGACCGTCGGGCAAACCGCCGGCGCGCTGCTGCTCCCGGCGCTGGCTCGCCAGGAGGATCGGCGCCAGCTTCTTCTGCTAGCGCTGGCGCTACAGCTGATTGGCTTCTGCGGCTTTATCTGGCTGCCAGAGCATTTCTCTGCGCTCTGGGCCATTGCCTGCGGCGTGGGGTTGGGCGGCGCGTTTCCTCTGTGCCTGGTGCTGGCGCTGGATCACGCCGGACAACCGGCGGTGGCCGGCAGGCTGGTAGCCTTTATGCAGGGGATCGGATTTATCATCGCCGGTCTGTCGCCCTGGCTTTCCGGCCTGCTGCGTAGCCTGAGCGGGAACTACACGCTTGACTGGTCCTGGCATGCGATCTGCGTCCTGCTACTCATGGCGCTGACGCTGCGCTTTATCCCGGCACACTACCCGGCCGAGTGGCGACAGCGCGCCTCAGACCTGCCCTGAACCGACGGCGGCGCGTGGCAAAGATAATGCCGCGCGCTCTCGTTGGCCTTCTCCGCCCGCCCCATCGCTAAAACCCGTTTCCTTCGCGTCGCTGGCGCTAAATTTATTACCCTGTGAAATTAATGTGTCGCCGAATCACGACACTCGTAAGTAACTAAAAATTAATAAAAAAATGCCTCTTGTTTCCCTGATTTTTTAGGCGTACATTAGCGCCATCTGGAGCACTAAACGCACAGAATTACGGGCTGCTGCAGGGTGAAGTTACACTGGCGACAGCCCTTGAAAAACAGAACAATTAATTCATTTGAACGTCGCACAAGCGCGTGGAGTGATGAGTCGTGAAATACTTCTTTATGGGCCTCTCTTTTATGGTCATCGTTTGGGCCGGTACTTTTGCCCTGATGATCTAGACTGCAGCGGTGTCAAAAAAAACGGGAGCCTTCATGCTCCCGTTTTTATTTTGCCGTGCTGCCCGCAGCGCTAGCTCGCGGAGGCCAGCAGACCATCCGCGCGGAACATCGCCTTGATACCGCGGATCGCCTGGCGCGTACGGTCCCGGTTCTCGATCAGCGCGAAGCGGACGTGGGTATCACCATAGTCGCCAAAGCCAATCCCCGGCGAGACGCAAACCTTCGCTTCATTAAGCAGCTTTTTCGCAAACTCCAGCGACCCCATGGCGGCGTAAGGTTCCGGTATTTTCGCCCACACGTACATAGACGCTTTCGGACACTCCACCATCCAGCCGGCCTCATGAAGCCCTTTGACCAGCACATCGCGACGGCGCTTATACTGTTCGGCAATATCGCGCACGCACTGCTGATCGCCCTCCAGCGCAGCTATCGCCGCCACCTGCAGCGGAGTAAAAGTCCCGTAGTCATGATAGCTTTTGATACGAGCGAGGGCATTCACCAAAGTCTTATTACCCACCATAAAGCCAATGCGCCAGCCGGCCATGTTATAGCTTTTCGACAGGGTAAAGAACTCGACGGCGACATCCCGCGCGCCGGGCACCTGCATGATGGAGGGCGCTTTCCAGCCGTCATACACGATATCGGCATAGGCCAGATCGTGGACGACCAGAATGTCATACTGCTTCGCCAGAGCGACAACCTTTTCAAAGAAATCCAGTTCGACGCACTGCGCGGTCGGATTTGAGGGAAAGCCAAGGATCATCATCTTCGGCTTCGGATAGCTCTCGCGGATGGCGCGTTCCAGCTCGTTAAAGAAATCCACCCCTTCCACCAGCGGCACTGAGCGCACCTGCGCCCCGGCGATTACCGCGCCATAGATATGAATCGGATAGCTGGGGTTCGGCACCAGTACGGTGTCGCCATGATCCAGCGTCGCCAGCATCAGGTGCGCCAGCCCCTCTTTCGAACCAATGGTGACGATCGCTTCCGATTCCGGATCGATATCGACGTTATAGCGTTCTTCATACCAGCGTGAAATGGCGCGACGCAGGCGCGGGATCCCCCGCGAGGTAGAGTAACCATGGGTGTCAGGCCGTTGAGCAACGGTGCAGAGTTTTTCCACGATATGCGGCGGCGTCGCGCCATCGGGATTACCCATACTGAAATCGATAATATCTTCGCCGCGCCGACGCGCAGCCATTTTCAGTTCAGCAGTAATGTTAAAAACGTACGGAGGGAGACGATCGATACGCGTAAAACGGCGTTCAGGACTGGATTCAGCCATAGGTTCCTCTAATTAACGTTAGCGCCCGGACCGTCCGAGCGACGCTGCCGCTGTTGCGGCTCGTTTAGAAAATAACCTGAAAAAATTCATGTTGTCGAGAGGCCCGTTAAAAAATATTCCCTGGCATATAAAACGGGTATCGACTGCGCTAAATGCGGCAGTTCATTGGCGGAATAATCCCGGGTTGTATAAAAGTGGTAACACACTGATATCTTTCTTAACACAGAATATTATCGTTAATGGCGAAGACCGCCGCTATCGCGATGCTTTTTAATTAATCCCCTTTAAAAAGTGCGACTTTTCCGCTTTATGGTTCCACGGCTGGTCTTCTGCCGTCAGGTTTTTTATCATGTCCCTTTCTGGCCACTGACGCGGCGCACCCATGCACGAAATCTTTACTATGATGCTGGCGGTCTATGATCGTGCGGCCCTGATGCTTATTTGCCTCTTTTTCCTTATTCGCCTGCGCCTGTTCCGCGAACTGTTGCATAAGTCGGCCCATACTCCGAAAGAGCTGCTGGCGGTGACAGCCATTTTCTCGCTGTTCGCGCTATTTAGTACCTGGTCCGGCGTCCCGGTTGAGGGGTCCCTGGTGAACGTGCGCATTATCGCCGTGATGTCCGGTGGGATCCTGTTTGGTCCCTGGGTGGGCGCGATTGTCGGGGCGATTGCCGGCGTGCACCGCTATTTGATTGATATCGACGGCGTGACCGCGGTGCCCTGCTTTATCACCAGCATTGTCGCCGGCCTGCTGTCGGGGTTGATTAATCGTAAAGTGGCCCGCGAACAACGGTGGAAAATCGGCATTCTGGCGGGGATGATGTGTGAAACTCTGACCATGATCCTGGTGGTGGTCTGGGCGCCTTCCCTGAGTCTCGGCGTAGATATTGTTTCGAAAATTGGTATCCCGATGATCCTCGGCAGCGTCTGCATCGGCTTTATCGTGCTGCTGGTGCAGAGCGTTGAAGGGGAAAAGGAGGCCAGCGCGGCGCGGCAGGCGAAACTGGCGCTCGATATCGCCAACAAAACCCTGCCGCTGTTTCGACACGTTAACAGCGATTCTCTGCGCCAGGTTTGCGAGATTATCCGCCGCGACATTACCGCCGACGCGGTGGCGATCACCAATACCGAGCACGTGCTGGCCTACGTGGGCGTCGGTGAAGCCAACTATCAACGCCACGACGATATGATTAGCCCCACCACCCGGCAGGCGATTCGTTATGGGAAAATCATCATAAAAAACAATGACGAAGCCCACCGTACCCCGGAGATCCACTCCTTGATGGTGATCCCGCTGTGGGAAAAAGGGGTGGTGACCGGCACGCTAAAAATCTATTACTGCCACGCCCATCGCATCACTTCGACGCTGCAGGAGATGGCGATTGGCCTGTCGCAAATAATCTCCACCCAGCTGGAAGTCTCCCGCGCCGAACAGCTGCGGGAGATGGCCAACAAAGCGGAGCTGCGCGCCCTGCAAAGCAAAATTAACCCGCATTTTTTATTTAATGCGCTGAACGCGATCTCCTCCTCGATTCGCCTTAATCCGGACACCGCGCGCCAGCTCATTTTTAATTTGTCGCGCTACCTGCGCTATAACATCGAATTAAAAGACGATGAGCAGATTGATATCAAACGAGAGCTGTATCAGATCAAAGATTATATCGCTATTGAACAGGCGCGATTCGGCGACAAGCTGACGGTCATCTACGATATTGACGACGACGTCAGCTGCGTGATCCCGAGCCTGCTTATCCAGCCGCTGGTGGAAAATGCCATTGTTCACGGTATTCAACCCTGTAAAGGCAAAGGCGTGGTGACGATCGGCATTAACGAGTGCGGCAATCGGGTACGCATCAGCGTTCGCGATACGGGCAACGGTATCGATCCCGCCGTGGTCGCCCGCGTGGAAGCCGATGAGATGCCGGGTAACAAAATCGGCCTGCTCAATGTGCATCATCGGGTGAAACTTCTCTACGGCGAGGGTTTGCATATCCGCAATCTGACGCCGGGAACCGAAATCGCCTTTTATGTCCCCAATAACTCTACGCCGCAGGCGCTGACGGAGTCGCTGTTGTCATGAGCGGAGAAAAGATGAAAGTTATCATTGTGGAGGATGAGTTTCTGGCCCAGCAGGAGCTCTCCTGGCTTATTAACACCCATAGCCAGATGGAGATCGTCGGCAGCTTTGACGACGGCCTGGACGTGCTGAAATTTCTCCAGCACAACAAGGTCGACGCCATCTTTCTCGATATCAATATTCCGTCGCTCGACGGGGTTCTGCTGGCGCAAAACATCAGCCAGTTTGCCCATAAACCTTTTATCGTCTTTATCACCGCGTGGAAAGAACATGCGGTGGAAGCCTTTGAGCTGGAAGCCTTTGACTACATCCTGAAACCTTACCAGGAGTCGCGCATCATCAATATGCTGCAAAAGCTGACCACCGCCTGGCAGCAGCAAAATAACGCTGCTTCAGGATTAGCCAGCGCAGCGCCACGGGAAAACGACACCATCAATCTGATCAAAGATGAGCGGATCATCGTCACCAGTATTCATGATATTTATTATGCCGAGGCGCATGAAAAGATGACATTCGTCTATACCCGCCGGGAGTCATTCGTCATGCCGATGAACATTACTGAATTCTGCAGCAAACTGCCCACCGCGCATTTCTTCCGCTGCCACCGCTCGTATTGCGTAAATCTCAGCAAAATTCGGGAAATTGAGCCGTGGTTCAACAACACCTATGTGCTGCGCCTGCGTGACCTGGAGTTTCAGGTTCCGGTCAGTCGCAGTAAAGTGAAAGAGTTTCGCCAGCTGATGAATCTGTAGAGAGCGGAAAGCACCGCCATCCGGGCTACGACGGTAGCCCGGGAAAAGAATGCTTAAAGCACCTGGCCCAGCGTCTGACGCAGATGCGCGCCGGAGCCCAGCAGGCCTGGGTTATCATGCACGATCAGGTAAACCGGGATATCCTGAACATAAGCTTTAAAACGGCCTTTGTCTTCAAAACCGCCGCGGAAACCAGAGGCTTTAAAGAACTCCAGGAAGCGCGGCACGATGCCGCCGGCGATATACACCCCGCCAAACGTCCCGAGGGTCAGCGCCAGGTTACCGCCGAAGCGTCCCATAATGACGCAGAACAGCGACAGCGCCCGACGACAGTCGGTGCAGCTGTCCGCCAGCGCTCGCTCGGTCACCTCACGCGGCTGCAGGTTCTCCGGCAGTCGGCCGTCCGATTTGACAATCGCGCGATACAGGTTGACCAGCCCGGGACCTGAGAGCACGCGTTCTGCGGAAACATGCCCCAGCTCGGCGCGTAGCTCTTCCAGAATGATCCCTTCTTCTTCGCTGTTCGGGGCAAAATCAACATGACCGCCTTCGCCCGGCAGGCTGACCCAACGCTTATCAACGTGGACCAGATGCGCCACGCCGAGCCCGGTCCCGGCGCCATAAACAGCGATCGGTTTGCCCGCTACCGGCGCACTGCCGCCAAACTGAATAAGGTGCTCAGCTTTCAGCATCGGAATGGCCATTGAAACAGCGGTAAAATCGTTAATTATCTCCAGATGGGCAAAGCCGAGGTTGCGCTTCATTTCGGCGATAGAGAAAGCCCAGGTATGGTTGGTCATCGCCACCCAGTCGCCGGTAATCGGGCATGCGATGGCGATACAACCTTCGTTGACCGTTACCTGATGCTCCTCGAGATAGACGCGCACCACTGCCTCCAGACTGGGGTAATCGAGCCCGGAATAGGTCTTTGCGCGAGAGATCTCTCCACTCGCCAGATCACATAGCGCCAGGCGGGCGTTGGTCCCCCCGACATCTCCTACTAAAGCAAATTTTGTCATTCCGTTACGGCTCCGCTAAAGTCAAAATAAATCTTTTGGCACACTGTAAATTCATGGCGGCTTAACAACAACGTCCAACGCGCAGACGCCCCTTGTTTAGCGACACAGGTCACATTTAGTTTGTAATCTATGCAAGGTAGCCTGTAAAGGACGCGCCGGATATCAGATGTCACCTTAACTTTATCGTTTCAGCACCATTTGCATCGACGGTCTCCGCTGACGAAGGCAAAGTAGTGCTCCAGCACTTTTACAAGGACATTTCCATGCTCCATCCTCGCGCCAGAACAATGCTGATCCTGTCGGTGCCGGCCATCCTGATAGGTATCGCCTGCAGCCTGATCCTGATCGTGGCGATGAAGGTTGCCGCGCTGCTGCAGCGCGTGCTGTGGAGCAATCTGCCCGCGCAGTTGGGGGTGAGCGCCGACAGCCCGCTGTGGATCATCGCCATGCTGACGGCGACAGGGATCGCGGTGGGTCTGGTCATTCGTTACAGCCCCGGGCACGCCGGGCCGGATCCAGCGACCGAGTCGTTAATCGGCGCTCCCATTGCCACCGGCGCGCTGCCCGGACTCCTGGCCGCGCTGATCCTCGGCCTCGCCGGCGGCGTCAGCCTCGGCCCGGAGCATCCGATTATGGTGGTGAATATCGCGCTGGCTGTCGCCGTCGGCTCCCGACTGTTTCCGCGCGTCAGCTCGCTGGACTGGACCATCCTCGCGGCCTCAGGCACCATCGGCGCCCTCTTCGGTACCCCGGTTGCCGCCGCGCTGATTTTTTCGCAAACCCTCAATAGCAGCAACGATACGCCACTGTGGGATCGCCTCTTTGCTCCCCTCCTCGCCGCCGCCGCCGGCGCGTTGACGACGGGTCTGTTTTTCCATCCCCATTTTTCGCTGCCGATCCCGCACTATGGTCAGATGCGCTTCGTTGATATTCTCAGCGGCATTATCGTCGCCCTGATCGCTATCGCCGTCGGCATGGTGGCCGTCTGGTGTCTGCCGCGACTGCATGCCCTGATGCATCGGTTGAAAAATCCAATCCTGACCCTCGGCATCGGCGGGCTGCTGCTGGGGATCGTGGGGACGATAGGCGGGCCCTTAACGCTATTTAAAGGGCTGGATGAGATGCAGCAGCTGGCCTTCAGCCAGACGCTAACCGCCGCGGATTTTCTGCTTATCGCGCTGGTCAAACTGGCGGCCCTGGTTCTTGCCTCAGCCAGCGGCTTTCGCGGCGGGCGAATTTTCCCGGCGGTGTTCGTCGGGGTAGCGCTGGGGCTGATGCTGCATGCTCATGTTGACGCGGTGCCGGCGGCAATCACCGTTTCCTGCGCGATCCTCGGCATGGTGCTGGTCGTCACTCGCGACGGCTGGTTGAGCCTGTTTATGGCCGCCGTGGTGGTCCCGGATACGACTCTGCTGCCGCTATTGTGTATGGTGATGCTCCCGGCCTGGCTGCTGCTGGCCGGGAGACCGTTGATGATTGCCAAACGGCATACCGATTAAACGCGGCTGTTTCGCTCCTCAAGGGCCTGCGTCACCGCGCGCAGGAAATCGGGGATATCCATTTTCGGCAGCATCACTTCTACCAGGGTGAGGGTATCGGAGGTGATGCTCTCCGTCATCACCTCCCGCAGTTCAGACGTCTGAGTGACCCGCCGGCAGCGCGAAGCAACGTCAGGGGCGAAGGCTTCCGGCAGCCGCTGCCAGTCCCACAGAGCGATGTCATTGTAGCGCTGCTCTGGACCATGAATCGCCCGTTCCACGGTATACCCTTCGTTATTCAGCAGCAGAATAAGCGGCTTTTGCTTATCACGCAGCATGGAGCCCATCTCCTGAATGGTCAGTTGGGCCGCGCCATCGCCGACAATTAGCACCACCCGCCGCTCCGCCGCCGCGGTTTGTGCGCCATAGGCGGCCGGGAGAGTAAAACCAATCGAGCCCCACAGCGGCTGGACGATCAGCGATGCTTCAGAGGGCAGCTTCAGCGCCGCAATGCCAAAGGCGGCCGTCCCCTGATCGGCGAGAATAATATCCCCCGGACGCAGGGCGCCCTGCACCGTCGCCCAGAAATTTTTCTGGGTCAACTCGCCTTCAGCGCCCTCCTCAGCCTCCGGCGCCACGACCTGAGGCGTAGCCCACTCCGCCGCCAGCGGGGCGGAAAGCGTCATCAGCGCGGCCAAAGCCTTATCCATCGGCACCCCGCTGAACCAGTGATCGCCCACCCTGACGGCGAAGGGCTGGATCTCAATAGTCTTTTCCCGCGCCAGATGTTGGGTAAATCCTGCGGTGATGGTGTCGGTGAAGCGCGTGCCAATGCAGATGATGGTGTCGGCGTTTTCAATCGCCTCCCGGGTCTGCGGCGCGCTGGCAATCCCGCTGTAGGTGCCGACAAACCCGCTCTGCTGCTCATCGAACAATCCCTTGCCCATGAGCATCGTCGCATGGGCGACAGGCGTTTTCGCCACCCACTCCCGGAGCGTCTTCTGCAGGCCATAACGTTGCGCCAGGAAGTCCGCCAGCAGGGAAATGCGTCGGCTGCCCCGCAGCAGGCGGCTGGCATGTTCGCAGAACCCGGCAAGCTGGTTTTCATCCGCCGGAGCGGGCTCCACCAGCAAGCGCTGGGCTGGGGCAATCGCTGCCGCTCTGGCGACATCGGCTGGCAGCATCAAATAGCCGGGGCGATGATGCGTCAACATATCGCGCAGCACACGGTCGATTTCATGGCAGGCGTTGCCGGCGGTCAGCAGCGCCTGGCTACAGGTGATCTGCTCGCTCATGCGGGCGAAATGGCGAAAATCGCCATCGCCGAGGGTATGGTGCAGCAGTTCGCCGCGCTGCTGGGCGCCGGTAGAGGGCGCACCGACAATATGCAATACCGGAATATGTTCCGCATAGCTACCCGCAATGCCGTTCAGCGCGCTCAATTCGCCGACGCCGTAAGTGGTCAGCAGCGCACCGGCCCCTTTGATGCGCGCATAGCCGTCAGCGGCATATGCCGCATTCAGCTCGTTGGCGCAGCCGACCCACCCCAAGGCGCTGTGCGCGATGACGCGATCGAGAAACTGTAAGTTGTAATCTCCCGGCACGCCGAACAAGCGGTCAATACCGCAGTCGACAAGGCGATCCAGCAGATAATCCCCAATAGTGTAGGTCGGTTGCATATCCATTATCCTCATTTTGGTGCAGGTGTAATTTGAGTATTGAATAAGCGATCCGCCTGTCCAGATGGGAGGTGATAATGGCAGTGTAAAGCAATAATTACGCAGAAAAAGCAGTGTACTCCACGCAGAACATTGTTTAGTGTAAACGTATACACACCCTGTTTTGTCGGCGGAGGAAGAATGGTTTACCAGGCAAGCACCACGCGATATCAAACGATGGAGTACCGTCGCTGCGGCCGCAGCGGTCTGCAACTACCGGCCATTTCCCTTGGCCTGTGGCATAACTTTGGCGATGAAACGCGAGTGGAAACCAGCCGGCAGATGCTCCTGCACGCTTTTGACCTCGGTATAACCCATTTCGATTTGGCCAACAACTATGGGCCGCCGCCGGGCTCGGCGGAAAGCAACTTTGGCCGCATCCTGAAAGAGTCGCTCCTGCCTTATCGCGATGAGTTAATCATCTCCACTAAAGCAGGTTACACGATGTGGGACGGCCCTTACGGCGACTGGGGATCGCGAAAATATCTGGTAGCCAGTCTTAACCAGAGCCTTAAACGCATGGGGCTGGAATACGTCGATATTTTTTACCATCACCGGCCTGATCCACAGACGCCGCTGATGGAAACGATGCGTGCGCTCGATCATCTGGTTCGTCAGGGTAAAGCGCTATATGTCGGGATCTCCAACTATCCTCTGGCCCAGGCGCGGGAGGCGGTGAAGATCCTTAACGACCTCGGCACCCCCTGCATCATCCACCAGCCTCGCTACTCGATGTTCGAACGCGGCGTGGAAGAAGGACTGCTGGATTTTCTGCAGACGGAAGGGATTGGAAGCATAGCGTTTTCACCGCTGGCCGGCGGGCAACTTACCGACCGCTATCTCAACGGCATTCCGGCCGACTCGCGCGCCGCCAGCAGCAGTCGTTTTCTGCAGCCGGAGCAACTGACTCCTGCCCGATTAGAAAAAATTCGTCAGCTTAACAGGCAGGCGGAAGCGCGTGGGCAGAAGCTGTCGCAGATGGCGCTGGCCTGGGTGTTGCGCGAAGAGAAAGTCACCTCGGTGCTGATCGGCGCCAGCAAAACCGCGCAACTGGATGATGCCGTCGGCATGCTGCAGAATCGCCATTTCACCACCGAGGAGTGCACGGCCATCGACGCCATCCTTGCGCTGTAAAGCAAATGTTACTTTAGCAAAAAGTGCTCTTTCCTGCGCTTTCGGAGTTCGTCCGATGCGGTGGGTCTTTACCGGCCCGTAATATCAGGTTAACAGGCCGCTTACGGCCCCGATCGTGAAGGAGAAGAGTATGTTCAGGTCACTGATTCTGGCAGCAGTACTGCTGGCCGCAGGGCCACTGGTCGCTAACGCTGGTGAAATCACCCTGCTGCCATCGGTAAAATTACAAATAGGCGATCGTGACAATTACGGTAACTACTGGGACGGTGGCAGCTGGCGCGACCGTGATTACTGGCGTCGTCACTATGAATGGCGTGATAACCGTTGGCATCGTCATGACAACGGCTGGCACAAAGGCTGGTACAAAGGCAGAGATAAAGCCTGGGAGCGCGGCTATCGTGCTGGCTGGAACGACCGCGATGACCACCGCGGCGGCTGGGGTCGCGGCCCGGGCGGGCGCGGTCACGGTCATGGACATGGCCATCACTAACAAACGAAAAGGGGAGCCCATCGGCTCCCCTTTACTTTATTCAGCATCAGGAATCAATTAATCCACCCCGAGCAGCGACCCCACTATTAACCAGCCGTTCAGGCTCACCACAATAGCGACTATCGCCCAGCCGATGCCTCTCACCCAACGGGTATTCACCAGGTCCCCCATCAGCTTCGCATTGCTGGTAAATATCAGCAGCGGCACCAGGGCAAGCGCAATGCCAAAGCTGAGCAACACCTGACTCATTACCAGGATGCGCGTAGGATCCAGCCCCAGCAGAATGACGACAAACGACGGCAGCATGGTGATCGCCCGGCGAAACCACAGCGGAATATGAAAGCGGATAAACCCCTGCATAACGACCTGACCTGCCAGAGTGCCCACCACGGTCGACGATAAACCGGCGGCAATCAGGCTGAGGCCAAAGATGGTCGCCGCCGCGTGGCTCAGCAGCGGCTCCAGCGTCATGTAGGCCTGATCAAGATCGGCGACGCCGGTATGGCCATTAAAGTGGAATGCCGCCGCAGCGGTCGCCATCATCGCCAGATTGACGAACCCGGCAATGGTCATAGCGATCGCCACATCCCAGCGGGTCGCGTTATAGCGTTCTTTTCGCGTTCCGCCATGCAGATGCTGAGTCAGCGATGAGTGTAAGTAAATGACGTGCGGCATGATTGTCGCACCCAGTACCCCGGCGGCCAGGAATACCGCCTCCCCGTTGGGCAGCGTGGGGATCACCAGCCCTTTCGTCAGAGGAGCCAGCGCGGGCTGGGAAAAGATCAACTCCACGACATAGGCCACGGCGACAAACAGCAACAATCCACCGATCACCTTCTCCAGTGGTTTTTGTCCGCGCCGCTGCAGCATCAGGATCAGAAAAGTCGCCACCCCGGTCAGCACCGCCCCCTGCAGAAGCGACACGCCGAGCACCAGCTTAAAGCCAATCGCGGCGCCGATAAATTCAGCCAGATCGGTGGCCATAGCGATAATTTCCGCCTGTACCCAGTAAAACCAGACAACAGGACGCGGGTAATGGTCGCGGATCTGCTCGGCCAGGTTTTTGCCGGTGGCAATGCCCAGTTTGGCAGAAAGCACCTGGATCAGCATCGCCATCAGGTTAGCCCACACCACGACCCACAGCAGCTGGTAGCCAAAGCTGGCGCCGGCCTGAATGTTAGTGGCGAAATTACCCGGATCGATATAGCCAATGGCAGCGACGAAAGCCGGGCCCATTAAGGCGAGCTTCACCTTGCGCGCGGCGCGACTACTGCTATTCTCAACGCGACTGCTAGTCATCTTCTGCCTCTGGAAATATAGCCTTTGCTATGTTTCATGCTATCAAAATGCGAATGATTATCAAGTTCATTTAGAATGGAGATAATGATTGCTGTGATAGAAGGGAACAATAGCTGGCCGGAAATGAAATACGGGCGTCAGAAAACGAGATCCAGCCCGCTATTAAGAGTAGTACAAGAATGCAACTTTTAAAACCTTTACGTAACATAACAAAAGTGGATGTTGGATCACTATTTTTGCCATTGGTCACAGTTCCTTGCAATAGTGTGCAATTGATCTCGTTTTCTTTAAAGCCGTTGCATAGAATGTGCACGGAAATTTAACCTGCCTCATATTTGGAGCAACTATGGACCGCGTCTTGCATTTTGTCCTCGCGATCGTTGTGGTGGCTATACTGGCCCTGTTGGTCAGCCATGACCGCCAAAAGATCCGTATTCGTTATGTTGTTCAACTGCTTGTCATTGAAGTCCTGCTGGCCTGGTTCTTCCTCAACTCCGATATTGGTCTGGGTTTTGTGAAAGGATTTTCCGAGATGTTTGAAAAACTCCTCGGGTTTGCCAACGAAGGGACAAACTTCGTGTTCGGCGGCATGAACGATAAAGGCCTGGCCTTCTTCTTCCTCAAAGTTTTGTGCCCTATCGTCTTCATTTCGGCTTTGATCGGCATTTTGCAGCATATTCGTATCCTGCCGATTGTCATTCGCGCGATCGGTACCGTCCTGTCGAAAGTTAACGGCATGGGCAAGCTGGAGTCCTTCAACGCCGTGAGCTCGTTGATCCTCGGCCAGTCGGAAAACTTTATCGCGTATAAAGATATTCTCGGCAAAATGTCGCGCAACCGCATGTACACCATGGCGGCGACGGCGATGTCCACCGTGTCCATGTCCATCGTAGGCGCTTACATGACCATGCTGCAGCCAAAGTATGTCGTTGCGGCGCTGGTGCTCAACATGTTCAGCACCTTTATCGTTCTGTCATTAATTAACCCTTACCGCGTGGAAGAGAGCGAAGAAAATCTGCAGATGTCGAATCTGCACGAAGGTCAGAGCTTCTTCGAGATGCTGGGCGAGTATATTCTGGCAGGTTTTAAAGTCGCGATTATCGTGGCGGCGATGTTGATCGGCTTCATCGCGCTGATCTCGGCGCTGAATGCCCTGTTCGCCACCGTGACCGGTTGGTTCGGCTATAGCATTTCCTTCCAGGGTATCCTCGGCTATATCTTCTACCCGGTCGCCTGGGTGATGGGTGTGCCGGCAAGCGAAGCGCTGCAGGTGGGCAGTATTATGGCTACCAAACTGGTCTCCAATGAATTCGTCGCCATGATGGATCTGCAGAAAATTGCCTCGACGCTCTCCCCGCGCGCGGAAGGCATTATCTCTATCTTCCTGGTCTCCTTCGCCAACTTCTCATCTATCGGTATTATTGCCGGGGCGATCAAAGGTCTGAACGAAGAACAGGGCAACGTAGTTTCTCGCTTCGGTCTGAAGCTGGTGTACGGCTCCACGCTGGTTAGCGTGTTGTCCGCCTCGATTGCGGCGCTGGTTCTGTAACAGACGTCAGTCATCTGAGCCGGGCAATGCCCGGCTTTTTTTTGCCCGTCATTCACCCAGCGGCTGTGGTTTACCGATCAGATAACCCTGCAGATAATTCACGCCCAGCTCCAGCAAGCGCGCTTTTTGCGGTTCGCTTTCGACATATTCCGCCACCACGCTCATCTGTTTCGCCCGCGCCATCTCGACAATCGATTTTACCATGATGGCGTCCAGCGGGTCCGTGAGGATGTCGCGGACGAAGCAGCCGTCAATCTTAATGATATCGGCCTGTAGATGTTTCAGACGTTCATAGTTCGCATAGCCGGTGCCAAAGTCATCAATAGCGATGGCGCAGCCAAACGCGCGCAACGCTTCAAGATTTTGCCGACTGGTGTCCGCATTAGAGAAGGCCTGCTCTTCGGTCACCTCAATAGTTATAAGTTCTGGCGAGACGCTATAGCGTTGAAACAGCGCGATAATCTGCCCTGCGCTGTTCTTTTGCATCAGAGTTGCAGGCAGCAGGTTGACCGAGAATCGCTGGCCGGGATGCTTATGGAGCATACTGAACAAGGTCTCCAGCACCAGCATGTCAAAACGTTGGCTGAGGTTAAACTGCACAATCAGCGGAATGAATCGGTCGGGCATAATGACGCTATCGCCACAGCGCATGCGCGTGAGGATCTCATGATAACCCTCCCCCTCCGGATTCTGAATCGGTTGCGCATAGAGCATCAGCGCGCGATCTTTGAGCACTTGCTTGACGCGCATAAGGAGGCGCACCTGCTCGGTAGTTTGATCCACCACCAGATCCTGCTCCTCGTCCAGCGCCAGCACCCGACGTTCACTGCCCGCCTGTTCGGAAAGCCAGCTTAGCTGGCCCAGCATCTGGTAAAGTCCCTCACCCTGACCGTCATCGCGGCCCCAGGCCGCGCCAAACTCCAAATCCAGCGGCTGATTGTGCCAGCTGAACTTTTTGTGGTTGAGGACCGCGACCATATGGTTCAAGCGGGACGACGGCTCCGGTCCATCAAGCACGAGGATCAGTTCGCTGCCCGGTACCTGGAAGACTTTATCCGCCGCTCCCAGCAGCGGTTGCAGCGCCCGAATAATCTGCCGTTTACAGTCCACCCCCATCATCAGACCATAATGCCGACTGAGAAAGTCGAGATTATCAATACGCAGGCTGCAGATAGCCTGCTGAGGACAGCTCTGTAAATGGCTCTCCAGCGCGCGCAGGTTAGGCAAGCCGGTCAGCGGATCCTCTTCCGCCTGGCTACGCCAGCGGCGTTTGTTGCGGTCGCTGCGGGCATAGATGTCGGCCATATAAAACAAACAGATAGTAAAGGAGATCAGAACCGACAGCACAAAGGAGAGTGAATACTCGCTTTGCACCCCCTGGAGAAAGTTTTTGTTATATACCACCAGCAAAAAGGCCGAGACAGACCATGAAATACGCAATAGCGCATGGCCTATTCGACTGATACCGATAAAGTAGACAATAAAAATAACCGGAACTAAATAACCGGCAATAAATTCAGACTGATACGGCGCACACAATAGCGTTAATATCACCGCCAACGCGATAAACCAATATAGGGTAAAGGAGCGATATTGCGGTGCCAGCCACGGTAAACATTCCTGCTGCCAGAAACGTCGGGCGTAGCGCGGACTGATAATCATCCGCATTGGATAATAAAGAAACGTCGTAAAAATTAATGCCGCACTGATTAAACTTTGGATATCTATTACAGTATAAATCAACGGCATACTACCAAAGTAACTGGTAATAGCTAATGGAAACGCAAAATATTGTCCGGCGAGATACATGGTGATTTTCAGGAGCACCGGCGCGAAGAAGCCGCCCCAGAAGATCCGCGCCCCCATATGTTTTGCCGTTGGACCGCAGCGCCAGCGCTTCCCCACCAACAGTCGCAGAATAGCGCAGGAGACAAACACGGCGAACAGTTGACAAAAAAGTAAGATAAACGCCTGCGGCAGCGTTAATTTAATGAGAAAACTATTGGTGATGGCAAACGCGAGAATTAATGGCGCAATTGCATAGCGGCCAAAGATAAAAATAACAGAAAACATCACGCTGATTGGCAGCCAGGCAATATAAATAAGGTTGCCGTCAATTATCGTTTGCGGTGAAATAAAACGAGCCAGCGGAATAGCGACTAAACAAATGATAAAGGCCAATAGAGTTTTTTTGATATTAATGTTAATTTTATCAAGCATTATTGTTAATTAAAACTCCAGAAACCTCATCACGTTTAATGGGGGAAATGTTATGTTGCTTATTTAGGGCAGGCAAGGCGAATTATCAGGAAAAAGTCTGAAATTACTTTCGATTTTAATTGCTGGAGATTAACTGACGTAACCAGAAAGTGCTTTACATGAAACCCGCTAAAAACAAAAACCCCCGCCGAAGCGAGGGTTCTGAATTTTGGTGGAGCTAAGCGGGATCGAACCGCTGACCTCTTGCATGCCATGCAAGCGCTCTCCCAGCTGAGCTATAGCCCCACAGGACTTCTTTACGAACCAAATCCGCTGGGTGCAGAATTTGGTGGAGCTAAGCGGGATCGAACCGCTGACCTCTTGCATGCCATGCAAGCGCTCTCCCAGCTGAGCTATAGCCCCGTAACGTAAAGCGTGTCGTGTTGACGGGCGGCATAATATGAATTCCTCGCTCAGGTGTCAACGGCAAAATTATCCTTCCCGATTCAATCGCTGAAAAAGCAGGCAACTTGCTGACATTGCGAGCCTTATCGCAGTCAGAAGTTAAACAGGTCACCTTTTCACGTAAAAGGATGCTATAACATGGGCAGCTAATTCCCATACATTTACTCAGGAAATAGTATGCTCAAGGAACGAATGACACCTGAAGAAATTGCCCATCTAACCGGCTACAGTCGGCAAACTATCAATAAGTGGGTGCGGAAAGAAGGCTGGCAAACCTCTCCGCGACCTGGCGTCCAGGGCGGCAAAGCGCGCCTGGTCCATGTCAATGAGCAAGTCAGGGAGTTTATCCGCAGCGCCCAGCGCGTGGCGGAGACGCCCGGCATCTATTCTCCCCATGATAGCGATCTGGAATCGCTGCTGCTGACCCTCAGTAAAGAACTCACCCCCAGCGAGCAGAAGCAGCTTATGTCTTTGTTGCTGCGCGAGGGGATCACCGGGTTACTGCTTCGGTTAGGGATCCGCGATCGGTAAACCATGATGAAACTGAAAGATAAAATGACGCCCGCAGAGCTTGCCGACTGCCTGGGGCTGGCCAGACAAACGATCAATCGCTGGGTTCGCGAGAAACAATGGCGCACCGAAGCAATACCCGGCGTTAAAGGGGGGCGAGCGCGACTGGTGGTTATCGACCAACCGGTACGCGAGTTTCTGACCAACATCCCTGCCAGACGCCATCTGCTTACCGACAATCATCTCGCGGAATCGCCAGGTGCATACCTGGTCAATGAGGCAGACGCGATCTGGCGGCAAATCACGGAAACCCTACAGCTGATGACTCCGGCAGAACAGCTGCAGCTCCGCGATCTGCTGGCCCGGGAAGGGATTAGCGGTTTTCTTGCCCGCCTCGGCATCGCCAGTCCGGAATAACAGGCAAAAAAAACGGCAGGGTAACCTGCCGTTGTTTCAGCTGCGTCGCCGTCAGGACGCCTGGCCTTCGCGTTCAGCGATAAAAGCCAGCGCTTTATTGATACGATCTACGCTACGGGATTTACCGATAGCATGGACAGTAACGTCTAGCGCAGGAGATTGCCCTGCCCCGGTAACCGCCACGCGCAGCGGCATACCGACTTTACCCATCCCCACCTCCAGCTCATCAGCAGTTGCCTGAATCGCGTGATGGACGTTTTCCGCCGTCCAGTCGCTAATCGCCGCCAGCTTATCGCGAACCACTTCCAGCGGCTGACGCGCCACTGGACGCAGATGTTTTTTCGCGGCGTCGGCATCGAATTCAGCGAACTCTTCATAGAAGTAGCGGCAGCTCTGGGCCATCTCTTTCAGCGTCTTGCAACGCTCGCCCAGCAGTTTCACCAGCTCAGCCAGCTGCGGGCCGTTGCGAGTGTCGATATTTTCCTGCTCGATATGCCACTGCAGATGCGTTGCCACATACTCCGCCGGCAGGGTATTGATATAGTGATGGTTTAACCACAGCAGTTTATCGGTGTTAAAGGCACTGGCGGATTTGCTCACCGCGCCCAGCGAGAAGAACTCAATCATCTCTTCGCGAGTGAAAATCTCCTGATCGCCATGAGACCAGCCCAGGCGCACCAGATAGTTGAGTAGCGCTTCCGGCAGGTAGCCGTCGTCGCGGTACTGCATCACGCTCACTGCGCCGTGGCGCTTGGAAAGTTTTTTACCGTCATCGCCGTTGATCATCGACACGTGCGCATAAACCGGCACCGGCGCATTCAGCGCTTTGAGGATGTTGATCTGGCGCGGCGTGTTGTTGATATGATCTTCGCCGCGGATCACGTGAGTGATCGCCATATCCCAGTCATCTACCACCACGCAGAAGTTATAGGTCGGGGAACCATCGGTACGGCGAATGATCAGATCGTCCAGTTCCTGGTTGCTGAACTCGATAGGTCCGCGGATCTGATCGTCAAAAATAACCGAACCTTCCTGCGGGTTGGCGAAACGCACGACGCACGGCTCATCATCAGCATGGTGCTCGTGGCTATGGCGGCAGCGGCCATCGTAACGCGGCTTCTCACCCTTCGCCATCTGCTCTTCGCGCAGCGCTTCCAGACGTTCTTTCGAGCAATAGCATTTGTAAGCGGTACCGGCTTCCAGCATCTCATCGATTACGTTGTTATAACGATCGAAACGTTTGGTCTGGAAATAGGGGCCTTCGTCCCATTGCAGATTCAGCCAGTTCATGCCATCCATGATGGCTTCAATTGCTTCCGGGGTGGAGCGTTCGAGATCGGTGTCTTCAATACGCAGCACAAACTCACCGCCGTGGTTACGGGCAAAAAGCCAGGAATAGAGAGCAGTACGCGCACCGCCAACGTGCAGATAGCCGGTTGGGCTTGGCGCGAAGCGAGTTTTGATTTTCATGAATTGGCCTTACGTTTAATAAAGATGCCGATAGCCGGCAATGTCCGGTGGAAATTATGGGTCAATATTCTAACACCGTGGGCTGATTCCTCAATGTTGTTCCCATCGGAACGTCACGGTTTGCCATTTTTGTTTATAAATCATGCTATGGCGCCGGTTTCGCGATCGCTTTGTTTAATTTTACGACGAACGAACGAATTCTTTAGAAAAGGCGTTGACTCATTTTCAACTCTCCCTATAATGCGACTCCACACAGCGGGGGTGATTAGCTCAGCTGGGAGAGCACCTCCCTTACAAGGAGGGGGTCGGCGGTTCGATCCCGTCATCACCCACCACTACTTAACGTAGTCTCCGCCGTGTAGAACAGAAAATTGAGAAGTGGGTGATTAGCTCAGCTGGGAGAGCACCTCCCTTACAAGGAGGGGGTCGGCGGTTCGATCCCGTCATCACCCACCACTTTCTCGCCAGCTGGATTTTCTGTCAAAATGTGAAGTACCGAAGTGGGTGATTAGCTCAGCTGGGAGAGCACCTCCCTTACAAGGAGGGGGTCGGCGGTTCGATCCCGTCATCACCCACCACTTCGGGTCGTTAGCTCAGTTGGTAGAGCAGTTGACTTTTAATCAATTGGTCGCAGGTTCGAATCCTGCACGACCCACCAATGTAAAAAGGCGCCCTAAAGGCGCCTTTTTGCTTTGCGCCGAACTCAACGATTCGACAAAATTGTCGGGAACAATTTTGAACAACGCGGCAGCGTTGGCCCGCAGGGCGAGTCTCAGGATGAGACGAGTTTCTCTGCAGCAGGTTCGGGTCGAACGCAGTGAGACAACGGAGCCGCTTGCGGCGACGGCCCGAAGGGCGAGGCGAAGCCGAGTCATCCTGCACGACCCACCAATGTAAAAAGGCGCCCTAAAGGCGCCTTTTTGCTATGCGCGGAACATGGCCCTGCCACGAGTCCCTCCGCAGCAATCCCCTCTGTCAGCGCTGATATAGCGGATCTTCAACCCTGGCGGCGGTTAAATTCTCCCCTTCTTCACGCACAATTTCCCATAACGCCTGAGCGGCGGTCGACAGCGAGCGATTTTTCCTGCATGCCAGCATCAGCTGCCGCTCCATCACCGGAGTCAGCCGTTTCACCGTCAGATGGCTCCCCTGCGGTAACGGTAGCGCCAGCGCCGGCAGAACGCTGATGCCAATTCCCGATTCTACCATCGGAAACAGCGTTGCCGGGTGGCCAATCTCCTGGACGATGTTCGCCCGGATAGCCAGCCTGCTGAGGGCCGCATCGATCAGCGGGCGGCTGCCGGACGCATAATCCTGCAGGATTAGCCTTTCATCCTGCAGCGCCTGCCACGGCACTTCTGTCAGGCTGGCAAAAGGATGATCCTCCCGGCAGAGCAGCAAAAATGGTTCCGCCAGAACCACTTCACACTGAAGGTCTGCCGCCGGGCCCGGATCAATCACGATGCCAAAATCCACTTCCCCCTGGCGGATACTCTCCAGCACCCACTGCTGGGGCCGATCGTGCAGCACAAAATCGATATCGGGATAACGACGATTGCTGTGAGCAATA
The DNA here is from genome assembly GCF_018223925.1 of Klebsiella sp. 10. Taxonomy (NCBI): domain Bacteria; kingdom Pseudomonadati; phylum Pseudomonadota; class Gammaproteobacteria; order Enterobacterales; family Enterobacteriaceae; genus Klebsiella; species Klebsiella sp. 10. The sequence goes on from NZ_JAGRRB010000016.1 coordinate 243,639, forward strand.
CACTGCGGAATAAGGTGGGCGGAAATCGTCTGACTGGCGGCGACCTTGACGGTGCCGCTCAGTTGCTGGCCTACCCGCCCGGCGTCACGCAGGGTAATCGTCAACTCATCGAGCAAACGTTCCAGCCTGCCCGCCAGCTGCTGGCCCGCCTCGGTGAGCACCACTTCGCGAGTAGTACGGTCGAGCAGACGGACGCCGGTCTGATGCTCCAGCTCCTTGACGCTATGGCTGACGGCCGACTGACTTAAGCCAATCATCTCCCCTGCCCGGCTGAAGCTTCTGGCCCGGGCGACGGTGACAAATACTTTTAACTGACGCAGAGAGTAATTCATCTTTTTTATTCATGAATAGATGCAATAAATCAATTTTATTTCTCAAATGAAAAAAAGCACAATAGCGCATCTCTTTTCAGGAGCGTTTATGAAACTTTTCCGTATTCTCGATCCGTTTACGGCAACGCTAATCACCGTTGTCCTGCTGGCCTCATTCTTCCCGGCCCGTGGCGCTTTCGTCCCCTTCTTTGAACATCTGACCACCGCCGCCATCGCGCTGCTGTTCTTTATGCATGGCGCTAAACTCTCCCGGGAGGCGATTATCGCCGGCGGCAGCCACTGGCGTTTGCATCTCTGGGTGATGTGCAGCACCTTTATTCTCTTCCCGCTACTCGGGGTTCTGTTTGCCTGGTGGGCGCCGGTGAATGTCGATCCGATGCTCTACAGCGGCTTTATCTATCTGTGCATTCTGCCGGCCACCGTGCAATCCGCTATCGCCTTTACTTCGCTGGCCGGGGGCAACGTCGCGGCTGCGGTTTGCTCAGCCTCGGCCTCCAGCCTGCTGGGGATCTTTGTTTCCCCGCTACTGGTGGGGGTCCTGATGAACCTTCACGGCGCAGGCGGCAGTCTGGAGCAGGTCGGTAAAATTATGCTGCAGCTGCTGCTGCCTTTCGTGCTCGGTCACTTATCGCGGCCGTGGATTGGCGACTGGGTGGCGAAGCATAAGAAGTGGATTGGTAAGACCGACCAGACCTCGATTCTGCTGGTGGTTTACTCCGCCTTTAGCGAGGCGGTGGTGAATGGCATCTGGCATAAAGTCGGTCTGGGATCGCTGCTGTTTATCGTGGTGGTCAGCCTGGTGCTGCTGGCCATCGTCATCGCGGTCAACGTCTTTGTCGCCCGCCGCTGCGGCTTTAACAAAGCCGATGAGATTACCATCGTCTTCTGCGGTTCGAAAAAGAGCCTGGCCAACGGCATTCCGATGGCCAATATTCTCTTCCCGACCTCCATCCTCGGCATCATGGTGCTGCCGTTGATGATCTTCCACCAAATCCAGCTGATGGTCTGCGCGGTGCTGGCGCGGCGCTACAAGCAGCAAACCGATGCGCGTCTCGCTGAGGAAAAGGCCAACGCGGCCAAAGCCTAACGCGCTTTCTTCAGGGGCTGGACCAGATCGCTCAGCCCCTCAGTTTTAATCAGCAGGGTCAACGCCATCAGCTCGCCAAGATGCCCGGCAGGGAATTGATCCTTACGCGCGAACCACAATAAATACTCTTCCGGGACATCGATTAAGCGACGTCCCTTGTATTTACCGAACGGCATTTCGGTATTGGCTATCTCGACCAGCTGCGCTTTATCCACGTTATTCTCCCAGCAGACGCATCATTTCGGCTTCGTCAATCACCTCGATGCCCAGCTCCTGCGCTTTCGCCAGCTTAGACCCCGCCGCTTCGCCGGCAATCACCAGGTCGGTTTTCTTCGACACGCTGCCTGCCACCTTCGCCCCCAGCGCCACCAGACGCGCTTTGGCGTCATCGCGCGACAGCTGGCTGAGGCTGCCGGTAAGGACCACGGTTTTGCCTGCAAACGGGCTATCAATCTCTTCCGCCTTCACCACCACCGGCGCAGGCCAGCGAACCCCCTCCGCCAGCAGTTGCGCAATGACATCGCGGTTGCTCTCTTCGGCAAAGAAGTTGAAGGTATGGGTAGCGACGACGATGCCGACATCAGGAACTTTCTGTAGCTCCTCAATGGAAGCCTGCTCCAGGGCTTCGAGAGTGCCGAAATGCGCCGCCAGGCCCGCCGCCGTCGCTTCTCCTACCTCGCGAATACCTAAGGCGTAGAGGAAGCGTGCGAAGGTCGTCTCTTTGGCTTTCTCGAGGGCGTTGACTACGTTTTGCGCGGACTTCGGCCCCATCCGATCCAGCCCGGTCAGTTTCCCCGCCGTCAGCCGGAACAGATCCGCCGGGGTATGGACGTACTCTTTCTCCACCAGCTGGTCGATGATCTTGTCGCCCATGCCGTCAACGTCGAGCGCGCGACGGGAGACGAAGTGCTTGAGCGACTCTTTGCGCTGCGCGCCGCAGATCAGGCCGCCCGTACAGCGGGCTACCGCCTCGCCTTCCACCCGTTCAACGTCTGACTGACATACAGGACAGTGGGTCGGGAAGACGACATCCCGGGCATCCGCCGGACGCTCGGAAAGCACCACGTTAACCACCTGCGGGATCACATCGCCTGCCCGGCGAATCACCACCTTGTCGCCGATTTTCAAGCCTAAGCGTTCAATTTCATCGGCATTATGCAGGGTGGCATTGCTCACCAACACGCCGGCAACATGGACCGGCTCCAGACGCGCCACCGGCGTAATCGCCCCGGTGCGGCCCACCTGGAACTCCACGTCCCGGACGAAGGTCATCTGCTCCTGTGCCGGGAACTTAAAGGCCACGGCCCAGCGCGGCGCGCGGGCGACGAAACCCAGCTGTTCCTGCAGCGCCAGCGAATCGACTTTGATCACCACGCCATCAATGTCAAAGCCCAGGTGGGGACGCTCTTCCTCGACTTTACGATAGTAAGTAAGCACTTCCTCGGGGGTATGGCACAGGGTGACGCGATCGCTCACCGGCAGCCCCCATGCTTTGAACTGCAGCAACCGAGCCGAGTGGCTGGCCGGCAGCTCGCCGCCCTCCAGCACGCCCACGCCGTAGCAGAAGAAAGTAAGCGGTCGCTTCGCAGTGATGCGCGGATCGAGCTGGCGCAGCGAACCCGCTGCCGCATTACGCGGGTTAGCAAACACTTTCCCGCCGGTGCGGCGAGCTTCCTCATTGATTTTTTCAAACCCGGCCTGCGGGAGGAACACTTCCCCACGTACCTCAAGGCGTGCAGGAATATTCTCGCCATGCAGCTTGAGGGGGATGGCGCGAATAGTTCGCACGTTAGAGGTAATATCTTCGCCGGTGGTGCCGTCGCCGCGGGTTGCCGCCTGCACCAACACGCCGTTTTCGTAGAGAATGCTCACCGCGAGGCCGTCGAGCTTAAGCTCGCAGCAGTAGGTAAGATGATCTGTGCTTTTCAGGCGATCCTGTACCCGCTTGTTGAAGGCGAGAAAGCTCTCTTCGTCAAACACGTTATCCAGCGACAGCATCGGCACTTCATGGCGGATCTGGCTAAAGGCGGTGAGTGGCGCCGCCCCCACCCTCTGTGTTGGCGAATCCGGGGTAATCAGCTCCGGGTGCTGGCTCTCCAGCTCGCGCAGCTTGCGCATCAGGCGGTCATATTCCGCATCCGGCACTTCCGGCGCGTCCATAACGTGGTACAGATATTCATGATGGCGAAGCGTGGTTCGCAGTTCAGTCAGTTGTTGTTCGATTGGTTCCATATCACACCATCAATGATAAAAAACCCCCGACAGGCGGGGGTTGAGAAGGAATTGAGTTAACGCGGAACGTCAGGCGTTCGCGTCTTTCACTTCGCGAATACGATCCTGGTATTCACGCAGTTTTTGCGGCGTCATCATGCGACGCTGATCGTCAAGCACCACGCCGCCCACTTCGTCAGCGATATACTGCGCAGACTGCAGCATCAGCTTGAAGTTCTGCAATTCATCGCCGTAGGAAGGGACCTGCATAAAGATAGTCACCCCAGGGGTCATCATATCCGCCATGCTGTCCGGATTGAAGGTTCCCGGTTTCACCATGTTGGCCAGACTGAACAACACCGGACCGCTGCCGTCCGGACTTAGGTGGCGGTGGAAAATATTCATTTCACCAAACTTAAAGCCGGCCTGCTGGATACTGTTGATCAGCACTTCACCGTTAAGCTGGGCGCCATGATGCGCGGCGACGTTCATCACAATGACCGTCTCTTTGCGCTCTTTCGGCTGCGGCGCGGCGGGCTGCTGCGGCTCTACCGGCTGCGGTTCCGCGACGGCGGGCTGCGACGCGGCAACAGGCTGTGGCGCAGGCTGCTGCGGGGCGGCTGGCTGCGGCTGAGCGACGGTCGGCGTCACCGGTTGCGGCGCGACAGGCTGCTGCACAACAGGCTGCGGCTGGTGTTGCGGTTGTACGGGCGGCTGCGCAGGTTGCGGCTGTTGCCAGCCAGGCTGCGGAGCCGCATGCGGCGCAGGCTGTTGCTGCGGTGGAACCGGGGCCTGGCGCGGCGGCTGCGGCGGCTGGCGAACCGGTTCTTCAGGACGCGCAGGTTGCTGCATCTGGCGCTCGTAAGGCGGCTGGTACTGGTGCTGCGGCGACTGACGAGGGGCTTCATGCTCCCCATGCGCGCCGTGCGGGGCGTGAGTCACCGGATGAACGCGGACTTCTCCTACGCCTTCAACATTATCATCAAAGTCGTCGTTTTCCGACTCATCGTCGCGCGACTTCATACGTTTCAGTGGGCGATCGCGAAACATCGAAGAACGTTCTTTACGGCTGGTCCAGAAACCATGTACCAGTAAAGCGATTATGGCGATCGCGCCAACAATGATTAATATCAGACGCAAATCCTGCATCATTATATTCTCTGTTGTTCTAACACCTTGCCACCACGGCAAACATTTACTCACTAAGAGTATTTGCCGATTACCTCAAGTGCAAGTGCGTCGGTCGCTTTCACCACATAAAGATGAACTAAATCGTGCTTTTTGCTGTTTTTTCGAACATTTCCTAACTGGTTATTGTCTGACGACCCGATAAAATAAGCGAGCATTCACACCGGATGTTAAAAAAGGAGCAATGCCTGGCTATGGTTTCATCATCCGCACCGACCCCGCGCAGCGGCGTTTATTATTTTTCGCAGGGCTGGAAACTCATCGGGCTGCCGGGCATACGGCGTTATGTCTTCCTGCCTTTACTGGTTAACGTGCTGCTGATGGGCGCTGCCTTCTGGTGGCTGTTTACCCGTCTCGGCAGCTGGATCCCCTCGCTGATGAGCCATGTGCCGGACTGGCTGCAGTGGCTAAACTACCTGCTGTGGCCGGTGGTAGTGCTCTCAATCCTGCTGGTGTTTGGCTACTTCTTTTCGACGATCGCCAACTGGATAGCCGCGCCGTTCAGCGGCCTGCTGGCGGAACAGCTGGAAGCGCGCCTGACCGGCGCTACCCCGCCGGACGTCGGCGTCTTTGGCATCATGAAAGATATTCCGCGGATTATGAAGCGTGAGTGGCAGAAGCTGGCCTGGTATCTGCCGCGCGCCATCGTGCTGTTGCTGCTCTACTTTATTCCCGGCGTTGGCCAGACGGTAGCCCCGGTACTCTGGTTCCTGTTCAGCGCATGGATGCTGGCGATTCAATACTGTGATTATCCCTTTGATAATCACAAGGTTCCCTTCAAAACCATGCGCGAAGCGCTGCGCAGTCGCAAAGTGATGAATATGCAGTTTGGGGCGCTCACCAGCCTGTTCACAATGATCCCGGTGTTAAACCTGGTGATCCTCCCGGTGGCTATCTGCGGCGCCACCGCCATGTGGGTCGATTGCTATCGCGATAGACACGCCAGCTGGAAATAGCGGTAACACCTTCACTTGGGGGCGGCAAAGGCCGCTCCCTTATATCGCGCTTATTCCTTCTTGCTTATCATTATTTCCCTTCCGCATATAGATATGCTAAATCCTTACTTCCGCATATTCTTTAAGCGGGTATGCTGATGCCGTACCCCCAAATTTCATACAGTTAAGGACGGGCCATGAGTAAGATTTTTGAAGACAACTCCCTGACTATCGGTCATACGCCGCTGGTACGACTGAACCGCATCGGTAATGGCCGTATCCTGGCAAAGGTAGAATCTCGTAACCCGAGCTTTAGCGTAAAATGCCGTATCGGCGCCAATATGATCTGGGATGCTGAAAAGCGCGGCGTTCTGAAACCTGGCGTGGAACTGGTCGAGCCGACCAGCGGCAACACCGGTATCGCCCTCGCCTACGTGGCGGCGGCCCGCGGCTACAAACTGACGCTAACCATGCCGGAAACCATGAGCATCGAGCGTCGTAAGCTGCTGAAAGCCCTGGGCGCCAACCTGGTGCTGACCGAAGGCGCCAAAGGCATGAAAGGCGCTATCCAGAAAGCGGAAGAGATTGTCGCCAGCAACCCGGAACAATTCCTGCTACTGCAGCAGTTCAGCAACCCGGCTAACCCGGAAATCCACGAGAAGACTACCGGCCCGGAAATCTGGGAAGATACCGATGGTCAGGTGGATGTGTTTATCTCCGGCGTAGGTACCGGCGGAACGCTGACCGGCGTCAGCCGCTATATCAAAAACACCAAAGGTAAAAAAGATCTTATCACCGTCGCCGTTGAACCGACCGATTCCCCGGTGATCGCCCAGGCGCTGGCGGGGGAAGAGCTCAAGCCGGGTCCGCACAAAATTCAGGGTATCGGCGCCGGCTTCATTCCTGGCAACCTGGATCTGAAGCTGGTCGACAAAGTGATCGGCATTACCAACGAGGAAGCTATCTCCACGGCGCGCCGCCTGATGGAAGAAGAAGGCATCCTGGCGGGTATCTCTTCCGGGGCCGCCGTTGCCGCCGCGCTGAAGCTGCAGGAAGATGAGGCCTTTACCAATAAGAATATTGTGGTTATCCTGCCTTCCTCTGGTGAGCGTTATTTAAGCACCGCGCTGTTCGCCGATCTCTTCACTGAGAAAGAGCTGCAACAGTAGTGCCAGCTTGTAAATAATGTGTAAAAAAGCACCTTTTCGGGTGCTTTTTTGTGGCACACGTCAAAGTTTTACCCCTCCTGGCATTGATTCACCTCGTAGGGTCTGGTATTTAACCAGCACATTTATTTTGATGCGCGAAATTATTCAGAAGAGGATTTCCGCCAGCTGAATCGATTTTATGATTTGGTTCAAATCTTCCTTTCGCGGCATAATGTTTAATGACGTGCTAGACGTCAATGGCCCGCAGGTCTTCGCAGCGCCAGGCGCTGCCGACGCCAAGGCCGGAAACGTAACGCCGGCGCTAACAATACAGGCTAAAGTCGAGTCGTTAGACTAGACTTTAGGTCCACAACACTAAACCTATAAGTTGGGGAAATATAATGTTCCAGCAAGAAGTTACCATTACCGCTCCGAACGGTCTGCACACCCGCCCTGCTGCTCAGTTTGTTAAAGAAGCTAAAGGCTTCACTTCTGAGATCACTGTAACCTCCAACGGCAAAAGCGCCAGCGCCAAAAGCCTGTTCAAACTGCAGACTCTGGGCCTGACCCAGGGCACCGTAGTGACCCTCTCCGCTGAAGGCGAAGATGAGCAGAAAGCTGTTGAGCATCTGGTTAAACTGATGGCTGAACTCGAGTAAGTTCACGGGTTCTTTTTCATATCAGTCACAAGTAAGGTAGGGTTATGATTTCAGGCATTTTAGCATCCCCGGGTATCGCCTTCGGCAAAGCATTGCTGCTGAAGGAAGATGAAATTGTCATCGACCGGAAGAAAATTTCTGCCGATAAGGTTGATCAGGAAGTCGAACGTTTCCTGAGCGGCCGCGCCAAGGCCTCCGCCCAGCTGGAGGTCATCAAAACCAAAGCTGGTGAAACTTTCGGTGAAGAAAAAGAAGCCATCTTCGAAGGGCATATTATGCTGCTGGAAGATGAGGAGCTTGAGCAGGAAATCATAGCCCTGATTAAAGATAAGCACATGACTGCCGACGCGGCAGCCAATGAAGTTATCGACGGTCAGGCCACTGCCCTGGAAGAGCTGGATGATGAATACCTGAAAGAACGTGCGGCTGACGTACGTGATATCGGTAAGCGCCTGCTGCGCAACATCCTTGGTCTGGCAATCATCGATCTGAGTGCGATTCAGGATGAAGTCATCCTCGTCGCCGCCGATCTGACCCCGTCTGAAACCGCACAGCTGAACCTGAAAAAAGTGCTGGGTTTCATCACCGATGCGGGCGGTCGTACCTCCCACACCTCTATCATGGCGCGTTCCCTGGAATTGCCGGCCATCGTGGGCACCGGCAGCATCACGGCGCAGGTGAAAAACGGCGACTATCTGATTCTCGACGCGGTGAACAACCAGGTTCTGATCAACCCGTCTAACGAGCAAATTGAAGCGCTGCGTAGTCTGCAGGCTCAGGTTGCGGAAGAAAAAGCCGAACTGGCGAAACTGAAAGATCTGCCGGCGATTACCCTCGACGGCCATCAGGTTGAAGTCTGCGCCAACATTGGTACCGTTCGCGATGTCGAAGGTGCTGAGCGCAACGGCGCCGAAGGCGTAGGTCTGTATCGTACCGAATTCCTGTTCATGGACCGTGACGCGCTGCCAACTGAAGAAGAACAGTTTGCGGCTTATAAAGCGGTGGCTGAGGCCTGTGGCTCTCAGGCCGTTATCGTCCGTACCATGGATATCGGCGGCGACAAAGAGCTGCCGTACATGAACTTCCCGAAAGAAGAGAACCCGTTCCTCGGCTGGCGTGCCGTGCGTATTGCGATGGATCGTAAAGAGATCCTGCGCGACCAGGTTCGCGCCATCCTGCGTGCCTCCGCTTTCGGTAAGCTGCGCATTATGTTCCCGATGATCATCTCTGTTGAAGAAGTGCGTGCGCTGAAGAAAGAGATCGAAATCTACAAACAGGAACTGCGTGACGAAGGTAAAGCATTTGACGAATCCATTGAGATCGGCGTGATGGTGGAAACACCGGCTGCGGCGACTATTGCTCGTCATCTGGCCAAAGAAGTTGATTTCTTTAGTATCGGCACCAATGATTTAACGCAATATACTCTGGCAGTTGACCGTGGTAATGATATGATTTCACATCTTTACCAGCCGATGTCACCGTCTGTACTGAATCTGATTAAGCAAGTTATTGATGCTTCTCACGCTGAAGGTAAATGGACTGGCATGTGCGGTGAGCTTGCGGGCGATGAACGTGCTACACTTCTGTTGCTGGGTATGGGGCTGGACGAATTCTCTATGAGCGCCATTTCCATCCCGCGCATCAAGAAGATTATTCGTAATACGAACTTCGAAGATGCGAAAGTATTAGCAGAGCAGGCTCTTGCTCAACCGACAACGGACGAGTTAATGACGCTGGTTAACAAGTTCATTGAAGAAAAAACAATCTGCTAATCCACGAGATGCGCGGCCCAAATTACTGCTTAGGAGAAGATCATGGGTTTGTTTGATAAATTGAAATCTCTGGTTTCTGATGACAAGAAAGACACCGGAACTATTGAGATTGTTGCTCCCCTCTCCGGTGAGATCGTCAACATTGAAGACGTGCCGGATGTGGTTTTTGCGGAAAAAATTGTGGGCGATGGGATTGCCATCAAACCGACTGGCAACAAAATGGTCGCGCCGGTAGACGGTACCATTGGTAAAATTTTCGAAACCAACCACGCGTTCTCTATTGAATCTGATAGCGGCATCGAGCTGTTCGTTCACTTCGGTATTGATACCGTTGAACTGAAAGGCGAAGGCTTCAAGCGTATCGCGGAAGAAGGTCAGCGCGTGAAAGTCGGCGATCCGGTTATCGAATTTGATCTGCCGCTGCTGGAAGAGAAAGCCAAGTCGACTCTGACGCCGGTGGTTATCTCCAACATGGACGAGATCAAAGAGCTGATCAAACTGTCCGGTAGCGTGACCGTGGGTGAAACCCCGGTAATCCGCATCAAGAAGTAATGCTTGCTGCATAAAAATGGCGCCGAAAGGCGCCATTTTTTTATACCGCGCAAGTTACCGGTCGATAGCACTTCTCGCGGGACAAGACGCGCAATCCCTCCGGGGTGCTCTCCAGAATTCGCCGCTCGCTGTCAGCGACCAGCAGTTCGCACTGATATCCACCGGCCAGGCCGAACAGCGACCGCGCCACGCAGGCATCCTCCAGCGCCGCCTCACCTGTCGTATCAAAATGACCAACAATGCGTCCCTGCTGGCGGATCACTAACCGATAGCTTTTCATCTGCTTTGCTCCAGCGGCGGTAGGATCAATTCGTCACACCCCTGGGCGGCAGTCCAGTTCATCACCTCCAGCACGCGCTGGGCAGCAGCCTGCGTCGCTGCCCCCAGCGCCAGTCCGGAAAGCAACCCGCTCACCAGCTCCGCGCAGAACAGATCGCCGGTTCCTTTTAAGTCTGTCTCCACCCGCGGGTGAACCACCACTTCCACTGCATCGGCCGTCACCACCAGCACATTGATCGTCGAATCGGCCTCTCCCGGCGCGCTGGTGATCACCACCCATTTGAGGGTGTCCGACAGCAGGCTTCGCGCCGCGGCGACCGCCTCCTGCCGATCGCGACAGCGCTGGCCGCTCAGCGTCTCCAGTTCGAACAGATTGGGGGTGATCCCTTGCGCCAGCGGCAGCAGGTGCTGACGATAGGCGTCCGGGATCTCAGCCTTGACATAGATGCCGCTGTCGACATCGCCGATGACCGGATCCACGAGAATGCACAACCCGGGATGGCGGGCCCGTACGCGCGTCAGCCACTGCGCCAGGCGTTCGATTTGCACTGCGCTGCCCATATAGCCGGTGGTGACCGCACGCAGTTCGCGCAGCGCGTCGCGCTCCTCCAGCGCCTGCAGATACCCGACAAACCACTCTTCCGGAATAATGCCGCCATAGAACGTCTCATAATGGGGCGTATTACTGAACAGCACCGTCGGCACCGCCAGCACGCGCAGACCATGCTGTTTAATCGCCGGAACCGCGATGCTGTTGCCGACGCTGCCATAGACTACCTGCGACTGCACGGCGACGATATCCACTTCCGACGCCCGGCTTTTGTCGTGAAAGAGCACTGATTGTATATCATCCTGCTGGCCCATCTTTTCTCCCCCCGCTGGACAGCGGGTCACGCACTGATTATGATTCGTCCTATGCTAAATTCCATTTTGTCATAGGTCAATAATGTTAGCCGGAAAAACCGCCAGCGAAATCTTCGATAACATCCGCCATCTGGTGCAGAGCGGCGGGTTGCAGCCCGGAGAGGTTCTGCCGCCGGTACGTGAACTCGCCAGCCAGCTTGCAGTGAATCGCAACACTGTCGCCGCCGCCTATAAACGGCTGGTGACCTCCGGGCTGGCCGTCAGTCAGGGACGCAACGGTACAGCCATTAAAGCGCGGGACACACTGCCGGCGCTGGAGGGAGGTGACCCAACGACCCCGCTGAACGATATCTCCAGCGGCAATCCGGATCCGGCCAGACTGCCTGATTTACCCCGCTATCTGGGCCAGATTGCCCGCACGCCCCGCCTGTATGGCGATGCGCCCATCGAGCCGCGGCTTGGCCAATGGGCCGAGGCGTGGTTTGCCAGAGAGATAGCCGTTCCCTTTGCGGTGAATCTCGCCAGCGGGGCGATAGACGCCCTGGAGCGCCTGCTGTGCGCTCTGCTGCTCCCCGGCGACGGCGTTGTGGTGGAAGATCCCTGTTTTCTCAGCAGCATCAATATGGTGCGTTACGCCGGTTTTACCCCCTGCCCGGTGGCGGTGGATGCCGAAGGGATGGATCCTGACGGCCTGGAGGAGGCGTTACGCAACGGCGCACGGGCGGTGATCTTAACCCCGCGCGCGCATAATCCTACCGGCTGTAGCCTGACGGAAACCCGGGCGCATGCCCTGCGGGAGGTGCTATCCCGCTATCCGCAGGTACTGGCGATTGTTGATGACCATTTTGCCCTGCTGTCGGCCACGCCATGGCACTCCCCTCTTCCTGCAAGCACCCAACGCTGGGCGCTGGTGCGCTCGATGTCAAAAACCCTCGGACCAGATCTACGGCTGGCCTTTATCGCCAGCGATGCCGCTACTTCAGCGGCGCTGCGCCTGCGGCTTAACGCCGGCAGCCAGTGGGTCAGCCATCTGCTGCAGGACCTGACGCTGGCCTGCCTGACCGACGAGGCGTTTATCGCCTCGATGACGGAGACCCGTCGTCACTATCGCCAGCAGAATGAGAAACTGGCGGCGGCGCTGGCCCGGTACGGCTACAGCCATGCTACGCCAGGGGATGGCCTCAATTTCTGGCTGCCGCTGCCAGCGGCGAGCCAGCCCTACGCCTTACGCCTGGCCCGCGCCGGCTGGCTGGTCCGGGAGGGAGAGGTGTTTGGCATCCGTACGCCCTCCCACGGGCTACGCCTGTCGCTGGGCCGTCTGAGTGACGCTGAGATTTCCCGCCTGGCGGCCGATATTGCGCAGGCCTTAGACGCCCCCTGACGCAGGCAGTCCACCGAACGTATCGGGGAGTGATGGCAGCTGCCGACAAATTAATGAAAAATAAACGACAGCAGGCTAGTCTTACCTGCATGCCCTGATCGCCGAGGCGGACAAATCGCTCACAACAAGGAGCACCAGAGATGCATCACGCTGACCCGGCACTGAAAGCGGTCATTGAAGCCTGCGATCGCGCTATCTCGCAGGAAGATTACGATACCCTGATGAGTTATTACGCAGAAGACGCCGCGCTGGTTGTCAAACCGGGCATGGTGGTCAGAGGGAAAGAGAATATCCGCAAAGCCTTTATCGCCATTGCCGACTATTTCCAGCACCGACTGGTGGTGACTCAAGGGAAAATGGAGGTTATTGAAGGCGGCGGCAATGCGCTGGTGATTATGGAGACCCGGCTGGATATCCCGACTGCGGACGGGATATCCCAGGTCACGCGACGCGCCACCTATGTCTTTCAGAAGCAGGGCGAACGCTGGCTGTGCACCGTCGATAACTCCTACGGCACCGACCTGCTTGATGATTAAATGCCCGCCCCCTGGCTAAAGTGTTCTTCGCCGAAGACGCCGGTGGAAAGGTAACGATCGCCGCGATCGCAGACGATCGCCACCACCACCGCGCCAGGATTTTCGCGGGCTATGCGTAACGCGCCCGCTACCGCGCCGCCCGAACTGACGCCGCAGAAAATGCCTTCCCGCACCGCCAGCTGACGCATGGTGTTCTCGGCATCCTGCTGATGAATATCCAGCACCGTATCCACCAGCGAAGCGTTAAAGATCCCCGGCATATACTCTGCCGGCCAGCGGCGGATCCCGGGAATACTGCTCCCCTCCTCCGGCTGCAGGCCAACAATGGTCACCGGTTTACTCTGTTCACGCAGAAAACGTGACACGCCGGTAATGGTGCCGGTGGTCCCCATACTGGAGACAAAGTGGGTGATACGCCCCGCGGTCTGCTGCCAGATTTCCGGCCCGGTGGTGGTGTAGTGGGCGTAGGGGTTATCCGGGTTGTTAAACTGATCGAGCAGTTTGCCTTCTCCGCGCTGGGCCATCTCCAGAGCCAGGTCGCGGGCACCCTCCATCCCTTGCTCTTTGCTGACCAGGATAAGCTCGGCGCCGTAAGCGCGCATCGCGGCCCGACGCTCCTGGCTCATGTTGTCGGGCATCAGCAGCTTCATCCGGTAGCCTTTCAGCGCGGCGATCATCGCCAGCGCAATACCGGTGTTGCCGCTGGTCGCTTCGATCAGCACGTCGCCGGGCTGAATTTCGCCGCGCTTTTCCGCTTCGACGATCATCGACAGCGCGGCGCGATCTTTCACCGAGCCGGCCGGATTATTGCCTTCGAGTTTGACCCACACTTCGCTGCCGTTGTCCGGTCCCAGACGCTGAAGTTTGACCAGTGGGGTATTGCCGATGGTTTGTTCGAGTGTATTCACGATTTTTACTCAATAAAAAAGCCGGGCGGCGCTTCGCTTACCCGGCCTGGCAGACGCGTGATAATTCCAGACCGGGTAAGCAGAGCCTCACCCGGCAAAAGCACATTGATTTAAGCTATCAGGCCGACTCCGCCAGAGCAAGCTCGCCGCGCGGCTCGATACGCTCGGTACCGTTGTACAACCGCGCGTTTTGCAGCCCGACGAACAGCCGTTCGCCGCGGGACGGCGCCTCATCGCCCGTTAACACCACGCTCAGCGGTTCGTCATACCACCCCAGAGGCTGAACGACTAATTGGGTGTAGTGCCCTTTCGGACTGGCCTCCAGGACCTGCACCGGCAGCGGCGAATCCAGGCTGGTCCGCCGGCTGATGTCCACTTCCCATGGGCGCAGGAACAGGTCCACTGGCCCCTGGTATGCCGGGGTATAGCCTAACGGCCAGCGGTGGGCGCCGACGTGGAACTGTCCACCGCGGATGACACCCTGCAGGCGGTTCACTTCCCCCATAAACTCCAGCACGAAACGGGTAGACGGCTCACGCCATACGCGCTCCGGGGCATCGGCCTGTTCGATGTTGCCCTGGCTCATGACCACCACTCGGTCGGCAACTTCCATCGCCTCTTCCTGATCGTGGGTGACGAACACGCTGGTGAATTTCAGCTCTTCATGCAGCTGACGCAGCCAGCGGCGCAGCTCTTTACGCACCTGCGCATCCAGCGCACCGAAAGGTTCATCCAGCAGCAAAATTTGCGGCTCCACCGCCAGGGCGCGCGCCAGCGCCACGCGCTGCTTCTGGCCTCCGGACAGCTGCGCCGGATAGCGATCCGCCAGATGGGCCAGCTGCACCATCTCCAGCAGTTTGGTCACCTTGGCTTTAATCGCCGCCGCATTGGGGCGTTCGCGGCGCGGCAGCACGGTCAGGCCAAAGGCGATGTTATCGAACACCGTCATATGGCGGAACAGCGCATAGTGCTGGAAAACGAAGCCCACTTTACGGTCGCGTGCGTGCATCCGGCTGACGTCGGTACCGTGGAAGCGGATATGACCGCTGGTCTGATGCTCCAGACCGGCGATAATTCGCAGCAGGGTGGTTTTTCCGGAGCCCGAGGGCCCCAGCAGCGCAACCATTTGTCCGGAAGGGATATCCAACGAGATATCATTCAGCACCTGGGTGCGACCAAACGATTTCTTAATATTGGCAATCTCAATGCTCATGATTTCCCTCCTGTTGCGCGCGTTCTTTCTGATTGGCCAGACGCCATTGCAACATACTCTTTAAAAACAGGGTCAGAATAGCCATTAACGTCAGCAGGGCGGCGGCGGTAAACGAGCCGACGGTGTTGTAATCCTGCTCCAGTAGTTCAATTTGCAGCGGCAGCGACAGCGTTTCGCCGCGGATCGAGCCGGAAACCACCGACACCGCGCCAAATTCGCCGATGGCGCGGGCGTTGGTCAGCACCACGCCGTACAGCAGCGCCCAGCGAATATTGGGCAACGTCACCCGGCGGAACATCTGCCAGCCGGACGCGCCCAGCAGCACCGCGGCCTCATCTTCATGACTGCCCTGACTCATCATCACCGGCACCAGCTCACGCACCACAAACGGACAGGTAACAAAGATGGTCGCCAGCACCATGCCCGGCCAGGCGAACATGATTTGCAGATTATGCGCGTCAAGCCAGCCGCCCAGCGGACCGTTAGAGCCGTAAAACAGCAGATACACCAGACCGGCCACCACCGGCGAGACGGCGAACGGGATATCCAGCAACGTCAGCAGCAGCTGGCGCCCCGGAAAGGTAAAACGTGTCACCAGCCAGGCTAGCAAGGTACCGAACACCAGGTTCACCGGTACGGTAATCAACGCAATCATCACCGTCAGCCAGATGGCATGCAGCATGTCCGGGTTCGCCAGGTTTTCCAGCACCGGCATCAATCCTTTGCTGAAGGCCTGGATAAAGATGTAGAGCATCGGCACCACAAGGATGAAGGCGGAGACCAGCATCCCGACGCCAATCAGAAACCATTTTCCCCAGTTGATACGGGGCGCGTCGTAGCGTTTCAATTGAGTAACTTCCGCCATTAGTGACCTACCACGCGTCGACCAAAGCGACTCTGCAGGGTATTGATGGAAAACAGCAGCACCAGTGAGGCGGCCAGGATCACCGAGGCGATGGCGCTCGCCGCCGGATAGTCAAACTCCTGCAGACGAATAAAGATCATCAGCGACGTCACTTCCGTCTTCCACGCGATGTTGCCGGCGATAAAAATCACCGCGCCGAATTCGCCGAGGCTGCGGGTAAACGACAGAGCAATGCCCGCCAGCAGCGCCGGCGACAGCTCCGGCAGCACCACCTTGCGGAAACTCTGCCAGCGCGTGGCGCCCAGCGTTTCCGCCGCTTCCTCATACTCGGGCCCCAACTCTTCCAGCACCGGCTGCACGGTGCGTACCACAAACGGGATGCTGGTGAAGGCCATCGCCACGGCGATGCCGAGCCAGGTATAGGTGACTTTAATATCGAACTTCGCCAGCCATTCCCCGTAAATACCGTTCACCGAAAACAGCGAGGCCAGGGTCAGACCGGCTACCGCCGTCGGCAGCGCAAACGGCAGGTCCATTAAGGCATCCAGCAGCGTGCGGCCCGGAAAACGATAGCGGGTCAGGATCCAGGCCATCAGCAGACCAAAGACGCCGTTAAAAATCGAGGCCACAAACGCCGACAGCAGCGTCACCTTATAGGCGGCCACCACCTGCGGGTTGGTGATCACATCCCAGTACTGCGCCCAACTCATCTGCGCCAGCTGCATCACCAGCGCGCTGAGCGGTAATAACAAAATCAGACAGACAAACAGCAGGCTGGTGCCAAGGCTCAGGGTAAAGCCCGGCAGCACGCGCTTGGACGACACAGCAAACATTACTTACGCCCCGCCGCCAGCAGTTTGTCCAGTTCGCCGCCGCTGGCGAAGTGGGTTTTCATTACCTCAGGCCAGGAGCCAAACTTATCTTCCACGCGGAACAGCTCGGTCTGCGGGAATTTATCCTTCAGAGCATCCATCACTTTCGGGTTGTTTACCCGATAGTAGTAGTCGGTAATGATAGTTTGCGCCTGTGGCGTATAGAGCCAGTTCAGGTAGGCTTTCGCCGCCTTTTCCGTGCCATTGGCTTTGACGTTTTTATCGACCCAGGCTACCGGGAACTCCGCCAGAATGTTGGTTTTCGGGATAACCACTTCAAATCCCTGCGCCTCATACTGCTTGCGAATATTATTCACTTCCGATTCGAAGCTAATCAGCACATCGCCGAGGCCGCGCTCGGCGAAGGTGGTGGTCGCTCCGCGCCCGCCGGTGTCAAAGACTTCGACGTTCTTGAGAAACTGAGTCATAAACTGTTCGGTTTTAGCTTTATCGCCGCCATCAGCTTTATCTGCCGCGCCCCATGCCGCCAGGTAGGTGTATCGGGCGTTACCCGAGGTTTTCGGATTCGGGAAGATCAGCTTAACGTCAGAGCGAACCAGGTCGTTCCAGTCATGAATGTTTTTCGGATTGCCTTTACGCACCAGGAAACCCATCGTCGAATAGAACGGTGAGCTGTTGTTCGGCAGACGGCTTTGCCAGTCGGCCGGGATCAGGTTGCCTTTGTCATGCAGGATCTGCACGTCCGTCACCTGGTTGTAGGTGACCACGTCCGCCTTCAGGCCCTGCAAAATAGCCAGCGCCTGCTTGGATGAACCGGCATGCGACTGCTTGATGGTCAGCTTGTCCCCGCCATTGTCTTTCGCCCACTGCTGCTCAAAAGGCGGGTTAAGGGCGGCAAACAGCTCGCGGGAGACATCATAGGAGCTGTTCAGCAGCTCCGTCGCCTGCGTCTGCGCCACCAGCAGCATGGAAGCCGCCAGCGCCAGATATCCTTTTTTCAGTGATTTAACGGCCATTGCGCACCCTTATCAACGTTGAACATTTTCTGATGATCATCATATTTATAACGGGTACGAAAGGAGTAACGGTTTTATATACCGTTTGGCGATTTGGAAGTCGAAAAGGGAATAAGCAACTGGCAAAGCTTAGCTGAAAGCGGCTCGCAGATTAGACGGGTCATTGTGACAAACGGCAGCCAGGCGCGCACTGTGTTTATATGAAAAACACACAGATATTTGCTCGTCAGCTCAGACGTAGCTTAACGCCCGCAGAACGTCGACCAGGGTACTGACTGCGCAACCGCCGTTTTGCTAGCGATACATTTCGCCGTCAGCACCCCGTTGCCCCCTATATTCTCGATTTCGCCTGCTGCGCAATACGGCTGGCGATTGAACTGGACGGCGGCCAACACGATGACGCCGCACCCGCTGGCAACAGAGCGAGGGATGGCGAGTTTTACGCTTCTGGAATAATGAGTTTGAAGAGCATGGTGATGCGGTGATGGAGGGGATACTTGAAGCGCCTGAGTCGCCGATGCCCTCACCCCTCCCCTCTGACTGAGGGAGAGGGAGTAAAAGAATCCGCACGCAGATTCCATAGCCGCACCTTACCGTCCCCTCTCCCCTTTGGGGAGAGGGTTAGGGTGAGGGGAAAAATTACAGCGCCTGGATACGCTCCAGCGACGGCGCGAAGTAATACCCGCCGGTCACCGGTTTGGTGAAGCGCAGCATCGCGTCGCGTTTACCGTCGGTATCGCCAAACATGCTCAGCAGCTGCTGCTCGATGTTATACAGGCGTGCGCAGTAAGCGCAGAAATAGAGGCCATGGGTGCCGCTGGCGGTGCCGTACGGCAGGCTCTGACGGACGATTTTCAGCCCTTTGCCATCTTCTTTTAAGTCCACGCGGCTCAGGTGCGACGTGACCGGACGTTCATCGCCATCGATCTCTTCGTTAGCGTCTTTAGTACGGCCGATCATCATCTCCTGATCCGGCACGCTCATGCGGTTCAGCTGTTTGAGATTATGCTCCCAGCGCTGGACGAACACGTAGCTGCCGCCCGCATCCACGCCGTCTTTAATGACCGCCACTTCGCGGCGGGTTTCTTCCCCCGCCGGGTTTTCGGTGCCATCGACGAAGCCGCTGAGGTCACGCTCTTCCACCCAGCGGAAGCCGTGGATCTCTTCTTTCACGTCGATAGCGTCGCCAAAGGCGGCCAGCGCGGCCTGCGCCACCGAGAAGTTAACTTCATGACGGGCGGATAAAATATGAATCAGCAGGTCATACTGGGTGGACGGCGCCAGCCCTTTGCCATAGACCGGGAAATCTTTTAACTCATCCGCCCCTTCGCCGCCGCTCAGCTGACGCCAGACGTTATTGCCGAACGCCACCACCGCACCGAGTTTGGCGTCGGGGAATTTAGCCTGGAAGGTGGCCACGTTATCGACAAAAATTTTGCTCGCTTCGCGCAGGGCGTTAACGTCCCCTTTGACATTGGCTTCAATCCAAATCGCCGCGCGGCAATGTTCCGGCAAAATGCCGCTCTGAACCTGAGACATCGCTCCTCCTGAAATGATGCAACCACAACGCTGTCGCGTTGCTAACGCGCCATTGTAACCGTTTTTCAGAGCTGTCGTGTCTCTTCAGATCAATTTAGCGACGCCAGATAATCTTGCTGACCTTCCAGTTTTTCAGCGTATCGTCGGAGGGCATCAGCTCGTCCGGACCGCTCCAGTGGCCAGTGAAGGCATAGCTGATATGCTGGCTCCCCTCGGCCTGACACTCGACGACCGCCCCGTTGTCATGGCTGCCTTTCTGGCAGTTGCCGAAGGCTTTGCTGTACAGGTCGCTAAACGGTGTGCCGATTTTCACGCCGCTGGCGGTTTTGATATCCGCATCACGCACGTCAATCCGGCTGATAGCACCGTTGTCGCCATTGATGGTCAGCGCCACGCTGTTGTTTTTCAGGGCTTCAAAGTAGTGGACGATATTGCCCTTATCGGTCTTCATTCCGCTGCGTAAACGGTAGTCGCTGCCCAGCGCATCGCTAATCGCCTGTTCATTGAGCGGCGTGGAAGCCGTCAGTTTACCCACTCCCTGCTCGGTCACCTCGGTGGAAGCGCCAAACCAGTTCCACGGATAGGCCGCCGACCAGTTGACTGCGCTCATCGTGGAGCAGCCGGTCAGCGCCAGCGGAAGCGCCAGCGGAAGCGCACAGAGCATTACACGTAGCGATTTCATATCTCAATCCTTTCTGAGTCATTCAACGCATGTTGGAGTTCACGATCGGCAAAAAGTGCCATTAAAAGGTGGTCTGGTGAAAACAGGCGCCCAAGCGACGGCTGGTTAACAGCCACCACAGGGCATAGCCATCCGCGACCAGCAGCGCAATGGTCAACGAGGAGGGAGATTCGCCGCTCAGCCATAGCATCGGCTGCCACAGCAACAGCAGCACTTGCGATAGCACCAGCAGCCAGCGCATCGCCCGCCACAGGCGCGGCAGGCGCTGACGATAGCCGCTAAGCAGAAAGGCCAGCACCGCCGGCACGCCTGGCAGTAAACCAAGCCAGAAGCGCTCGTGATCGGGATAGAACAAATTAAGAATCGCGTCGCCCTGCTGGCGCGATGCGCCGGCCATCAAAAACAGCACCCACGTGCGGGCCTGCAACAACAGCACGCACCAGAAAAGCAAAGGCAGGCGCAGACGGCCATGGGCATCAAAATCGGCGGGGATAAACTCAGTATTCTTCATCTTCGATCAGGCGCTTGCCCAGGGTCAGGACATCGGCGTACTCATAGCCCAACCGCTCGTACATTCCCTGCACCACGTCGTTGTCTTCACGGACCATAATGTTGATTTTCGGGCAGCCGCGGGCAATCAGCTTTTTCTCCAGACGGTTGAGCAGCGCGTTCGCGATACCCCGGCCGCGATATTCCGGATGGACGCCGAGATAATAGGCCGATCCGCGATGACCGTCATATCCGCCCATCACTGTGCCGACCACTTCGCCATTCACTTCCGCCACCAGAAACAGGCTGACGTCGTGATTCAGCTTGCGCTCAATATCCATCTCCGGATCGTTCCACGGGCGCAACAGATCGCAGCGCTCCCACAGCGTCACAACCTCTTCGAAATCCTGCTGGCGAAAAACGCGAATCTCCATGGTATTCCCCACCATTGACGGTTAAAAACAGTGATTATGGCGCGAATATAACTGATAGCCAATATCAGGCGAAATCAGCGACAAAAAATGGCATAATATGACTTTGTCATGTATTGAAATGAAAAGTAAAACAATTCTTATTTTGAATGGTCGTAACGGCAAACGCGATACGATATAACATTGGACATCACTTGTTTACAATTCAGGCCGAATGAGCACTTTTAAACCCTTAAAAATACTTGCTTCGCGCCGTCAGGTGCTGAAAGCCGGGCTGGCTGCGATGACGCTGAGCGGCGTCGCCTCACAGGTCAGCGCAAAAGAACAGCCACTGAAAACGTCAAATGGACATAGCAAACCCGCCGCCAAAAAGGCCGGGGGTCGCCGGATTGTAATGTTAGATCCGGGCCACGGCGGCATCGATACCGGCGCTATCGGCCATAACGGCTCGAAAGAGAAGCATGTGGTGTTGGCGATCGCTAAGAACGTGCGCAGCATTTTGCGCAGCAACGGCATCGACGCCCGCCTGACCCGCACCGGCGATACCTTTATCCCGCTGTACGACCGCGTGGAGATCGCCCATCAGCACGGCGCCGATCTGTTTATGTCAATCCACGCCGATGGTTTTACCAACCCGAGCGCCGCCGGCGCCTCGGTGTTCGCCCTGTCAAACCGCGGCGCCAGTAGCGCCATGGCGAAATACCTCTCCGATCGCGAAAACCGCGCCGATGAGGTCGCCGGTAAGAAAGCGACGGATAAAGACCATCTGCTGCAGCAGGTACTGTTCGATCTGGTGCAGACCGACACCATCAAAAACAGCCTGACGCTGGGCTCGCATATCCTGAAAAAGATCAAGCCGGTACATAAGCTGCACAGCCGCAATACCGAGCAGGCGGCGTTCGTGGTGCTGAAGTCACCATCCATACCGTCTGTGCTGGTGGAAACCTCGTTTATCACCAACCCGAACGAGGAGAAACTGCTCGGCACCACCGCCTTCCGGCAGAAAATCGCCACCGCGATTGCCAACGGCATTATCAGCTATTTCCACTGGTTCGATAACCAGAAAGCCCATTCGAAGAGACGTTAATGAAACCCGATGCCGCGCAGGTAAAAACTTTTCTGCTCCAGCTCCAGGACAACCTCTGTCAGCAGCTGAGCGCCGTGGATGGCGCGCCGTTTATTGAAGATGCCTGGCAGCGGGAAGGCGGTGGCGGCGGACGCAGCCGGGTGCTGCGCGAAGGCCGGGTGTTCGAGCAGGCGGGGGTCAACTTTTCCCACGTCCATGGCGACGCCATGCCTGCCTCCGCCACCGCGCACCGCCCGGAGCTGGCCGGACGCAGTTTTGAAGCCATGGGCGTCTCGCTGGTGGTTCATCCGCTGAACCCCTACGTGCCCACCAGCCATGCCAACGTGCGGTTTTTTATTGCCGAAAAGCCTGGCGCCGACCCGGTGTGGTGGTTCGGCGGCGGCTTTGATTTAACCCCTTACTACGGCTTTGAAGAGGATGCCGTCCACTGGCATCGTACCGCCCGCGATCTGTGTCTGCCGTTCGGCGAGGAAGTCTATCCGCGCTATAAAAAATGGTGCGATGATTACTTCTATCTCAAGCACCGCCAGGAGCAGCGCGGCATCGGCGGTCTGTTCTTTGACGACCTGAACACCCCGGATTTTGACCACTGCTTCGCCTTTATGCAGGCGGTCGGGAACGGCTATGCTGACGCCTATTTACCTATCGTCGAACGCCGGAAAGCCACGCCGTACGGCGAACGCGAGCGCCACTTTCAACTCTACCGTCGCGGCCGCTATGTCGAGTTCAATCTGGTCTGGGACCGCGGCACCCTGTTCGGCCTGCAGACCGGCGGGCGTACGGAGTCGATTCTGATGTCGATGCCGCCGCTGGTGCGCTGGGAATATGATTATCAGCCCGAGCCCGGCAGCCCCGAGGCGGCGCTGAGCGAGTTTATTCAGGTGCGCGACTGGCTGTAACGGCCGGATGGCGGCTGGCCACCCGGTAGCGGAGTCTCTTCCCTCACACCCACTGGCGCAGGCGATGGTGCAGCGTCATCGACGGTTTCTCAGCAAACAGCTGCTGATAGTCGGTGGCGAACTGCCCCAAATGCCAGAATCCCCACTGCATGGCCGCCTCCTTGACCGTCTCGCGCTCTGACCAGGGGCTTATCAGCTCCCGACGCACGGCGTTCAGGCGGATCCTTTTGAGCCAGGCGTTAGGACCAATCCCCAGAATCGCATGGAAGGCGTTTTGCAAGGTGCGACGGCTGACGTACAGCTGCTGGCACAGATCGAGAACGGTTAACGGCTCCGCGCTGTTTTCCAGCACATATTCGCGCGCCTGCGCCAGCAGGCGGCGGTAGCTCTGGTGGCTGACGCTCTCTGCACTTACCATCGGCTGCGCTTCTTCCAGCATCGTGCCCATCGCCAGCAACAGATTATCCCGCAGGACTTTACGCACGGCCGGCTGATGAAGGGTATCCGGATGCTCGCTAAAGGTGGCCAGCGCCTGCTGGACAAACCCCCACAGCGCGGCCTTATGCGGCTCGCGGACCGCCAGCGCTGACTGGTTGCGTAGCATATGCAGCACTCGCTCCGGGTGGTGCAGGAAACTGGCGTGACGCGCAATCACCTCCTGCGAAATCACTACCCCGAGAATGGTGTAATCATCCGGCGTGCTGAGCTCGAACTCCGTACCGCCGGGACGGGTGGCGATTTCTGCCCGGCCCAGACACTGCGAGCCGATAAAACCTTGTTCACCCCGGGTCGCCGGAATGCCAAACCAGAAGGAGTTCGGCCAGACCAGGCAGGACTGGCGCAGCGCCAGCCCGGTATATTCGCGGAAGACCTGGATCTCATCAAGCAGGATTTCGGTAAACTCGCCGCGAAACTGCCCCGGATGCAGCTGATCGTAGATCTGTTGCCAGGCGGTAATGGTCAGGGCGTGCTCATACACATCGGTTGTGTGTCGTTGATGAATATTGTCAATTTCAACCTGAGGCGTCAGCCTGGTGTCTTCCGGCAACGCCTCGCAACAGAGATGGTGCAAATTTGCAGAACGACGCTTTTTCATAATCGTTAAAGCCGGGGGCAAGCCGCTCCCGGCACCTCCGACAGGTTATGGATTTTTGAGACGATAGCGGCTACTGCGTTTTCGTAGCGTCCCTGCGGAAAAGAGCTGCTCCAGCGCCTGGCGGGCCTTATCCAGCGGCCAGGCAAAATGCGCGGCGACCTCGCCGGCCGTCATGCCCTGACGAACTGAAGCCAGCAGCGTCAGTAAGGCTTCCGATGAAGCCGGGTCAGCAGGCGGCATGGGCGCTGGCGGCGGTGGCTGAAAACCGCCGATCAGCCGCTGGGTATCCTCTTCCGGGCGGCCAATTTCCCGACGGCTGATCACGCAGCCGGTCCGCCGGGCAGCGGCGGCCCCGGCATCCAGCGCGGCGCGGCAGGCCGCCAGGTCGCCCTCCACCACCAGCGTTAACCTGCCCGGGTCGAGCACTTCATGACTAAGCAGGCGCACATTGGCCGCCTTAAGCATGGCATCCGCAGCGTCTATAGCCGCGACCATGCCCTCCACTTCGAGCAATCCCAGCGCATTGATCATCGCTCCCTCCATTACGCACGCTGTACAGGATGACGGGCAATATCGAGAACGGCATCGGTAAAGGCATTGCAGGCGGCTTTACAGGCGGCCTGGCTTCCCGTCAAAAAGGCGGCCGAATAGTTGGTTTCCGATGGCGGCGGGACGTAGGTCACCAGCTGAACGTCGGCCGACTTCATCGCCGCATCGATACCAAACGTCGCCTCCAGCGGCGGCGCCACCAGATAAGCGATCGGATCGCCCAACGCGATGCCAGCGGCCGATGAAAGATAAGAGCCGGTACGCGACACCACGTGCGCCAGAAAGGCGGTATCTTGCGCGTCGTTAGCCCACTGGAATGCCGCCCCACCTTCAATATGCGCCATCATGGCATCCAGCCCGGCGCGAACTTCCGCCGGGTTCGGGCCGCCAAGCATGATCAGTACTTCGCCGGCGGTAGGCGACGGACCATGGGCCGCGCCGGCGTAGAGGGAGCGGCCATAGACCACCTCCACCATCGCCTGCTTTGTCGCTTCGTCGGCGGCAATATACGTCACATCGTCAGAATCTGCCGTGATGAGTCCGAGGCTACGTATATGCGACGGTAATTTAAGCTCGCGCGCGAAACCGTCATTCACCGAGGCAATCACGCGCATCGCGGTGACCGAGGGTCGAATCAAATCTAATGCTGGCATGATGCCTCCTTAACGGCTCATGTTGATGCCGGAGGCTTTCTGCTCCAGCATGCGTTTGGCTAAATCCACGATCACCGCGGCGGCTTCTACCGGCGGGGTGCCGCCCTGGTGGATATTGGAGATACAGGTCCGGTCGGCCTCGACGGTGGTCGCCACCCGCGGGGAGTACACCGCGTAGCAGGAGAGGCTCTCCGACTGGCCGAGCCCCGGGCGCTCGCCAACCAGCAGGATCACCACCTTCGCGCCGAGAATCTCGCCGATCTGATCTTCAATCTTGACGCGGCCATAGCGCACGAAGAACGGCGTCCCGACCTTCAGACCCGCCTGTTTCAGGCCGGCAAGCAGCGGCGGCAGGATCTCTTCGTAGTTGGCGGTGATGGCATCCGTCGACAGACCATCGGAGACCACCACCTGCACATCCGGATCCATCACGCACTGCGCCTTCAGCGCATCAATCGCTTCCGGACTGAGGCGACGGCCCATATCCGGACGCGTCAGGTAGAGGTTCTTATCGCTAATCTCGGAACGCACTTCCAGCAGCCCCTGCGCTTTCACCCACGCTTCCGGCACCTCTTTGAGCACCGTGTCTTTCGAGCGCGAGTGATCGGCCAGGAAGCGCAACAGCGCCTGAGTGCGCGGACGCGGGCCGGCGCGGCCGGTGCAAACGCGCGCCGCGGTACTGCGTTTCAGTTCAGTCAGTACTTCGGCGCGGTGCGGATGTTGTACGCCAATCCAGGCTTTCGCTTCCGCTGAGCCCAGGTCCAGCGCGCAGCTTTCCACCACCGCTTCGCTGGCGCAGGCGGCATGGCAGGCCGGCGTCGACGCTGCGGGGGCCTGCGGCTGCGACTGTGGTTGTCCCATCGACGCCATTACGCTGCGTACAATGTCTTCAATCTGTTTTTGATCCATGATGTGTCATCCCCGCGTCATCAGAAGAACAGTGACGGATCGCCCGCCCGTTTGGTCAGGCGACCATTTGCCATAATGCCCATCGTTTCCAGCCAGCGTTCAAACTCCGGCGACGGCCGCAGGCCCAGCAGCTGGCGCACGGTCGCGGTATCGTGGAAGGCGGTGGTCTGGTAGTTGAGCATGATGTCGTCGCCGAGCGGCATGCCCATGATGTAGTTGCAGCCTGCGGTCGCCAGCAGGATCATCAGGTTTTCGTTGAGGTTCTGGTCGGCATCGGCATGGTTGGTATAGCAGCAGTCGCAGCCCATTGAGATGCCGCTCAGCTTGCCCATAAAGTGGTCTTCCAGTCCGGCGCGAATGATTTGCCGGTCGTTATAGAGATACTCCGGCCCGATAAAGCCCACCACGGTGTTGACGAGGAACGGATCGTAGTGCCGCGCCAGGCCATAGTTACGCGCTTCCATGGTCACCTGGTCGGCGCCGAAGTTAGCGCCAGTGGAAAGCGCCGAGCCCTGCCCGGTTTCAAAGTAAAGACAGTTCTCCCCGGCGATGCGGTTAAACTCCGCCCCCACCGCCCGCGCTTCATCGAGCATCGCCAGCTCGACGCCGAACTCTTTAAGCCCTTTTTCACTGCCGCAGATGCTCTGGAAGATAAGCCCCCCCGGCGCGCCGCGGCGGATGGCTTCAATCTGGGTGGTGACGTGCGCCAGCACGCAGCCCTGGGTCGGGATGTTAAACTTGTCGATCACCCCGTACACCGTATCCAGCACCCGGCTCAGGTTCTCCACGTCGTCAGTGACCGGGTTGACGCCAATCACCGCGTCGCCCGCGCCGAAGGAGAGCCCTTCATAGATTTGCGCGGCAATACTCTGCACGTCGTCGCGGGTATCGTTCGGCTGCAGGCGGCAGCTAAAGGTCCCCGGCAGACCGATGGTGGTATTGGCTTTTTTGATCACCGGCATTTTTTTACCGCCGTAGATCAGATCGGCGTTGGAGCAGATCTTGGCCACCGCAGCCACCACCTCGGAGGTCAGCCCTTTGCGGACAAAGGCGATATCGTCGCTGGTGACCTCGTCGTTGAGCACGTATTCCCGCAGGTCGCTGATGGTCCAGTGTTTAATCCGCTGATAGGCGGTTTCGTTCACGTCATCCTGGATCAGGCGCGTAACGCAGTCCTCCTCATACGGGATCACCGGGTTATTACGGATATCGGCCACCGTCATATCGGAGAGCACCTGCTTGGCGGCCACGCGCTGCTGCGAACTCTCCGCCGCTACCCCCGCCAGCACATCCCCCGAACGCAGTTCGTTGGCTTTCGCCAGCACCTCTTTTACATCCTTAAACTGATAAACATTGCCGAACAATGTGGTCTTTAGTTTCATAAGTCGTTCCCTCAGGAAGGAAATGCGAGTGATTTCACCGTCACCGGCACAACCGATCCGCCAAAAAGAGGCGTACCAATGTCGATATAGTCTCCCGCCCGGATGCTCACCTCATCGATGACCGCCAGCGGAAGGTGTGGAAGCTGTGGCCGCAGCAGCATGCCCAGCGCTTTGCCAAAATCCTGCTCGGCCACCAGCAGCAGCGGACGGGGATTGGGAAAGCGGGCGACAAACGCCAGCAGGGCGTCAATTACGGTCAGTAAGGTGGCGTAGCGCACCGGAAGTGAAGCGGGAAGCGCCAGCACGTAAGCGTCCTCCTCGGGAGCCAGATCGAGCTGCGTCAGCGCCTGGAGCCAGGCGTTCGGCAGATCGGCGGCATCCTGCGGGATAGCCACCGGCAGATTGCGCAGCGGCAATGGAACCCCCTCCAGCCAGATGGTGCTCCCGGACAGGGACAGCGTATGCGCCCCGGCGCCAATCACCGTGGCGCGCACGGTTTGCGTCGGAAACTGCACGTTCATCTCACGCAGGCGCGGATGCTCATGCAGGGCCGTGGCCAGCAGCGGCCCGATATCGGAAAAACAGAAAGGATCGGCGGGCTGATGGCGGTAGCACTCCCCCACTCCGCCGGAAAGGGTAATCACCTCCGGCTGAATACCCGCAGGCAGTACTTCGGTTTGCATCAGCCCCTGCGCCAGCGGTGAGAGGGTGCCGTCGATCACCTCGACGATCAGCGCCGCCATCCGGCTCGCCACCTGCGCCAGCTGCCCGGCGGTCAGCGCCAGGGCGTTAGTGCCGGAGCCAAAGAGCGCATCGACAATCCGCTGCCCCGGCGGGTGCGCGTGGACCACGCGCCCCTGAGCGTCGGTTTCCAGCAGGCGGCCGCCGACGTTGAGGCAGGCGGTGGCGCTGACGTTTCCGGCGTCAAACAGGGCATAGTTCGAGGTACCGCCGCCAATATCGATATTGAGCACCCGGCACATCCGCTGCCGGGACAGGGTCTGCGCCCCGGCGCCGTGTCCGGCAATGACCGACTCCAGATGCGGCCCGGCGCTGGCGACGACAAAATCGCCCAGCGACTGCGAGAGCGCCATCACCGCCGGGCGGGCATTGCGGGTTTTCGCGCTTTCGCCAGTGATGATGATCGCCCCGGAATCCACCGCTTGTGGAGCGATCCCTGCTGCCCGGTACTGAGCCAGAATCAGCGCCTCAAGCTCGGCCTCTTTCAGTTCTCCCTGTTTATCAACCGGCGTAAAGAAGACCGGGCTTTGCCAGCTAATGTCGCGTTTGATGAATTCATAACGCGGCACCTGGGAAACCGCCGCGCGGTTCACCAGCTCGAGGCGCGAGAAGATCACCTGCGTGGTGGTGGTGCCGATATCAATACCGACGCTCAACAGCTGGCGCGTGTTCACGAGTGCGCCTCCGCTTCGTTGTTGGCAGGCGCCGGTACGTTTTCATCTTTTGGCACCAGCAGCATCGCCACGCCAATCGCGGTAACGCCGCCGACCAGCTTGCCGACAATCATCGGAAAGATCATGGCGTTCATATTGGCCGCCGCAAAACCGAGATGGTCGCCGAGGGCGAACGCCGCTGACACCGAGAAGGCGCAGTTGATCACTTTCCCGCGGGTATCCATCTGCTTCATCATGCCGAACATCGGGATATTGTTCGCCAGGGTAGCGACCATGCCGCCGGCAGCCATATTGTTGATTTTTAGCAGATTACCAACGCGCATCAGCGGTTTTTCAAACCAGCGGGTCAGCAGGAGCACCATCGGGTAAGCGCCGAGCAGCACGCAGGAGATAGAGCCAATGACTTCGATGGCGCGCATCACCTCGCCGGGCTGGTCGCCAGGCGCCATAAAGATCGGATCGAGCCCCGGGATCAGCTCCCAGCCGAGCAGGAACTTGATCACCGCCGCCGCCAGGCCGATGGTGATCAGCGCCACGAGGAATTTGGCGAAGATCTGGAAGCCGTTGATCATTTTTTCCGGAATAAACTTCAGCCCCAGCGCCACCAGCACGGCGACGATGATCACCGGGATCATATTCATCAGGATCAGCGCGAAGGTAAACTCTACCGGCTGGCCGTTGATCTCCACCCCGGAATACATCGCCACCAGACCGCCGGCGATACAGCCGATGGGAATGGTGACAATGCCCGCCAGCACGCCGAGCGCCAGCCAGCGGCGATCGGTTGGTTCGATAATGCCGAGCGCCACCGGAATGGAGAACACAATGGTCGGACCCATCATAGAGCCGAGGATCAGGCCTGAGTACATCCAGGCCGCCACGTCGCCGCCCGCGAGTTCTTTAGCGAGGAAGAAACCGCCCATGTCGCACGCCAGCAGCGTGCCGGCGAACATCGACGGGTTGGCGCCGAGCATCTCATACAGCGGAATAATCACCGGACCAAGCAGATGAGCCAGCACTGGCGCCAGGGCGGTCATCCCGACCATCGCCAGGCCCAGCGCGCCCATCGCCATAAACCCTTCTTCAAACTGACCGCCGGATCCCTCAATGCTTTTCCCCAGTTTGCCGAGAAAGCGCGCCGAGCCGCCGAACTGCGACAGGATCCTGTCCACGGCGGCAATCAGCATAAAGAACATCATGATGTACATGATGATTTCGTTAATTCCCATAGCCCTTACTCCCTGTCATTTATGATTTGTAGATACTGTGAATACCGGGACATTAGCCGCACTCAGGCGACTTTCCCGGGCCGCGGCGTGAACGCCTTACCCGGGCTACGGCATAGCAGACGGCTGTGATCCTGTAGCCCGGCTAAGCGCAGCGCGAGCCGGGAAAGCCACAGCCACACGCCTCCGGGAAAATCGGCATTTATTGCGCCGCCGCGTACAGCTCGATAATCTGCACCCGGCTGGCGGTGCGTGGATTGGTGCGCAAACAGATGTCCTCCTGCGCCGCTTGCGCCCAGGCGGCGTAGTGCGCGGACGTCGCGCCAGCCTCCGTCAGCCGCATCGTCAGACCGACCTCGGCGATCAGCTCGCGCACGGCGGCGATAGCCTCGCGGTCATCGGTTTTCTTGCCGGTTAACGCCCGGCCGATCTGGCTGAAGCGCGCCCGGCGCACCATGCGGTTAAACTCCATCACCGTTGGCAGCAGCATGGCGTTGGCCAGACCGTGCGGAATATGCAGCGCCGCCCCCGGCTGATGCGCCATGGCATGGCATAGCCCCAGCCCGGCGCTGGAAAACGCCATCCCCGCCATGCAGGAAGCCAGCAGCATGTTCTCCCGCGCCGCCAGATCCTGACCGCAGCCCACCGCTTTCGGCAGCGCCTCGCCGATCATGGCTATCGCCCCCATCGCCAGACTGTCGGTAAACGGCGTGGCGTGGCGGGCGCTGTAGGCCTCGACGGCGTGGGTCAGCGCATCAATCCCGGTCATTGCCGTGATATGCGGCGGGACGCCCTCGGTCAGCGCGGCGTCGAGGATCGCCACATCCGGCATCAGCGAGGCATGCGCCAGCACCTGTTTGCGTCCACTCACCGCATCGATAATCACCGTCACATTGGTGGTTTCAGACCCGGTGCCAGCGGTGGTCG